>JAYUPN010000339.1:0-19797 GCA_043760065.1 Rubrivivax sp.
CTACGACCGCAGGTACGTGACCGAGGTCGAGGGCTACCCGGGCCTGATCGTGCACGGCCCGCTGATCGCCACGCTGCTGATGGACCTGCTGCGCCGCCACGCGCCCGACGCGCAGGTGGCCGACTTCAGGTTCAAGGCCGTGCGCCCGACCTTCGATCTGCACGCCTTCAAAGTGAACGGTCAGCGCGATGGCGATACCGTCAAGCTGTGGGCCGAGGATCACGAAGGCTGGCTGACGATGGATGCCGTGGCGACGCTGCGCTGAAAGGACGAGGGACGCCATGCAACCGCTCAAGGGCCTGACCGTCGTCACGCTCGAACACGCCATCGCGGCGCCGTTCGCCACCCGCCAGCTCGCCGACCTGGGCGCGCGCGTGATCAAGATCGAAAGGCCCGGCGTCGGCGACTTCGCGCGCGGCTACGACCAGCGCGTGCGCGGCCTGGCCTCGCACTTCGTGTGGACCAACCGCAGCAAGGAAAGCGTGACGCTGGACGTCAAGCACCCGCGCGCGGCCGAGCTGCTGATCCAGCTCATCGTCGACAAGGCCGACTGCGTGGTGCAGAACCTGGCGCCGGGCGCCGCCGCGCGGCTGGGCGTGTCGTGGCAGGCGCTCAAGGCGCGCCGGCCTGACCTCATCGTCTGCGACATCTCGGGTTACGGCGACGACCCGCGCACACCCGGCCCCTACCGCGACAAGAAGGCCTACGACCTGCTGATCCAGAGCGAGAGCGGCTTCGTGTCGATCACCGGCACGCCCGACGAGCCCAGCAAGGCCGGCCTGTCGATCGCCGACATCGCCGCCGGCATGTACGCCTACAGCAGCATCCTGGCCGCGCTGCTGCAAAGGAACATCGACGGCCAGGGCCGGCGCATCGACCTGAGCATGCTCGAGGCGATGGCCGAGTGGATGGGCTACCCGCTGTACTACGCTTTCGAAGGCGCCACGCCGCCGCCACGCGCCGGCGCCGCGCACGCCACCATCTACCCCTACGGCCCTTTCCCCTGCGGCGACGGCAAGACCGTGATGCTGGGGCTGCAGAACGAGCGCGAGTGGCTGCAGTTCTGCGACCAGGTGCTGCTGCAGCCGGCGCTGGCGCAGGACGAGCGCTTCAGGGGCAACGCGCAGCGCACGGCGCACCGCGAGGCGCTGCGCGCGCTGATCGTGCAGGCCTTTGCGGCGCTCAGCTACGCGCAAGTGGTGCAGCGCCTGGAAGACGCGCAGATCGCCAACGCCGAACTGCGCGACCTGGCGGGCCTGTGGCAGCACGAACAGCTGGCTGCGCGCGGCCGCTGGCGCGAGGTCGGCACGCCGGCCGGATCGATTCCGACGCTGCTGCCGCCCGGCAGCTGGGACGACGGCGATCCGCAGCTCGGCGCGGTGCCGGGGCTGGGCGCGCACACCGACGCCGTGCTGGCCGAGCTTGGCGTGGGCGCTGCCGAGATCGCCGAATTGCGTGCCGTGCAGGCGATCTGAACATGCAGCCACCACGCAGCTACCTCTTCGTTCCCGGCGACCGCCCCGAGCGCTTTGCCAAGGCGCTGGCCAGCGGTGCCGATGCGGTGGTGCTGGACCTCGAGGACGCGGTGCTGCCGGCGGCCAAGGCCGCGGCGCGCCAAGCGGTGTCGGCCTTCGTCGAAGGCTGCTCCCAACGTGATCGGCTGGTGTTGCGCGTCAACGCCGAGGACTCGGCGTGGTTCGCTGCCGACTGCGAACTGCTGGCCATTCATCCCGGCCTGTCGGTGATGCTGCCCAAGGCGCAGGGCGTCGCGGTCCTGCACGCGCTGCAGGGCTTGTCGCCCGGCCTGCAGGTGCTGCCGCTGGTGGAAAGCGCCGCCGGCGTGCTGGCCGCCGATGCCCTGGCCGCCGCGCCCGGCGTGCAGCGGCTGGTCTTCGGCACGCTCGACTACGCACTCGACATGGCGCTCGAAGGTGAACTCGCGACCACCGTCGGTCTGGACTTCGCGGCCAGCCGCATCGCGCTGGCCAGCCGCGCCGCCGGCATCGCCGCGCCGGTGGCCGGCGTCACACCGGCCATCGACGACGAGCCGCTGCTGCTGGCCGAATGGGCGCGCGCACGGGCGCACGGCTTCACCGCCAAGCTGTGCATCCATCCGCGGCAGGTCGCGGCCATCCACCAGGCCCTGGTGCCCACCGCCGATGAAGTGGCCTGGGCGCGGCGCGTGTTGCAGGCGGCGGACCACGCCGGGGCCGCGCAGGGCGCCGTGCAGCTCGACGGCCGCATGGTCGACAAACCCGTCATCGAACGTGCGCGCCGCCTGCTGGCGCGTGCCGGTCACTGAACTCCACCTTCGACAACCACCCACCATGGCTTCCACCATCATCGACTCGCGCATCTTCCAGGGCATCTTCAGCAGCGACGCGATGCGCCAGGTGTGGAGCGACGAGAACCGCACCAGCAAGTACATCGACGTCGAACGTGCACTCGCCAAGGTGCAGGCCCGGCTGGGTCTGATCCCGCAGGAGGCTGCCGACGAGATCATCAGCCACTGCCATCTCGAGCAGATCGACATGGACCGCCTGCGCGAGCAGACCGAGCGCATCGGCTACCCGATCCTGGGCGTCGTGACGCAGATCAACCAGCTCTGCCGCGACAAGCTGGGCGAGTACGTGCACTGGGGCGCAACGACGCAGGACATCACCGACACCGCCACCGTGCTGCAGATCCGCGAGGCGCTGGCGCTGGTCGATGCCGACCTCACGCGCCTGGCCAATGCGCTGGCCCAGCGGGCCAAGGAACACCGCCTGACGCCGGTCATCGGGCGCAGCAACCTGCAGCAGGCGATCCCCGTGACCTTCGGCTACAAGATGGCCGGCATCCTGAGCGCCGTGCAGCGCCACCAGGACCGCCTGCGCGAGTTGAAGGCGCGCGTGCTGGTCGGCGAATTCGCCGGCGCTGCCGGCACGCTGGCGTCGCTGGAGACCGGCGCGATGGAGACGCAGGCCGGGCTGTGCGCCGAGCTGGGCCTGCAGCAGCCGGTCATCGCCTGGCACACCATCCGCGACAACATCGCCGAGTGCGGCACCTTCCTGGGCCTGCTGGGCGGCACGTTGGGCAAGCTCAGCATGGACATCAAGCTGATGATGCAGACCGAGGTCGCCGAGGTCTTCGAGCCCTACCACCACGGCCGCGGCAGCAGCAGCACGATGCCGCAGAAGCGCAACCCCATCAGCAGCTGCTACATCCACGCCGCCATCAGCGTCGTGCGCCAGCACGCCGCGGCGCTGATGGATGCGATGGTCGCCGACCACGAACGCAGCACCGGCCCGTGGGAGATCGAATGGATCGTGCTGCCCGAGGCTTTCTGCCTGATGGCCGGCGCACTCAAGCAGTCGATCGCCGTCGTCGAAGGCCTCGAAGTCGACCCGCAGGCGATGCGCCGCAACATCGACATGACGCAGGGACTGGTGATGAGCGAGGCGGTGATGATGGGCCTGGGCAAGTTCATCGGCCGCGAGTACGCGCACGACCTGGTCTACGACCTGTGCCGGCAGGCGCTGGCGACGCACACGCCGCTGATCGAGTTGCTGGCCGCGCACCCGGAAATCAACAAGCACGTCGACCGCGCGGCGCTCCAGGCCATGCTGGACCCGGGTAACTACCTCGGGCGGAGCGGCGTCATGGTCGACCGGGTGCTGGCGCGCATGGCGGCCTGAAACGGGGCCTGCCGCCCGATCGCGGCGATGAACGGGGGTTTTCGCACAGCGCCAAATCGCCCGTCCACCCTCGCCGTCCAGTCCCAGCTCCACGCACCGCAGGGCTCTGGGCAGCTGCTTGCGCTCCGCCGCGGCCCTGCAAGGCGCCGACGCTTCCCCGAGTTCGGGGGCGTAACATGTTCCATTCCAGCCTGGTGCATGCCGCTTCGAAAGGAGCCTAGCCATGATTTGGATGAGCAGATGGGTCGTCGTTCTCGCCGCCGCTTCATCGATCGGCGGCTGCCTGGGCACCTCCTGCGGTGACTGTGCCGACGACGGCCCGCCGCCGCGGTTCGCTATTCCCGAAGGTCTGGCACAGAAGGGCCCGCTGGTTCCGGGTTCGTTCGTGACCATCCGCGAACTCGATGCCGGTCTTGAGCGCACCGGTATCGCGCACGAGGCCCGGGTCGACTCGCCGACCGGCCACTTTGCCACGGTCGAGCGGTCGCACGCCGCCTGGGTCGAGGTGTCGGCTGAAGGAGCGTACCTCGACGAGTTCAGCGGGCGCGTGGTCGACGGCCAGGCCCGGTTGACCGGACTCAACGACCTGGCGATCGACACCCGGCTCAACGTCAACGTCCTGACGACGATGGCGCGCTCGCGCATCGCACGCCTGGTCACCGTCCATGGGCTGCCCTTTTCACGGGCACGAGAGCAGGCCGAGGGCGAAGTGCTGGCCGCATTCGGCATCCGTGGCGGCAACCGCTTTGGCGCCTTCTCGACGCTCGCGCTGGGCGGCCGCGGCGAGGGTGACCGCATGCTTGCGGCCCTCACCGGCCTCGTCATCAGCGGCAGCGATGCGGCTGGCACGGGTGCTCTGCTGGCAGCAGTCCAGGGCGACATTGCACTGCACGGCAGCATCACCAGCGAAGCGACGCGCGCCGTGCTGGCGGCAGCAGCCAGGCGTGTCAACCTCGCGCGGCTGGCCCTCAACCTGCGAGCCTGGTTCGGGCCGGATGCGGCGACCCCTGCAGGGGCCGAGTTCGGGCAGTGGCTGGATGCCGACGGTGATGGTGTCGTGACGCGGTCCCAGTTCGTGGTCCCGGATGCCGCTGCGTCGCCGCTGCTCACGCTGACGCCTGACGTGGTGGCGCCCTTCGCCGGCGCCACGATCGAGGCCGAGCAAGGCGATCTTCATGTGGCTGGTGCGTTGGCAGCCGCGCCGCAGGTCTTGCGTGCGGGCGAAAGCGTCGCGATTGCGGCGCCGGCGCGCTGGGCCGGCCCTGGCGTGCTGACCGCCTACCTCAAGGCCAATGGCCAGCGGGTGGCGGGCGTGACCTTCTTCAAGGGGCTGACGGCCGTGCAGGTGCTCCCTGCCGCCGCCGACTTGCGCACTTCGACCAGCCGCAGCCTGCAGGCGCAGGCGACCTTCAGCGACGCCAGTGTGGCCGACGTCACCGAGCGCGCCTCGTGGTCCAGCACCGCACCCGGCGTCGTCGACGTGGGGCCCGGCACCGGGATCGCCAGCGCCCGGGCCGCCGGCCCTGCGAGGATTGCCGCGCGCATCGGCAGTCTGGTGGGCGAGGCGGGCCTGACAGCAATCAGCAGCGCCGATCCGGTCGCGCTGGAGATCACGATGCAGCCGCTGGCCACCGGCGTGGACATTGCCCGCCGCCTCACTGCCACCGCCACCTTTGCCGATGGCAGCCGGCAAGACGTTAGCGCCGAGGCGGCATGGAGCTCATCGCAGCCCCTGGTGGCCACCGTGTCGGGGGCATGGGTGACCGGTCGATCACTGGGGTCGACGTCGGTGGCGGCGCGCTTCGCAGGGGCGCTCGCTGAAGCGACGGTGGCCGTCACGAGCAACGCGTGGTCGCCGGTGGCGGCGCCCATGGCCAGCCGCCATGGGCACTTCGCCGTGGCGCTTGCCGACGGCCGGGTCTGGGTCGGTGGCGGAAACACCCGCGCGCCCTTTGCTGAAATCTTCGATCCCCAGAGCGGCCTTTGGTCGACCGCGGCCGGCCTTGGCGTTTCGGAGAATGCGCAGCGGGCCATCATGCTGGACAACAGCAAGGTCCTGGTGATCGGGCCTTTCACGGGCGGGCTGTACGACGCGAGAACCGATCGCTGGTCGGCCACTGGATCTCGAGTCAGGTCGAATCTGCAGCGCTCGTCGGCAATCCGGCTGCAGGACGGGCGCGTGCTCGTCGCCGGAGGCCACATTCATGCTGTTGACAGCGACGTGGGCGGGTTTCGCTTCGCAACGAGCGGAGCGACGGAAGTCTATGATCCCGTGAGCAATAGCTGGACCGCGGCGGCATCGATGCTGAACAGGCGACGCGACTTCGATTGGTTTATGCGTGTCGTGCTGTTGGCCGACGGCCGGGTCCTCGTTGCAGGCGGAAGCCGCATTGAAGGCCGTGCCATCGATGCGATCAGCATCCCTGTTCATGCCGCCGAAGTTTTTGACCCAGGCTCGAATACCTGGTCCCTGCTGCCCGACCCTGCGGACACGCGTTACGAGTCCTTGAGATTGCTCTTGCAGGACGGCAGGGCGCTCGGCTCGCCGGAATCGTGGACGCCGGCGACGGGTGCGTGGTCGAACACCGGCACAGCCATTGGCGGTATCCAGTCACTGCTGAACGATGGTCGCGTGCTGTCCATCGGCTATTCGGTGGCAGGCGTGTTCGACCCGGCTGCGAACGCGTGGACGCCGATCGCGCCGGGCGCTGCGCCACGCTCAGCACTCACGGTGACCTTGCTTCCGGGCGGGGCCTGGCTGGTGCTCGGTGGGCTGCGCATCTCGGCCGCGGCGGACCCCAGTCTCGTGGTTCGCGAGGCTGAGTTGTTCTGGCGCTGAGATTCACGGCTTGAATCAGCGCCTGCGGCGTCATGGCTGACAAGGTGCTGGCACGCAAGGGCGGCCTGAAACATGGCCGGCTACCCGATCGCGGCGATGATCGGGGGTCTTCGCACAGCGCCACAGCGCCCACCCGCCATGCGCCCCACCCTGATCTTCCAGTCCCGGGTCCACGAACCGCGGGACTTCCAACAGCGCTGCCAGCGCTCGGCCGCGGCACTGCAGGCCGCCGGCGTCGGCGACGGCGACGTCGTGGCGCTGTTGCTGCGCAACAGTCCCGAGGCGCTGGAGCTGATGCTGGCCACGCGCCACCTCGGCGCGCAGTGGTGCCCCGTGAACTGGCACTTCAAGACCGAGGAGGTGCAGTACATCCTGTCCAACAGCGGCGCCAAGGTGCTGGTCGCCGACGCCGCGCTGCTGTCGGCGCTGAGCGGACTGGACACCCGTGCGCTGCAGGTCTGGACCGTGCGCGGCAGCGCCGAGGGCGGTCCCGATTGGGAAGCGCTGCGCGACGCCACCCCGGCCATCGCCACGCCGGCCGCGCCAGCGCGCGGCGCGATGTTCTACACCTCGGGCACCACCGGCCGGCCCAAGGGCATCGTGCGCCAGCCGATGACGCCGGCGCAGGTGGCGGCCAACGCCGAGATGCGGCGCATGGCCTATGGCGCAAAGCCCGGCATGCGCGCGCTGCTCAGCGCGCCCTGGTACCACAGCGCGCCCAACAGCTACGCGCTGGGCATCGCGCAGGACGACGGCCTGCTGGTGGTCGAGGAACGCTTCGACGCCGAGCGCACCTTGCAGCTGATCGAGCAGCACCGCCTGACGCACGCCTACCTGGTGCCGACGATGTACGTGCGGCTGCTGGCCCTACCGGCCGCGGTGCGCACGAAGTACGACATCGGCTCGATGCGCTTCGTGTCCTCCACCGGCAGCCCCTGCGCGCCCGACATCAAGCGCGCAATGATCGACTGGTGGGGCCCCGTCATCCACGAGTGCTACGGCGCCAGCGAACTGGGCTACATGACGCTGCTGACGAGCGAACAGGCGCTGCGCAAGCCCGGCTCGGCCGGCGCCCCGATGCCGGGCGTGATGCTGAAGATCCTGGACGAGCAGGGGCAGCAACTGCCACCCGGTGCGCCGGGCCTGATCTACATCGACCAGCCGGCGACACCCGACTTCAGCTACATCGGCAACGCCGAAGCGCGCACGCGCATGGCCAGCAATGGCCTGAAGACGATGGGCGACGTCGGTTACCTCGACGAGGAGGGTTTCCTCTTCATCGTCGACCGCCAGGCCGACATGGTGATCAGCGGCGGCGTCAACATCTATCCCGTCGAGATCGAGCACGTGCTGCAGGGCATGCCGGGTGTGGCCGACTGCGCGGTGTTCGGCATCCCCGACGATGAGTTCGGCGAAGCGCTGGCCGCCGCGGTGCAGCCGGCAGCGGGGGCCGTGCTGTCGCCCGAGGCGGTACGCGACTGGCTGCGCGAACGCATCTCGGGCTACAAGGTGCCGCGCGTCGTGACCCTGCACGAGCAGCTGCCGCGCGAGGACACCGGCAAGATCTACAAGCGCCGCCTGCGTGACCCGTACTGGGCCGGCCGCGCACGGCGCGTCTGAAGGGCAGCTCAGTCGTTCAGCGCAGCCAGGTTCAGCGTGTAGGAGCGGCCCAGCCACAGCGCGCAGTCGCGGTGGTGGCGCAGTTCGTCGCCGGTGTTGGGGTGGATGAAGACATCCAGCGTGCCATGGTTCAACGTCAGCCAGCCGACGATGTGCGCGAAGTCCGCCGCCGCGAAGGCCAGCTGGTAACTCCACATCGGGTGCGGACCCACGGGTCGCTCGTGGAAGCGGCCCATCTCCATCCGTCCTGCGAGTTCGACGTTGATCACCTCGCGCAGGGCCCACGCGTCGTCACGCCGGGCAGCGTCGAAGTAGACGTGCGCGTGCCAGCTGTCGATGAGGGCGGGCTGCAGGACCGGCATGCCCCGCATCCTACGCAGGAACGGCCTGCCGCGTGAGCGCGCGCAGCTCGGCCAGGCCACCCAGGCTCCAGCACGACGCGATCAGCGTGCTGCAGCGCTGCGCGCCCAGCACCGGGTCGCACAGGCCGCGGAACTTGGCTTCGAGCTGCGCGGCGGTCATCGGCCGGGCCAGCGAGCCGATGGCGTGCTCGACGAAGACGTGCACGCGCCGACCGTCGCTGAGCACCGCGGTCACGTCGACGCTGGCCTCGGCGATGCTGTCGTCCACGGTCGCCACGACCTTGCGCCGCAGCGCCACCATGTCCGGGCGGTTGACGATGTCGTCGGCAAATTCTTCCTCGGCCGCGCGGCCGAAGGTAAGGCCCGCAGCGCAACCGTGGTAGACGCTGAACTTGGCTTGCAGGCCGTCGGCGGGTTCCTTCTTGCCGGTGAGTTCGAGCACCAGCGAGTGCACCTTCAGTTCGATGCGCTCGACCTGCTCCGGCCTCACGCCCTGCTCGCGCAGCTGCGCGCAGGCGTCGATGGCGGGGTGGATGACGATGCCGCAGGCAAAGGGCTTGTAGGTGTTGAAGCTGATCTCGAAGCGCTGCCCCAGTTCGCCGGTGATCTGAGTCCAGTCGTTCTTGGTGCTGATGGTCTGCATCATGCCGCGCGGCGCTTCCAGCGCCTTCGGGCTCGCGGTGTAGCCGTTTGCGGCAAGCAGCGCCGACATCAGGCCGGCACGCGCCGCGCCGCCCGGGTGGAAGGGCTTGGTCATGGTGCCGAACTGCTCGCGCATGCCCACCGGCTGCGACGCGGCGATGCCCAGCGCCATCGCGGTCTTTTGCACGTCCAGCTTCAGCAGCCGCGCGCAGGCCGCCGCCGCGCCCAGCGTGCCGGTGCTGCCGGTGATGTGCCAGCCGCGGTCGTAGTGGTCCGGGTACATGGCGTTGCCGACGCGGCAGCTGACGTCGATGCCCAGCACCAGCGCGTCGATCAGCGCGCGGCCGCTGGCACCGGTGTGTTCGGCCAGCGCCAGCGCCGCGCTGGCCACCGGGCCGGCGGGGTGGATGATGGTCAACAGGTGCGTATCGTCGAAATCGAAAGTGTGCGAGCTGATGCCGTTGAGCAGCGCGGCGCTGGCCATGTCCACGCGCTCGCTGCGCCCCAGCACGCTGGCCTGCGCCGCCGGCTGCAGCGCCTGCACGGCGCCCAGCGCGGCCTGTGCGGTTTCGTGGTGCGCGGCGCCGACGGCGCAGCCCATCCAGTTCATGAAGGTGCGGTGCGCTTCGTGGTCGACGGCGTCGCTCCAGCCGCGCGAGGGATGGTTCGCGACGAAGGCCGCCAGCGTCTGCGTCACGGGCGGTGCGTGGTGGTCGGCGGCGACCTGGGTGTTGCGGGCCATGTTTGTGTTCTCTTCGGTAGGTGATTCAGTTGTCGAGCTGGATGTTGCGGGCCTTGGCCACCTTCGTCCAGCGTGCGATGTCGGCGCGCATGTACTCGCCGAACCTCTCCGGGCTCATGGGCGTGGGCTCCACCGCCTCGATCGACAGCCGCTCGCGCAGGTCGGGCGCAGCCAGCACCGCGGCGAGCGTGTCGTTGAGCGTCCTGACCACGGCCGCCGGCATGCCGGCAGGGCCGACCACGCCGTACCACTGCTGCGCATCGAAGCCCTTGTAGCCGGACTCGTCCAGCGTCGGCACGTCCTTGAACTGCGGGTGGCGGGCCAGGCCCGTCACGGCCAGCGGCCGCACGCGGCCCGAGCGGATGTGCGGCACGGCCGCGGCGAGGCCCGGGAACATGGCCTGCGTCTGGCCGCCGATGAGGTCGGTGAAAGCCGGTGCGATGCCGCGGTACGGGATGTGGACCATGAAGGAGTTGAGCTGCAGCTTGAGCAGCTCCATCGTCAGGTGCGTCAACGACCCCGGTCCGGCCGAGCCGTAGCTCAGCCGCCCCGGGTTCTTCTGCAGGTAGGCGACGAACTCCAACAAGTTGTTCACCGGCAGCGCGGCATTGACCACCAGCACGTTGGGCGTGGAGCCGATCATGCCCACGGGCGTGAAGTCCTTGACCGCGTCGTAGGGCAGCTTGCGCGTGGCCGGGCTCGTGCCATGGGTGGCCACGTAACCCTGCATCAGCGTGTAGCCGTCGGGCGCGGCGCGCGCGGTGGTCTGGGCGGCGATGGTGCCGCCGCCGCCGCTCTGGTTGTCGACGACGAAGGTCTGCTTGAGCGCCTGGCCCCAGCGCTCGGTGACGGTACGGCCGACGAAGTCGCTGCCGCCGCCCGGTGCCACCGGCACGATGTAGCAGATGGGCTTGTTCGGGAACGGGGCCTGGGCCCACGCGTTCAGGCCCAGGATGACCGGGCTGGCTTGCAGCAGGGTTCGTCTTTTCATGCGCGTTTCCTCTCAAGGGGCGTGGCGGGGGCGTCCAGCGTGGACAGCAGGCGCTGGCGGCCCTGCAGCACGTGCTCGCGCGCGAGCTTCGCGGCGCGCTCGGCGGCGCCGCTGGCGATGGCCTCGAAGAGGCGCCGGTGTTCGGTGTTGGAGCGGCGCATGTTCAGCGGGGCGTCGAAGTAGCGCCGCCGGTACAGGTGCAGTTCCTTGGCGTGGTCCTCGTAGGCCTGCTGCGCGCGCTGGTTGCGGCACTGCGCCAGCACCAGCGCGTGGAACTCCAGGTTCAGCACGTAGTAGCGCTGGCCGTCGCCGGCTTCGCAGGCCAGGTCCATGCCGTCCAGCAGCTGCTCGAAGGCCCGGCGGTGATCGTCGCCCAGGTGCTCCGCCGCCTGCTGCGCGGCAAAGCCGAACAGCAGCGCACGCAGCTCGTAGATCTCCAGCATCTCGCGCACCGAGATCTGGCGCACGAAGACGCCGCGGTTGGGCACCGCCAGCACGAGGCCGATGCCCGTGAGCATGCGGATCGCCTCGCGGATGGGCCCGCGGCTGGTGCCCATGCGCAGCGCCAGCGCGGCTTCGTTCAGGCGCTCGCCGGGCGCAATGTCGCCGCTGTAGATGAGCTGCTGCAGCTGTTCGCTGATGCCGTGCGCCAGCCCTTTTTCGGGGCGGACGGGAGCTGCCGCAACACCGGCCTTGCGTGCGGCGGCTGGGCGGGCGGCGGTTCGGCTGGAGACGCAGGTGACCATGGCCCCCGCATGCTAGCGGGTCCCGGTCCCGGAGGCTCCTGAGTGTTTGCGATAAGCACGAAAGTGTTGACACTTTGCAGACCGCTGTCCAACACTCCGGGCAGACTCTGCGGGCCCGGACCGGCCCCTGCCCAAGCCATGCCGCACGTTCCCGCATCCAGCGCCCTGGCGCGTTTTCGCGTCATCGACCTCACGCAGGTGCGGGCCGGCCCCACCGCGTGCCGGCAGCTGGCCGACTGGGGCGCCGACGTGATCCAGGTCCAGATGCCCGAGCACATGCGCGGCGACGACACGCTGGGCGGCCAGGACGGCAGCGACTACCAGTACACGCACCGCAACAAGCGCAGCGTCACGCTCAACCTGAAGGAGCCCGAAGGCATCGCGGCGCTGAAGGCCTTGATCGCCACCGCCGACGTGGTGGTCGAGAACTTCCGTCCCGACGTCAAGTTCCGCCTCGGCATCGACCATGCGACGCTGGCCCAGGACCACCCGCGCCTGGTCTACGCCAGCATTTCCGGCTTCGGCCAGAGCGGCCCGCTGGCCGACCGCCCCGGCTTCGACCAGATCGCGCAGGGCCTGGGCGGGCTGATGTCGGTCACCGGCTTGCCGGGCCAAGGCCCCGTGCGCGTGGGCATCCCGATCGCCGACCTGTGCGCCGGCATCTTTGCCGCGCAAGGCATCCTGGTGGCGCTGCTCGAACGCGAGGTCTCCGGCCAGGGCCAGTGGCTGCACACCAGCCTGCTGCAGGCCATGGTCAGCATGATGGACTTCCAGACCGCGCGCTGGCTGGTCGACGGCGAGGTTGCCGGCCAGGCCGGCAATTTCCACCCCACCAGCATCCCCACCGGCGTCTACAAGGCGCGCGACGGCTACATGAACATCGCCGTCTTCGGCAGCAAGATCTGGGAACGCTTCTGCACCACGCTGGGCGCGCCGGAGTGGATCACCGACCCGCGCTTTGCCGACAAGGCCAGCCGCAGCGTCAACCGCGACGCGCTCAATGCCGCCATCAACGAGCGGCTGGCGCACCGGGACCGCGACCACTGGATCGACCGCTTCAACAAGGACGGCGTGGCCTGCGGCCACATCAACGACATGCAAGAGGTCTTCGACGAACCGCAGGTCCAGCACCTGGGTCTGGTGCAGGAGGTGGTGAGCAACCGCCTGGGCCCGCAGCGGCTGGTCGGCCAGCCGGTGACGCTGGAGCGCACACCCAGCCGGGTCGCGCGCGCCGCGCCGCGGCGTGGCGAACACACCGAGGAGGTGCTGGCCGAGATCGGGCTGGCCCCGGGTGACATTGCCCAGATGAAATCGAGGGGAGTCTTCTGATGGACACCGGCTACACATCGCCCACCGAACGTGTGCAGGTGCGGCTGGAAGGCCCTGCGCTGCACATCGTCTTCAACAACCCGGCGCGCCACAACGCGCTGTCGGTGGACATGTGGGGCGCCGTGCCGCCGCTGCTGGCGCAGGCCGCCGACGACGGGCGCGTGCGCCTGGTGGTGTTCAGCGGCGCCGGCGACAAGGCCTTCGTCTCGGGTGCGGACATCTCGCAGTTCGAGGACCAGCGCGCCGCGCAGGAAGCCGTGAAGCACTACGAGGCGCTAGCCGAAGCAGCGCTGATGGGCATCTACCGCTTCCGCAAGCCGACGATCGCCTGCATCCGCGGCTGGTGCATCGGCGGCGGGCTGAACGTGGCCATCAGCTGCGACATCCGCATCGCCGCCAGCGACGCCGTGTTCTCGATTCCCGCCGGCCGCATGGGCCTGGGCTACCGCTACTCGGCGCTGAAGAACCTGGTCGACCTGATCGGCGCCGGCGCGGCCAAGGACCTGTTCTTCACTGCGCGCCGCATCGACGCCGCCGAGGCGCTGCGACTGGGCCTGGTGTCGCGCACCTGCCCGGTGGAGCAACTGGGCGCGCTGCTGGCCGAGACCACCGGCGCCATCGCCGACAACGCACCGCTGACGCTGGCCGCGGCCAAGGAGATCATCGGCGAGATCCTCAAGCCTTCGCCGGAACTCGACGCCGAGCGCTGCCGGGTGCTGATCCAGGGCTGCTTCGACAGCGAGGACTACACCGAAGGCCGCCGCGCCTTCATGGCAAAGCGCCGGCCGCAATTCAAGGGCCGCTGAACGATGCCACCGCCCACCAGCTGCAACCACCGCCCATGAAGTCCTATTCCCTGCGCGTCGAAGGCGCCGATGTCGTGCTGCAGATGACCGATGCACCGACACCGCAACCCGGCGCCGGCCAGGTGCTGCTGAAGATGCACGCCGCGGGCCTGAACCGCGGCGAGTTCATCCCTGGCGGACTGGTCAAGGGCGGCGCGTCCAAACCGGCGGGCATCGAAGGCGCCGGCGTGATCACCGCGCTGGGTGCCGGCGTCGCCGGCCTGCGCGTGGGCGACCGGATCATGGGCCGCTGCGCCGGCGCGTTCTCGGAATTTGCGGTGATGGACGCGCGCGAGGCGCTGCCGGTGCCCGCGGGCCTGTCGATGGCAGCCGCGGCATCGGTGCCGCTGACCTACCTGGTGGTGCACGACATGCTCGTCAGGCAGGGCCGGCTGCAGGCCGGCGAGTGGCTGCTGGTGACCGGCGCGTCGTCGGGCGTCGGCGTCGCTTCGCTGCAGGCCGCCAAGGCGATGGGGGCACGCGTCATCGGCACCTCGGGCTCGACCGGGAAGCTGGCCCGCCTGCAAGCGCTGGGGCTGGACGTGGGCCTGCACACGCGGGCGCCGGACTTCGCCGCGCAGGTGCTGCAAGCCACCGGCGGCCAGGGCGTTGGCCTGGTGGTCAACACCGTCGGCGGCAGCGTTTTCGCGGAGTGCGTGCGCACGCTGGCCTTCGAGGGCCGGCTGGCCACCGTCGGCTACGTCGACCACACGCTGCAGGCCGAGATCGACCTGCAGGCCCTGCACGTCAAGCGGCTGACGCTGTTCGGCGTCTCCAACAAGATGCGCAGCGCCGACCAGCGCGCCGCCGGCGTGCCCGCCTTCGTGGCCGACTGGTTGCCGGCGCTGGCCGATGGCCGCATCCGGCCGGTCGTCGACCGCGTCTTCGGCTTCGACGAGGCCGCCGCTGCGCAGGCCCACATGCAGACCAACCAGCACCTGGGCAAGATCGTGCTGAAGATCAGCGACTGAGACCGAGCGCACGACACGAAGCGCACCACCGGAGACACCATGAACCGATTCCCACGCCGGCAGGCCACGCGCCTGGCCGCCCGCACCACGCTGCTGCTGGGCTTGATCACCGCCGCGGCCACCGCCGGGGCCCAGGCCTGGCCGGCCAAGCCGATCCGGCTGGTGATCGGCTTCGCGCCCGGTGGCGCCGCCGACTACGTCGCGCGCACCATCGCCGACCCGCTGAGCCGCGCGCTGGGCCAGACCGTCAACGTCGAGAACCGCGCCGGTGCCGGCAGCAGCCTGGCCGCCGACTTCGTCGCCAAGGCGCCTGCCGATGGCTACACGCTGCTCATCGCCAGCCCGAGCAGCATCTCGGTCAACCCGGCGCTCAACGCGAAGCTCGGCTACAGCGCCAAGGACCTGGTGCCGGTGACGCGCGTCACGACCTCGCCGCTGGTGGTGGCCGTCAACCCCGGCGCCGGCATCAACACCTTCCAGGAACTCATCGCCACCGCCAAGGCCAAGCCGGGCTTCCTGAACTACACCAGTTCGGGCAACGGCTCGGCGCCGCACCTCGGCGCCGCGCACTTCAGCAAGGTGGCGGGGGTGGAGATGGTGCACATCCCGTACAAGGGCGGCGCGCCGGCGATCCAGGCCGTGATCGCAGGCGACGCCCAGCTGACCTTCGGCACACCGCCGTCGGTGCTGCCGATGGTGCAGGCCGGGCGGCTGAAGGCGCTGGCCGTGACGAGCCCCAACCGGTCGCCGCTGGTGCCCGACGTGCCCGGCACGGTGGAGGCCGGCCTGCCGGGCTACAGCATGTCGTTCTGGTACGGCATTTTCGTGCCGGTGGGCACGCCGCCCGAGGTGACGAAGAAGCTCTTCGAGGCGGCGCAGCAGGTCATGCAGCGTCCGGAGGTCAAGGCCGCACTGGCGCGCGAAGGCACCGAGGTCGCGATGTCGAAGTCGCCCGAGGACTTCGCGGCCTTCCTCAACGAGGACAACCGCTTCTGGGCGCGCCTCGTCAAGGAAGCCGGCGTCAAGCTGGATTGACCGGCCCGCCGCGGCGCCACGGCCAGCCCAGGTGTTGACCCGATAGCTGCCCGCTGCAGGACCGGCGACGATCGCGCCACCCCCGGGCCCGGCCCGGGCACAACCCGCAAGGAGACGACGATGATCCGACTGCTGCGTGCGCCGCTGCTGGCGTGCTTCTGGGTGGCGGCCCTGTCCGGCGCCGCCCACGCCGCAGACTACCCGCTGCGCCCGGTGAAGTGGATCGTGCCCTACCCGCCCGCCGGCACCACCGACGTGCTGGCGCGCATCCTCGCGCAGTGGCTGACCGAAAAGATGGGCCAGCCCTTCGTCGTCGAGAACAAGCCCGGCGCCGGCAACAACCTGGGCGTCGAAGCGGTGGTCAGCGCACCACCCGACGGCTACACGATGCTGCTGGTCAACCCCGCCAACGGCATCAACGCCACGCTGTACAAGAACCTCAGCTACAACTTCATGCGCGACATCGCGCCGGTGGCCGGCCTGGTGCGCGCGCCCAACGTGATGGAGGTGACGAATTCGCTGCCCGTCAAGACGGTGGCCGAGTTCATCGCCTACTGCAAGGCCAACCCCGGCAAGCTCAACATGGCCTCGTCGGGCAGCGGCACCTCGGTGCACCTGTCAGGCGAACTGTTCAAGTCGATGACCGGCTGCGACATGCTGCACGTGCCGTACAAGGGCGCCGGACCGGCGCTGGTGGACCTCATCGGCGGCCAGGTGCACGTGCTCTTCGACAACCTGCCGTCGTCGATCGGCCATCTCCGCAGCGGCCGCCTGCGCGCGCTGGCGGTCACCTCCGAGCAGCGCGAGCCGACGCTGCCGAGCGTGCCCACGGTCGCCGAGACCGTGCCGGGCTACGAAGCCACGGCCTGGTTCGGCATCGGCATGCCCAAGGGCACGCCGCGCGACGTCATCGACAAGATCAACGCCGAAGTCAACCGCGCGCTGGCCGACCCGAAGATGCGCGAGCGGCTGGCCGAACTCGGTGGCAAGCCGATCGCCGGCACCCCGGAGGACTTCGGCCGCGTCATCGCCGCCGAGACCGCGAAGTGGGAGAAGGTGGTCATCTCCTCGGGCGCGAAGGTCGAGTAGCGAGCGCCGAGAACCGGCGCCTCGTGCCTCGGCGCTACGGCGCGCCCGGCGCCGGCCTCAGCCGCTTGCAGAAGAAGGTGGTCGCGCACAGCGCGCCATCGGGCATCAGCGCGTAGTCGGGCACGCTGCCCACGCGCTGCCAGCCGGCGCGTGCGTACAGCCGCTCGGCGTCGCCGCCGGTCACGGTGTCCAGCACCAGCACACTCCTGCCTTCCTGGCGCGCCACCTCGTCCAGCGCCGCCATCAACTGCCCGGCCACGCCGTGCCGGCGCGCGCTGCGGTGGACCAGCATCTTGGCCACGTCGGCGCGGTGCGGCTGGTTGTCGGGCATCGCCAGCACCAATTGCACCGTGCCGACGATGCGGCCGGCAGCGTCGGCAGCCAGCAGCAGCGCCCGCTCGCCGCGGGCCACGCCCTGCGCCACGCCGACCCAGAACTGCAGCGCCTTGTCGCGCGGCAGCGGCCACATGAAACTGACCGAAGCGCCGCCCTGCACGCAGTCCAGCAACACGTCGGCCAGGGCTTCGACCGCGGCTGCGGCCTGCTCGGGCGTTGCGCGGCGGACGGTGAAGGCGGCTGGCATGCGGGTCTCCTTGGTTGCCGGGCACGATACCGGACCCGGCCAGCGACCGCGGCGCCTGCGACACTGGCGACCCCGACCCTGCACCTGCCAGACCAGCCCCGATGCCCTTCGAAACCGACTTCCCGAGCGCCATTGCCGAGCCCGACACCCACCTGGCGACGCTGGCCAACGGCCTGCGCGTGGTCGCCATCCGGATGCCGCAGCGTGCCACCGTGAGCCTGAGCGTGTTCGTACGCACCGGCAGCCAGCATGAGAGCCGGCGCCTGAACGGCATCAGCCACGTCGTCGAGCACATGGCCTTCAAGGGCACGCTGACGCGCGACTGCCAGCGCATCAACCTCGACGCCGAGCGCCTGGGCGCCGAGGTCAACGCCCACACCGACAAGGACCACACGGCGTTCCACCTCGAGGGCCTGGCACGCGACCTCGACGTCTTCGTGCCGATGCTCAGCGACATCGTGCTGCACAGCACCTTCCCCGAGGACGAGCTCGAACGCGAGCGCCAGGTCATCCTGCACGAGTACACCGAGTACGAGGAGGACCCCGAGGCGCTGGCCTTCTCGCTCTTCGACCGCGCCTGCTACGGCGACCATCCGCTGGGACAGGCCGTGATCGGCACGCGGGCCAACCTGCGGCGCTTTGCGCGCAGCGACCTGCTGGCCTACGTCGGGCAGCAGTACAGCGCCGGCAACGTGGTGGTGGCGGCAGCCGGCGCACTGCATCCCGAGCGCTTCGTGCGCGCGGTCGAGGCGGCTTTCGGCGCCATGCCCGGCGGCACGGAGAACCGGGTCGCCGAGCCCGGCTTCGTCGGCGGCATCAAGACGCGCCGGCTGGCCGGCCATTCGCAGTGCCACGCCGTGCTGGGTTTTGCCGCGCCGTCGCAGCGCGAGCAGCCCGCGGCCCATGCGCTGGCCGCGGCGCTGTTCGGCGAAGGCATGAGTTCGCCGCTGCTGGACGAGATCCGCGAGCGCCGCGGCCTGGCGTACCACGCCGCCTGCTCGGCCGACATCGGGCCGCTGGCGGGGCAGTTTGTGGTCGAGGCCGCGACGGCGCCCGAGCAGGCCGAGGAGTTCCTGGTCGAGGTCACGCGGCTGCTGCGGCTGCAAGCCGAGCACGCCGACCCCGCCGGGCTGCAGCGCGCGCGCAACCAGCTGGCGGTGCGTGCGCTGCGCGGCCTGGAACAACCGGCGCGGCTGGTCGAAGCGGCCGCGCTGGACACCTTCACCTTCGGCCAGCCACGCCCGGTATCGACGTACCTGCAACGCCTTGGGGCAGTCACCGCCGACGAGGTGCGCGAGGTCTTCGCGCGCATGCTCGCCAGCCCGGCAGCCGCAGCGCTGACCGGCCGCGTGCCCAACGGCGCGCGCGACCGGCTGCATGCACTGGTCGACACCGGCGCGCTCGGCCGGCGCTGATGGCGCGCATGGCGGCGCGCCGCGGATCACGGGTATCCCCGGTACGCAGGCCGCGGTGGCGGCAGCTCAATCGCCCTGCCCCAAGGACGATGCACGAGGAGTACGCATGCAACACCGAGCCTGGATGTCGTGGCCGCTGCTGGCCACCGGCCTTGCGGCGCGCTGGCCGAGAACGTCCTGAAGTGCCAGCTCAAGCCGCTGAACACCGCCGAGTACCTGCCCGCCACCTTCACGGCCGAGCAGCTGACGCGCCCGTACGGCGCCTTCCCCGACGGCGTGTGCGACTGGACCAAGCCCGGCGTGGGGCAGCAGCCGGCGCGTTCGCCGCTGACATTCGCCGCCGGGCCGGGCGGACGGCCGCTGGGCCGCGCGCCGCGCTCGCACGGGTCGGGCCACCACGACGACTGAGCACAAGCTGCGCAGTTCCCGGCCCGCCCGCGGGCCGGGGCACGCGCGCCGATCGCCCCGCCCAGCATCGGCCCACCGCCCCCCGGCATGACGCGGGGCCGGCCTTGCGCCACCAGGAAGCCGCTTGAACCGGATCGAAACCGACTACCTCGTCATCGGCAGTGGCGCCGTCGGACTGGCATTCGCCGACACGATGCTCGACGAGAGCGATGCCCACGTCACCATCGTCGACCGCCACGGCAAGCCCGGCGGCCACTGGAACGACGCCTACCCTTTCGTGACACTGCACCAGCCCTCGGCCTTCTACGGCGTCAACTCGTTGGCGCTGGGCAGCGGGCGCAAGGACACACACGGCCTCAACCAGGGCCTGTACGAACTGGCCTCGGGGCCCGAGGTCTGCGCCTACTACGAGCGCCTGATGCACCAGCGGCTGCTGGCGAGCGGCCGCGTCGGTTACCACCCGATGTGCAACCACCTCGGCGACGGCGTCTTCGAGTCGATCC
>JAYUPN010000340.1:0-6608 GCA_043760065.1 Rubrivivax sp.
GAACATGTCGGCATGCATCGCCGACAGGTTGGCGATGGTGTCGAGCAGGCTCTCGCCCTTGGCCGTGCTGCTGCGCGCGATGTCGAGGTTGATGACGTCGGCGCTCAGCCGCTTGGCCGCGATCTCGAAGGTGGTGCGGGTTCGCGTGCTGTTCTCGAAAAACAGGTTGAAGACGCTCTTGCCGCGCAGCAGCGGCACCTTCTTGACGTCGCGGTCGTTGACGCTGAGGAAGGTGCCGGCGGTGTCCAGGATCTGCGTCAGCACCGCCTGGGGCAGGCCCTCGATCGACAGCAGGTGGATCAGCTCGCCGTGGCTGTTGAGCTGGGGATTCCTGCGCATCAACATCAGCTGGCTCCGCGCACGGTGAACGAGAAGCTGCCGTCTTCGGCCTTGGCCAGCGACAGCCGCTGCGTCGCCGGCAGCACGATCCTGGCCGCCGCGAAGGCCGCAGCCACCGGCAGCTCGCGGCCGCCGCGGTCGACCAGCACCGCGAGCAGCACGCTGGCCGGGCGGCCGAAGTCGAACAGCTCGTTGACCACGGCGCGCACGGTGCGGCCGGTGAAGAGCACGTCGTCGACGAGCACGATGTGGCGGCCGTCGATGTCGAACGGCAGGCTGGTGGCGTCGGTGCCGCCGGCCAGGCCGCGCGCCGAGAAGTCGTCGCGGTGCAGCGTGCTGCTGATCACGCCGTGCGCGCCGGGGAGGCCCAGGTCGCGCTGCAGCCGCTCGGCCAGCCAGGCGCCGCCGCTCCAGATGCCGACCAGCGCCGCGTCGGGGCGCAGCAAGGCGCGCACGCCCTGGCGCAGCTCGGAATACAGCGATTCCGCGTCAAGCTGCAGCATCGCTGCCTTGGCGGACCTGGCGAATTTGGCGCAGGAACTGCTCAAGGATGATCGCCGCGGCCGCCGCGTCGGCGTCGGCGGCGCCGGCGGCCAGCGCCTCGGTGGTGGTGTAACGCTCGTCGACCTCGTGCACCGGCAGCCCGAAGCGGCCGTGCAGCTGGCGCGCGAAACGGCGCGCGCGGCGCGTGTTCTCGTGCTCGGCGCCGTCGGGGTGGAACGGGACGCCGACGACCAGCGCGTCGGGCTGCCATTCCGCGATCAGTCGCGCGATGGCCGGAAAACGCGCGTCGCCCTCGACCGCCAGCGTCTGCAGCGGCTGCGCGCGGCACAACAAAGTGTTGCCGCTGGCCACGCCGGTGCGGCGGGTACCGAAGTCAAACGCCAGGAAACTACGCGCCGACACGACCAAGCTTCCCGCCGCGGAACCGGCTTTGCCGGGCCGCTGGCGGACGGCCCCCCCGGGGGGTCTGACGGCCGCGGCTCCAAGCCCGCCTGCGCGGGCTTGGACGGCCCGAAGGCCAGCTGCCTCTGGCAGCTGGCGGGAGCGCAAGCGAGCTTGGGGGCCAACAGTCACGCATGCCCCGCCTCTTGCGACAGCATGCGCGGGTCGAAGCCGAGCAGTCCGACCGCGCGTTCGTAGCGCTTCTCGATCGGGGTGTCGAAGATCACGGCCGGGTCGGCGTCCACCGTCAACCAGCCGTTGCGGCCGAGCTCGTCTTCCAGCTGGCCGGCGTGCCAGCCGCTGTAGCCCAGCGTCACCAGCACCCGGCGCGGGCCGCTGCCGTCGGCCAGCGCCTCGAGCACGTCCTTGCTGGTGGTCATGTCCAGTCCGCCGGGCACCGACAGCGTGCTGTTGTAGGGCGTGGTGTCGCCGCCGCGCTTGTCGTGCAGCACAAAACCGCGTTCGGTCTGCACCGGGCCGCCGAAGTACACCGGCTGCTCGGCCAGTTCTTCGCGGTCGAGGCGGAGCTCGACCTTCTCGAACAGGTTCTTCAGCTTGATGTCGATCGGCTTGTTGATGACCAGGCCGAGCGCGCCCTTCTCGTTGTGCTCGCACAGGTAGACCACCGAACCCTCGAAGGCCTCGCCGCCCATGCCGGGCATGGCGATCAGGAACTGGTTGGTCAGGTCGATGCGGGAGGCGGAGCCCATGGGCACGATTCTAGGCCGTGCGGCACACTGCGGGCCGTGCACAAGACACCCGACCGAAGTCTGGACGCGGCGCTGGTCTGGCTGCGCCGCGACCTGCGCGTGGACGACCACGCGGCGCTGTACCACGCCTTGCGCGCCGCGCGCCGGGTGTGGTGCGTGTTCGTCTTCGACCGCGAGATCCTCGATCCGCTGCCGCGGCAGGACCGGCGGGTGGAGTTCATCCGCGACAGCCTGGTCGGCGTCGACGCCGCGCTGCGTGCGATGGCCGCGTCGCACGGCATCGAAGGTGCCGGGCTCATCGTGCAGCACGGCTGGGCGCACGACGCGATCCCGGCACTGGCCGCCGCCCTGGGCGTGCAGGGCGTCTACGCCAACCACGACGACGAGCCGGCGGCGCTGGCCCGCGACGCCCGCGTGCGCGGCCTGCTGGCCGACCAGGGCGTGGTGCTGCACACGAGCAAGGACCACGTGGTGTTCGAGCGCCGCGAGGTGCTGACGCAGACCGGCGGCGCGTTCTCGGTCTTCACGCCCTACAAGAACGCCTGGCTGAAGAAGTGCGAACCCTTCTTCCTGCAGAGCTACCCGGTGGCCCGCCACGCCTCGGCGCTGGCGCCGCGGCCGCCGGGCCAGCCGGGGGTGCCGGCGCTGGAAGCGATCGGCTTTCAGCGCACCAACCTGCACCAACTGCGCCTGCCCAGCGGGCCGGCCGGCGCGCAGGAGCTGCTGGACGACTTCAGCCAGCGCATCGACGACTACCACCAGACGCGCGACTTTCCGGCCGTGAAGGGCCCGAGCTACCTGAGCACCCACCTGCGCTTCGGCACGGTGTCGATCCGCCAGCTGGCGCGCATGGCGCACGAGCGGCGCGAGGGGGGCTCGCGCGGCGCCGAGGTCTGGCTCTCCGAGCTGATCTGGCGCGACTTCTACCACCAGATCCTGCACCACCACCCGCACGTCGTCACCGGCTCTTTCAAGCGCGACTACGACCGCATCAAGTGGGACCACGGCAAACACGCCGACGCGCTGTTCGCCGCCTGGTGCGAGGGCCGCACCGGCTACCCGCTGGTCGACGCCGCGATGCACCAGATCAACCAGACCGGCTACATGCACAACCGCCTGCGCATGGTGGTGGCCAGCTTCCTGTGCAAGGACCTGGGAATCGACTGGCGGCGCGGCGAGGCCTACTTCGCGCTGCACCTCAACGACTTCGACCTCGCCGCCAACAACGGCGGCTGGCAGTGGGCGGCCAGCACCGGCTGCGACGCGCAACCCTACTTCCGCATCTTCAACCCGGTGAGCCAGAGCGAGAAGTTCGACCCTGACGGCAAGTTCATCCGCCGCTACCTGCCGCAGCTGGCCAAGCTGCCCGACAAGCTGATCCACGCGCCCTGGCTGGCGCGGCCGCTGGACCTGGCAGCGGCCGGCATCGAGCTCGGCCGCGATTACCCGGCGCCGGTGGTGGCGCACGACCAGGCGCGACTGCGCACGCTGGAGCGCTACGCGGTGGTCAAGTCCCCGGCGCGCTGAAGCGTGCCAGGATCGCCGCGTGCCGCTGCGGCCACTGCCGCAGGCTGCCTTCCTCGCCGTCGAACACGCCTTGCAGGAAGGCCACCGCCAGCGCGCGCGTGGCTTCCTTGACCTGCGGGTTGAGCGTCACGCCGCCGGTGCCGCCGCGGTCGGTGAACATGCTGTGCGAGCCGCCCTCGAACACCGCCAGCCACTTGCGCGCGCTGCCGGTGGCGTCGTAGACCGCGACGCGGTCCTCGGCGCCGCTGTAGTAGCCGGGGATGCGGATGATGTCCTCGGTGCAGGTCACGTGCAGGCTCGGCACGGTGACCGACTTCAGGATGCGGCGCGGGTCGGATTCGCCGTAGAAGGGCGGTGCCGACAACACGATGGCGGCGCACACGCGCTCGTCGCGCAGGTCCACCGCGCGGCCCTCGCGTTCGACGCGCGCGCCGCTGGCCAGCAGCGCGGTGTTGGCGCCGTAGCTGTGGCCGGCGGCGGCGACGCGCTGCTCGTCCAGGCGCGGCGCCAGCGCACTGGACAGCAGCGTGTCCAGCGCAAAGCGCAGGTCGTGGGCACGGGCGATCGCCTCGCGTTCCTGCGCCGCGTCCTGCAGGCGGCCGACGATGTTCAGCACATTGCCGGTCCACACCTGGCGGTCGCTGCCGACGTGCTGCAGGTGCAGGCTGGCGATGCCGTTGCGCGCCAGGTGCTGGCCGAGCCAGCTGTAGCCGCGCCGGCTGCCGCCGATGCCGTGCGAGAACACCACCAGCGGCACGCGCGCGGCGCGCTGCGGCAGGTACAGCCGCACCGGCACCGCCCGCTGCCGCCGGCTGTCGGCCCAGTCCATGTCCAGCGTGTCGAAAGGCGCGGCCTCGTCGGCGCGCAGCGGCCAGGCGCCGGCCAGCGCCAGCGCCCCCGCCAGGCGCAGGCAGTCGCGCCGCTGCAGCTTCATGCCCGTGCCTCCTGAGGCGGCAGCGCGCCCGGATGTTTGCGCCCCAGCAGGCGCTGCAGGCGCTGGATGGCGTCGTCGACGTAGGTGAAGAGCACCGGGATCACGAGCAGGCTCAGGAAGGTCGAGGTGATGAGGCCGCCGATGACGACGATCGCCATCGGCGCGCGGAAGCTCGGGTCGGTGCCCAGGCCGAGCGCGATCGGCAGCATGCCGGCAGCCATCGCGATGGTGGTCATGATGATCGGCCGCGCCCGCTTGTGGCAGGCGTCGAGCACCGCCTCGCGCCGCGACAGGCCGTGGTCGCGGCGCGCCATGATCACGTAGTCGACGAGCAGGATGCTGTTCTTGGTCGCGATGCCCATCAGCATGATGAGACCGATCATGCTCGGCATCGACAGCGCGGTCTGGGTGATGAAGAGTGCCAGGAAGGCGCCCGGGATCGACAGCACCAGCGCCCCGAGGATGGTCGCCGGCTGCACGAAGTCCTTGAACAGCAGCACCAGCACGATGTAGATGCAGAGCACACCGGTCAGCATCGCCAGGCCGAAACTGGCGAAGAGTTCGCCCATCGCTTCGGCGTCGCCGATCTCGGTCTGGATCACGCCGGCCGGCAGGTTCTGCAGGCTCGCCAGCGCCAGCGCCGCGTTCTTGACCTCGCCCAGCGGCTGCTGGTTGAGCTCGATCTCGAAGTTGACGTTGCGCTGGCGGTTGTAGCGGTCGATCGCCGCCGGCCCGCTGTCGATGGCGAGCGTGGCGACATTGCCCAGCATCACCGGGCCGTGTTTGCCCGGCACCGGCAACCGCGCCAGCAGCTCCAGGTCGCCGCGCGCCTGTGCCGGCAGCCGCACGACGATCGGCACCTGGCGCTGGCTCAGGTTGAGCTTGGGCAGGCTCTGGTCGTAGTCGCCGGCGGTGGCGATGCGCAGCGTGTCGGCGATGGCCGCCGAAGTCACGCCCAGGTCTGCCGCCTTGGCCGCGTCGGGGCGCACGATCAGCTCGGGTCGCACCAGGCTGCTGCTGGAGGTGACGGCGCCGATGCCGGGGATGCCGCGCAGCTCGCGCTCGACCACCGCCGCGTGCGCGGCCAGCGTGGCGCCGTCCTCGCCGGCCAGCACCAGCACGTACTTCTCGGCGCTGGCGCCGAAGCCGACTTTCACGCGCGCGCCGGGCAGCACCGCGAGCGCCTCGCGCAGCTGGGTCTCGATGGTCTGCTTGCTGACGCCGCTGCGCTCGCCGCGCGGCGTCATGTTGATGGTCAGCGTGGCCTTGGTGACCTCGGGCACGCCGCCGCCGGGCGTGAAGGTATCGGCGCCGGTGTTGCCGCCGCCGACCGCGGTGTAGACCATCTTGACGTGCGGATTGCGCTGCACCAGCAGCCGCGCCTGCTCGGCCGCGGCCAGCGTCTGCGTGTAGGTGCTGCCCGGCGGCAGCGTCACCGTGACCTGGGTCTGGCTCAGGTCGTCGGGCGGCAGGAAGCCGGTGGGCAGCAGCGGCACGAGCGAGAACGAGCCGACGAAGAACACCGCCGTCGCCAGCAGCGTCAGCACGCGGTGCTTCAGGCACCAGGCGGCCCAGCTCATGTAGCGCTTCATCCAGCCCGGTTCGAAGTGCGCCTTCTTCGGCGGCTTCAGGATGTAGGCGGCCATCATCGGCGTCAACATGCGCGCCACGACGAGGCTGAAGAAGACCGCGATCGCCGCCGTCCAGCCGAACTGGACGAAGAACTTGCCCGGCACACCGGCCATGAAGGCGGTGGGCAGGAAGACGGCAATCAGCGTGAAGGTGGTGGCAATCACGGCCAGCCCGATTTCGTCGGCCGCTTCCATCGCCGCTTGGTACGGCGTTTTGCCCATCCTCAAGTGACGCATGATGTTTTCGATCTCGACGATGGCGTCGTCGACCAGAATTCCAACCACCAGCGACAGGCTCAGCAGCGTGACCACGTTGAGCGTGAAGCCGAACAGGTAATGCATCACCGCAAAGGCCGGGATGATCGACAGCGGCAGCGCCGTCGCTGCCACCAAGGTTGCGCGCCAGTCGCGCAAAAAGAGCCAAACCACCAGCACCGCGAGCAGGCCGCCTTCCAGCAGAAGGATCATGCTGCCGTGGTAGTTTTCAAGCACCGGGTCGACGAAGTTGAAGGCCTCAGTCAC
>JAYUPN010000341.1:0-6595 GCA_043760065.1 Rubrivivax sp.
GCCGAACACCGCCTGCTGGCCGAAGCCGGCAGTGAAGGCGACGTGCGCTCGATGGCCGAAGTGCCGCTGGCCGAATCGTCGCTGCTGGCCGGGCTTGACGCCGCACAGGTGGCCGTGGTGGCTGCACAGCTGCAGGCCCGCCACCTCGAACCCGGCGACCGGCTGTTCGCCGAAGGCGAACCCGGCGACCGGCTCTACGTGGTGGGCAAGGGCTCGATCAGCATCCTCAGCTCGCCCGACAAACACGGCAGCACCCAGCGTTACCTCAGCGTATCGCCCGGCATGATGATCGGCGAGACGGCCATGCTCGACGGTGGTGGGCGCACCGCCGGTGCGGTGGCCGATGCGCCGACCGTCGTGTACGCGTTGACGCTGGACGCCCTGAACCAGATCGGCCGCACCCACCCCGCCGTGGCCGTCCAGTTGCACCGCAACCTGGCCCTGCACCTGTCGCAGCGGCTGCGCAGCGCGGCGGGGGCCTGGCGGGCCGGTGGGCATTGACGCTCAGGGCCTCGCGGCCGGCTCGCCACGCATCCGCCGATGGGCGACCACGATGGCGCGGAAGGTCGGCACAGCCTGGATCAGGCGCTCGCGGTCGGCGGCGTCGGTCAACTTCGCGGCCAGGGCCGGGAAGAAGAAGCCGGTCACGACCCCGAAGAAGAGCAGCAGCGGCCCGTGGCGGCCGGCGAAGGCCAGTACCGAATTCGTGGCGTGCTGCTTCTCCGAAAGGTGAATAGGCGGGGAGGTCTCAGCGGCTGCGGTTCGCGACCGGAACGAGGATGTTCGGATAGACGTGCGCGACCATGGTCGGCACCGGCTGCCGCGCGAGCTGGGCCCAGGCTGTCAGTTGCTCCTGGGTGCTGTCCCAGTCGCGGCCGAACAGCGACGGGCCGTTCAGGTACATCCACAGCGCCAGTTCGGCCGAGCGCGCATGCCCGGCATCGGCCAGTTGGATGAAGCGCCCGTAGGCCTCGGGGAAACGCGCCTGTCGGAACGAAGCCACGGCATTGGCGTGCAATCGATCGCTGACGCTCGGCGCCGACTGAGCGAACGCAGCGGGGGCATGGCAGCCGAAGGCGACGAGGGCAACGGCAATGAACTTGAAGGCGGGGTTCGACATGGTTTGATCTCCTGGACGGTGGGTGGTGTTGCGGGGGTCGTGCTGCCATCGACGGTGTTTCTGCAGCGGTGAAGGCATGTTCACGGAGGACGGCGCGCGCCGGCACAGCGCGTTCAATAGTGAACAGACGCTCCACGCGCCCCGCTGCGGTCCCCCGCATGGAACGCGCGACCAGCGCGCAAAAAACAGCAGGGGCGGCAAGGGTGGAACAACCGGACGAGATCCTGGCCGAGCTGGTGAAGCTGGGCGAGACGCCACCGTGGAGGTGACCGTGCGCGCGCAGCTCACACGCGTGACGCGGGCCGAGGTGGAGCGGGTGCTGGCCTCACGCCCCGACCTGGCCTTTCACCTGATCCAGCGCATGGCGCAGCGCGTGCGCACGCTCGCGCACACCGTGAGCCGCCTGGCTTCGGTCGATGTCTACGGCCGACTGGTCGGCCTTTTCGACGTGCTGGCTGGATCGGGCCATGCCGAGGGCTCCGGCGTGTTGATTCCTTGGCGACGAGCTCGAGCGCGGGTCGCGCATCACCGAGGCGGGCGGGATCGCGGCCGGGCAGCGCGCGCGCGCCGCACCCGCGTGGCTTCAATCCGCGCGGGCGAGTCGCCGGAGCCCGCGCGAACTCACCAGCGCGGCGGAAGCTTCTTCAGCAGCACGATGCGTGTGCGCGACACCTCGATGTAGCCGCCGCGTGCCAGGTCCTGCAGCAGCCGGTTGACCATCGCCTTCGAAGCCCCCAGGCGCTCGGCGATGCGCGCCTGGCTCATGGGCCCCGGTACCACGCGCAGCCCGTGGTCGTCGACGGCCAGCGCGTCGAACAAGCCCACCAGCCGCCCGTAGACATCCACCGACGCCAGCCGCCCCACGGTGCGGGTCAGCGTGCGCACGCGCCGCACCAGCAGCTGCACCAGGTGCAAGGCCAGGTCGGGCTGTGACGAAAGCGCCCGCTCGACCTCGGCCCGCGTCACGCGGGTCAGTTGGGCGCGCACGGTCACTTCCACGGTGGCGGCGCGCGGCTCGCCGTTCAGCATCAATTCGCCGAAAAGCTCGCCCGGGCCCAGGGTGTTGAGTTCCACCATGCGCCCGCCGTCACCCGCCACCACCGCGCGCAATTCGCCCGAGTGAACGATGTACAGGCAGTCGGCAAGGTCGCCTTCGGTGACGACCACCGCGCCCGGCTCCCAGGTGCGGGTCTGGCCCAGCCTGGCCAGCTCGGCCAGGATGTCGTTGGTGGGTTCCAGGGTCGATGGGTTCATTCGTTGCCGCAGGGGGTGGGAAGACGCAGCCGCGACTGTATCCATTGCCCGGGCACGCGTTCACTGTTGAACTCGCCTGCGCAGTTGTCACAGCGCGCCGCGAACATGCGCTCACCGCTGCAGACGGCCCCGCCGGCCGCAGCGGTAGCCCCGTGGACAAAGCCCATGCTTCAAGAGATCTCGCCAAGTTCACCACCCCCTTCAAGTTCATCCCCGTCGCCTTGCTGGTGCTGGTGTCGGTCTTTGGCAAGGACTGGGGCAGCGCGCAAGAACAGCTGACGGCCTGGGCCAGGCTGGCCGGCCAGCCAGCCAGCGCCGACCATGGCCGCGCGCAGCTACGCGCAGACGCTGGTGCCTGTCGCCAGCCGCACGCGCTGACGCAGCCGGGCGGCGCCGCTGTGCGGCGACAATGAAATCAGCGTGACGCGTCGTGCGGTCACGCACAAACATCCCGGGTCACGCAGCGTGCACGACTACGACAGCGATATTGATTCCCTGCGCGCCGCGATTGCGGCGTTGGAAGCCCAGCGCACCGTGCTCGGTGGCGCGGTGCTGGAACTGGCCACCGCGCCGCTGCGAGCGCGGCTGGCCAGCCTGCTGGCACCACCCCCCAACGCCGGGATTCTCCAGGGTCCTGCGCCTGACACGGCGCTGCATGCCGCGCTGCACGACACCATCACCGCGCTGCAGGCCCGGCGCGCGGCGTTGGGCGATGCCCTGGTGGATGCCGCGCTCGGCCCCTTGCTCCAGCGGCGCGAACTGCTGCAGTCGCAGCCCGCGTCTGCGCAGCCCGCGCGCCGGCTGCGCCAGGTCAGCGTGTTGTTCCTGGACATCGTGGGCTCTACCCAGCTCATCCAGCACCTCGAACCAGAAGACGTGCAGAGCGTGGTGGACGGCGCGCTGGCCGCTTTCACCGCGATCGTGCAGCAGCATGGCGGCGAGGTGCTGCGCTATGCCGGCGACAACCTGAAAGCGGCCTTCGGCGCCGACGGCACGCGCGAAGACGACGCCGAGCGGGCCGTGCATTGCGCACTGGCCCTGCTGCAAGAGGCTGCGCGGCGCGGACAGGCCGTGCGCCACGCCCACGGCCTGGCTGGCTTTGATGCACGTGTTGGCATCCACACCGGCCCGGTCGTGCGCGGTGGCGGCGTCGAACACGGCAACAGCTTGAGCGGCCTGGCCGTGAACATCGCCGCGCGCATGGAACAAGCGGCGCCGCCCGGCACCTTGCGCATCAGCATGGACACCTGGCGCCAGGTGCAGGGCCGCTTCGACGTGCTCGAGCAGCCCGCGCTGCAGGTCAAGGGGCTGGACGAGCCGATGCGGACCTTCCTCGTGCAGTGCGTTCGCGAGCGGCGGCTGCGCGGGCTGCGCCATGGGGCCGACGGCGTGACCTCCGCGATGGTGGGCCGCGACGACGAACTGGCGCGGCTGATGCAGGCGGCCGCGGCGGTGTTCGCGCCCGGCGGCGGGCTCGGTGCGGCCACCCTCGTCGGCGACGCCGGCCTGGGCAAGAGCCGCTTGCTGGCCGAGGCCCAGGCCGCCCTGCCTGCCCAGGTGCAAGCCGGCGGCCTGTGGCGCGCCAGCAGCCACCCCCAGGCGCAATACCAGCCCTACGGCCTGCTGCGCGACCTGCTGTTCTGGCAGCTGGGCGTGCGCGACAGCGACTCGCAGGCCCAGGCGCAGCAGACCTTTGCCGCCGCGTTGCGGCCGGTGTTCGGCGCGGCGGCCGACGAACAGACCGCGCTGCTGGGGCAGCTCATCGGCCTGGACTACAGCGACAGCCCTTTCATCGCGGGCATCCTGCGCGACGGCAAGCAGCTGCAGGGCCGTGGCCTGAACGCCTGGGCGCGTTACCTGCAGCTGCACAGCGCTGCGCAGCCGCTGGTGCTGGTGCTGGACGACCTGCAGTGGGCCGACGACGCGTCGCTCGACGCGCTGGACAGCTTGGTGGCGGCCGAGCCCACCTTGCCCATCTTCCTGCTCTGCGCGGCCCGCCCTGAACTGCTGCAGCGCCGGCCGCAGTGGGCTGCCGCCTGGCCCCGGCATGAACGGGTGCCGCTGGTGGCGCTGGCCGGCCCGGCGTGCGCCACATTGGCCAGCGCGCTGCTGACGCGCTTCGCGGCGCCGGTGCCGGCCCTGCAGGCCGTGCTGTCGTCGCAGGCGGCGGGCAATCCGTACTACATGGAAGCGCTGCTGCAGATGCTGGTGGACACCGGCGTCATCCAGACTGGCAGCGACCACTGGCAAGTGCAGGAAGAACGGCTGCAGGGCCTGAAGGTGCCGCCCACGCTGGTGGGCGTGCTGCAGGCCACCCTGGACGCGCTGGACGCTGCCGAACGCCGCAGCCTGCAGCAGGCCAGCGTGGTGGGCACGCAGTTCTGGGACGAAGCGCTCGCGGCGATCGACCCGCAGGCGCCTGAGCAGTTGCCGGGACTGAGCCGGCGCGAACTGACGCTGCGGCAGGCACAAAGCGCGTTCGAGGGCGCCGGCGAGTACAGTTTTCGCCACCACCTGCTGCACCAGGTGACCTACGGCACCGTGCTCAAGCCCGAAAGACGCGAAGCGCACGGCCGTGCTGCACGCTGGCTGCAAGCCCGCAGCCCGGGGCGCGAGAACGAACTGGCCAGCCAGATTGCCGAGCACTTCGAACGCGCGGGCGACACCGGGCAGGCCATCGCTTACTGGCTGCGCGCCGCCGAAGACGCCTCGCGCCGGCAGGCCGACCCCGCCGCGCTGGCCCACGCCGACCGCGCACTGGCATTGGACGACGCCACCGACCTGCAGCGCCAGGTGCGCCTGCACCGCGTGCGCGGCGACGTCTTCATGCGCAGCGGCGACTCGGCGGCGCACGGGCGCGAGCTCGACATCCTGGAATCCCTGGCCGAGCAGACGGACGACGACGTGCTGCGTCTGGCCATGGCCAACGACCGCGTCTGGCGCCTTTTCATGGAAGCGCGGTTCGAGGAGGCGGTCGAACTGGCTGAAGAGCGCCTGGCGCGCGCCGAGGCCCGTGCGCCGCGCGAGGCCGGGCGCGTGCACAACGTCACCTTCATCTGCCTGAGCCGCCTGGGCCGCCACGACGAGGCCCTGCGCTATGCACACGCAGGCCTGGCGCTGGCCCGCGCGGCCGGCGACCTGAACACCGAGGCGGCCATCCTGACCAACCTGGGCGTGGGCCACGGAGAGGCCCATCGCATGACGCAGGCGCTGGCGCACTACCGGCAGGCGCTCGAGATCTACAAGGCGGCGGGCAGCCGCAACGGGGCCGTCAACGTGCGCAACAATCTGGCGCAGGTCGAAATGACCCTGGGCAGGAATGAAAGCGCACGCGACCTGCTGCTGCAGGTGGTGCAGGAGTGCCGGGAGATCGGTGCGCGCAGGACGGAGGGCCATGCCTGCGCCAACCTGGGCTCCGTGCTCTGCGAAATGGGCCACAGCCAGATGGGCTACGACGCCGCGCTCGAAGCTTTGCGCCTGGCGCGCCTGAGCGGTGAGCACAGAACCGAGGGCTGGGCGCACCACAGCGCGCAACTGGCCGCACGCCTGCTCGGCCGCCCCGCGGACGCCCTGGCGCATGCCCGCGCAGCCAGCGCCGCCTTCAAGACCCACAACGACCAAGGCCCAGCGTGGATCAACGACGGCGCGGTGGTGCGCAACCTGCACGCCCTGGGTGAGCATGCGCAAGCGCTGGCCGCTGCCAACGCGTTGCTGGCCGAGGCGGAAGAACAGGGCGGTTGGGGCGACGCGTTCGAGCCGCCTTACTTCATCTACTGCGCGCTGGCGCCGCTGGGCGACGAGCGCGCCGGCACCCTGCTGGCGGACGCGTATCGGGGCCTGATCGCGCACGCCGATCTGCTGGCCGAACACGTGCCGCGCGATTCCTTCATGGCATCCACCCTGGCGGCGCGCGAGATCTGCACAGCCTGGGCCGCAGCACAGGCGGGCGGGGCGGCGCGGGCATCCATGGAATGAAGTACAGCATGCCAGACCACTAAACCAAGTCCCTGCGCGCCGCCATCGCCGCGCTCGAAGGCCAGCGCGCCACCCTGGGCGACGCGGTGCTGGAAATGACCACCGCCCCGCACTGACGCAGCCTGACCCGGACAGCCCGGGCCACGCCCCCAGGCCCTTGCGCTGCAGCCCCGCCACCCGCTGATTTGCAGCCGACCACTGCGTGCTGCTGCAGGCGGCCATATGGCCTGCCCTTGCGCGTGTTGG
>JAYUPN010000342.1:0-2631 GCA_043760065.1 Rubrivivax sp.
TGCCAGACGCCTTCGCGCACGTAGTCCACGAAGGCGCGCCAATCCGCGCCGGCTTCGGGCGCGCCGAGCGAGAAGCGCTGCTGGCTGGCCTCCGGCCCGAGCACGGCCGTGCGCGTGCCCTGGCCCGTGCGCAGGTTGAGCAGCCCGCGGTGCTGCGGGTCGATGTCGGCGAAGAGCCGGTACTCGAGCTCGATCGCCCCCGGCAGGCCCGGGCGCGGGCAGCTCCAGGTGAGCGGCAGCACGGTGTAGGCGCCGTCGGTGTGGCTGTCGAGCTGTTGCGCGCCGACTTGCAGCGCGCACGACTGGCCGTCGGCGCGCAGCGCCAGGCGCGCGCCGGCGTAAGCCGCGATCTCGGCGTGCCGCGAGCGCAGTTCGCCCCAGGTGATGTTGCCGTCGCCGTCGGCGTCCAGGCCGAGCACGAAATCGAGGTCGCGCAGCGCGATGTCCCACTGCCCGGTCAACGTGGGGCCGTCGGCCCGGATCGTGAGGTAGCTGTCCGATGGCTTGTGGGCCGCGGCCGGCGCTGCGGCCAGCAGCCACGACAGCGCACAAGCCACGGCGCGCCAGCCGAACGCGCCGGCGCGCATCACGGCAGGGCCTTGACGCGGTCGGCCAGCTGCCGCAGCGGCACGCTGTCAAAGCCGCTGTCGGCCAGCCACCGCAGCACCGGCTGCGCGGCGGCGCGGTCGCGCGCTGCCAAGGCGGATTCCAGCAGCACGCGGGCGTCCGCGGGTTCACGCTGCTCGGCCCAGTTCTCGCGCGCCAGTTTCAGCGCCAGCACGGCGTCGCCGCGCAGCGCCAGCGCATGGCGCGCTTCTTCCTTGCGGTGGCTGGTGTCGCCGCGCAGCCGGGCGGCGTCGAAGCGAGCCTGCAACTCGCGCGCGCTGCCGGCAGCCTGGGGGTCGCCCGCGGCCTTGGCGGCCAGCGCCAGGCGCAGCAGCAGCACGTCGGCGCGGGCGCGGTCCTTCAGCCGGTTCACGACTTCGGCCGCCCGGCCCTGGTCGAGCTGGAAGTCGGCGTAGGCGGCCTGCAGGTAGACATCGTCGATGCCGATCGCCAGGGCCTGGTCGAACGCTGACTGCGCGGCCGCGGCGTCGCCGCGGTGGATCTCGATCTCGGCCAGGCGGGTCAGGCTCCACAGCTGTTCGGCCGCGTCGGCCTGCGGCTGCGCCTGCAGCGTCGCACGCAGCCGCGCCGCAGCCGCGCCCGCGCGGCCCGTGACAGCCTCGACCTGCGCGCGGCAGGCGGCGCCCACCAGCGGCGACACCAGCGGCACCAACTGCTCGCAGCTGACGCGCGCACCACGGTAGTCGGCCAGCACCATCTGGATCGCCAGCTGCCACGCGGTGGCCTGGACGTGCGCCGGGTCGGCTTGCAGCACAGCGCGCAGGTCGGCCAGCGCAGGCTCGAACTGATGGTCGAACTGGCGCACGACGGCGCGCAGCACACGCACCTCGGGCGGCGGCGCGGGCAGCGCCCACCAGGGTTGCAGCGCGGCCTGGATGTAGCCGATGTAGCGCGGGTCGCCGGTGGCCGCCACTTCCTGCTGGTAACGCCAGGCCAGCCGGGTCGCGGCGTCCAGATCCTGCGGCTGTGCGCGCCAGGCCTGGCGCAGGGCCTGCATCTCGCGCGCGGCAGGATCGGTGGCCCGGGCCGGCACGGTTTCGACGACCTGGGCGTCGTCGCGGGGCGTGAAGGGCGCGGCCCCGGAAGCTGCCGGCACGCCGAGCAGACACAGGGTCCAACTGGCAAGCAGGTTGTGAACGGCGTTCAGGGTGGCTTTCGGCACGGCGGCGATGGTATCGGGCCTGGATACGCCAGCCGCGCGGCACCGGATGCAGGGGCCAGGTCAACTGGTGCGCGATGTGGTGCGTTGTCCACACGGCCGGCTTTGGGCTGCAGAGGCTTGCAGCAGAATTCCGGCCGCTCGGTGACTGCATCGCGATGGGGGTTTACCCAGGACGGTCAGGCTCCGGGGCTGTGCCCCCCTTCAAAACTCCAGAGAAATCGACATGACCAAGACCCTGACCGCCCTGATCCTCGCTGCTTTCGCCATGACCGCCGCCCAAGCCGCTTCGCACGCCGGCGCCGCCCCGGCCAAGGCCGAAGCCGCCAAGCCGGCCGCCAGCGCCGCCAAGAAGGCTGCTGACAAGGCCCCGAAGGCCAAGAAGGAGATGAAGAAGGAAGAAGCGAAGAAGTAATCTTCCCGCTTCAAGGCATCAAGGGCAGGCGCCTCGGCACCTGCCCTCTTTTGCTGCCCGGCTGACAGTCGCCGTCGAGGGCCCGTCGATCGAGGCCCAGTACCAGGTGGTGACGAAGACGCCGGCGTCGCTGAGCTGGGCCGGCTTGCCCAGCGATGCAACCGGCAGCATGAAGGTCACGGTCTGCCGTGCCGCGTCGGCTCCGATGCTGGGGCCTGGCGACATCGGTTGCCCGTCCTCGCGGGCCGACGCGCCGTCGGCACTTGCATCGCCGGCTCCGCCGCTGCGCCCCGCCGCCCGTGCAGACCTCGACGCCGCGCAGGTCCACCTGCCGCTAGCCCATCTTTCTCAACTCGCCGTTGCTTTCCTGGGAATCAGGCTGTGTAGCGCGCGCAAGTGCTTGATCCGTATAGGTCGCGTTCGCTGAAGT
>JAYUPN010000343.1:0-6581 GCA_043760065.1 Rubrivivax sp.
GCCGACGCGGAAGTAGACGTAGGCGTTGAAGGCCGGCACGATCTCGCGCGCGTAGCGCTGCACCTGGTCCAGCGCCACCTCGCGCGGCATGCCGCGTTCGTCGGCAAAGGCCTGCGCCGCCTGCTGCACCTTGTCGTCGAAGATCAAGCGGTCGATCAGCACCTGGCGGCTGATCTGCTGGAACGGCCGCACGTGGATCTTCAGCCGCTGGCCCACCTCGGCCAGCACGCGCGCGGCGCGGCTGCGGATGTACCAGCGCATGCTGGGCAGCAGCAGCCGGTCCAGCAGCGCCCACAGCGCCAGCGCACCCACCACCAGCGCCAGCCACAGGGGGATTTGCACGCTGGCGAACATTGCGGGCCGGGACTCAGTCCGCGCCGGCCTCGGCCAGCGCCGGGGTCTTGATCTCTCCGGGGACGCGACGGCGCGCGAACAGCGTGTAGATCGTCGGCACGACGAAGATCGTCAGCAGCGTGCCCACGCTCATGCCACCGACGATGACCCAGCCGATCTGCTGCCGGCTCTCGGCGCCGGCACCGGTGGCCAGCGCCAGCGGCACCGCGCCCAGCACCATGGCGCCGGTGGTCATGAGGATCGGCCGCAGGCGCAGGCTGGCGGCCTCGGTCACGGCTTCGACAACGCCCTTGCCCTGCTGGCGCAGCTGGTTGGAGAACTCGACGATCAGGATGCCGTGTTTGGTGATCAGCCCCACCAGCGTGATGAGCCCGATCTGCGAGAAGACGTTGAGCGTGCCCCCCGACAACTTCAGCGCCGCCAGCGCGCCGACCATCGACAGCGGCACCGACAGCAGGATCACGAAGGGGTCGATGAAACTCTCGAACTGCGCTGCCAGCACCAGGAAGATGAACAGCAGCGCCAGCACGAAGACCACGCCCAGCGACCCCGACGAGGCCTTGAACTCGCGGCTGACGCCGTTGAGTTCGCTGGCGTAGCCCACCGGCATCACGCGCGCCGCGGCATCGTCCATGAACTTCAGCGCCTCACCCAGCGAATAGCCCGGCGCCAGGTTGGCGGTGATGGCCACCGAGCGGCGCTGGTTGAAGTGGTTGAGCTCGCGCGGGCTCACCGCCTCGCGCACCTTGACCAGGCTGGCCAGCGGCACCATCGTGTCGCCGCGGCCGCGCACGAAGAGCTTCTCGATGTCCTCGGGCGTCGCGCGCCCGCTCTGCGAGGTCTGCACCAGCACGTCGTATTGCTCCGCGTCGCGCTTGTAGCGCGTCACGGCACGGCCGCCGAGCATGGTCTCGACGGTGCGCGCCACGGCCTCCACCGACACGCCCATGTCGGCGGCCCGCTGGCGGTCGACGTCCATGAAGATCTCCGGCTTGTTCAGCTGCAGGTCGCTGTCGGGCTGCACGATGCCCGGGTTCTTCTGCATCTCGGCGATCAGCGCCTGCGCCACGACGGCCATGTTCTGGTAGGTGTCGCCGCTGACGAGCACAAAATTGATCGAACGTTCGCGAAAGCCCTGGCCCAGACTCGGCGGCGTGATCGGGAACACGCTCACACCCGGCAGGGCCGCGAACTGCGGCAGCAGCTTTCGCGCCAGCTCGGCTGTCGTGATGTTGCGGTCTTCCCAGTCCACCGTGCGCAGCACGCCGAAGGCACTGGAGACCTGGCCGCCGCCCATGAAGGTGAAGCGGCGGTCGAACTCCGGGTACTGCGAGGTGATCGCGTCCAGCGCATCGAGGTAGCGTGCGGTGTACTCCAGCGTCGAGCCGTCGGGCGCACGCACCGGCATCGCGATCACGCCGCGGTCTTCCAGCGGCGAGAGCTCGCTCTTGGACGTGGAGAAGAGGAACCAGCTGCCAGCGGCGGAGGCCAGCATCACCAGCACCACCAGCCAGCGGTGCTTCAGCGAGGCGCTCAGCACGCGCGTGTAGAGCCCGGTGGTGCGCACCAGCGTCGCTTCCATGAAGCGGTCGAAGAACCCCGGCTTCGGGTTGTGGCGCAGCAGCTTGCTGCACAACATGGGCGTCAGGGTCAGCGCGACGAAGCCCGACACCAGCACCGCACCGGCCAGAGTGAGCGCAAATTCGCCGAACAGCCGCCCGGTGCGGCCAGGCGTGAAGGCCAGCGGCGCGAACACTGCGGTCAGCGTCAGCGTCATCGCCACCACCGCGAAGCTGATCTCGCGCACACCCTTGATCGAGGCCTGGAACGGCTCCATGCCTTCCTCGATGTGGCGGAAGATGTTCTCGAGCACGACGATGGCGTCATCCACCACGAGGCCGATCGCCAGCACCAGCGCCAGCAGCGTGAGCGTGTTGACGGTGAAGCCGGCCAGCGCGATCAGCGCAAAGGCGCCGATCAGGCTCACCGGAATCGTCACCAGCGGGATGATCGACGCACGCAGCGTGCGCAGGAACACGAACACCACCAGCGCCACCAGCACCACCGCCTCGGCCACCGTGGTGTAGACGGCCTTGACCGAGCGGTCGATGAACACCGACAGGTCGTTGGCCTGCACCACCCGCACGCTGGGCGGCAGGTCGCGCTGGATCTGCGGCATCAGCGCGCGCACACCGGCCGAGACCTCGAGCGGATTGGCGGTGGCGTTGCGGATGATGCCGGTGCTGATGCTGGGCACGCCGTTCAGGCGCACGCGGCTGCGCTCGTTGGCCGCCGCTTCCTCGATGCGCGCCACGTCGCGCAGCCGCACCGTGTAGCCTGCGGCGGTCTTGAGCGCGATGTCCTGGAACTGCGCCACCGTGTTGAGGTCGGTGCGCGCGGTGACGCTGAACTCGCGCTGCCGGCTCTCGATGCGGCCGGCCGGCACTTCCAGGTTCTGCCGCCGCAGCGCTTCTTCGACGTCTTGCACCGTCAACTTGTAGGCGGCCAGCTGGTCGGGGTCGATCCAGATCCGCATCGCGTAGCGGCGGTCGCCGCCGATCTGCACGTCGGCCACGCCAGGCACCGTCTGCAGGCGCGGCTTGACGACGCGGTTGATGAGGTCGGTGAGCGCCAGCGTGCCCATCGTGTCGCTGGTGAAGGCCAGCCAGAGGGTGGGCGTGGCGTCGGCCTCGACCTTGGCGATGACCGGCTCGTCCACCGCCGCCGGCAGGCGGCCGCGCACGCGCGCCACACGGTCGCGCACCTCGGCCGCCGCGGTGTCCGGGTCCTTGCTGAGCTTGAAGCGCACCGTGATCTGGCTGCTTTCGGTGCGCGACACACTGGTCATGATGTCGACGCCGTCGATGCCGGCGATCGAATCTTCCAGCGGCTTGGTGACCTGCGACTCGATGACCTCGGACGATGCGCCCAGCAGCCGCGTCGAGACGTTGACCAGCGGCTCGTCGATGCGCGGGTACTCGCGCAGGCTGAGCTGCTTGAAAGAGACCAGGCCGATGAGCACCAGCAACAGCGACATCACGCAGGCCAGCACCGGGCGGCGGATCGAGGTCTCGGACAGCTGCATGGGGCCTCCTGTCGATCAGGGTTGGGCGGCCGCGCGCGGGCCGGAGGCCACCGAGCTGGCGCCGCCCGGTGCTGCGGAAGCTGCCACCTTGGCGCCGCCGGCACCGGGCTTGCGCGGGCCGGCCGGCGCGTTGAGGTCGATCACCCGCACCGGCACGCTGTCGCCGCGCATCAGGCGGGCATGGCCGGCAGTGACCACGGCGTCGCCGGCCTTCAGGCCTTCGAGGATCTCCACCTGGCCCGGCAGGCGCAAGCCCAGCTTGGCCTCGAGCCGCTGCGACACCTTCTTGCCATCGGCGCCGTCGATGACCTTGAAGATGAACTGCTTGCCGCCGACCGGCACCAACGCTTCCTCGGGCACCACCACCGCAGTGTCGCGGGTGGAGAAGACGACACGCGGCCGCGCGAACATGCCCGGGCGCAGCACCGTGCCCGGGTTGGCGACTGCGGCCAGCACCTGCAGCGCGCGGCCGTTGGCGTCGACCTGCGAGTCCACGGCCTGCACGCGGCCCTTGAACGTGCGGCCCGGCAAGGCGTCCACCAGCACGTCCACCATCTGGCCGGCGCGCAGGCGGTCGATGTAGCGTTCGGGCAGCGCAAACTGCACCGTCAGCGCCGACAGGTCTTCGATGTTGACGATGTCGGCGCCGTCCTTGACGTAGTCGCCGACGTCCACCACGCGCAACCCGGCGGTGGCGGCAAAGGGTGCCAGCACCTTCATGCGCTGCACCTGCGCCTGCGCCAGCGCGACCTGCGCTTCGGTGACCTGCAAGGCGGCTGCGTTCTGGTCGACCGCGCTCTGGCTGACGAAGTTCTGCGCCAGCAGCTCGCGGCTGCGCTGCAGGTTGGTGCGCGCGATGCTGGCTTGCGCCTCGGCCTGCTTGAGCTGGGCCTGCTGCAGCGTGTCGTCCAGCTGCACCAGCAACTGGCCCTTGCTGACGCGCGCGCCGTCGGCAAAACCCAGGCGCGCGATGCGTCCGCTGGACTCGGGCCGCATCATCACGCCCTGTGCCGACTTCAGCGAGCCCACCGCCTGCACCTCGTCGGTGAGGGTCGCGGTCTGCGCCAACCCGACCTCGACCGTCGCCGGGCCGGCACCCGGCCCCGCCGCCCCTGGGCCACCGGCGCCCTGCCGGCCCGCCGTCGCGGCGCCTCCTGCTGCGCCGCCGGCAGGTCCGCCCGCAGACCCGGCCGCCGCGACTTCCGCAGCCTTGGAGGGGGGCTTCTGCCACCACCAGGCGAGTGCGCCGGCAACTGCGAGGCCGACCACGGCAACCACGGTATGGATCTTTTTCAAAGCGGCGTCTCGTCCGTCATCGACCAGGGGGCGACTGTAACCACTGGTGCCCGTCCTTGCAGGGCGCAGGGCAGCCCCGATCAGAGGACCGAGTCGACGCCCTGGTTGGCCAGCCGATCGGCGCGCTCGTTGCCCGGGTCGCCGGCGTGGCCCTTGACCCAGCGCCACTGCACGTGGTGGCCGGCGTTGAGTTCGTCCAGGCGCTGCCAGAGCTCGATGTTCTTCACCGGTTTCCTGTCGGCGGTTTTCCAGCCGCGCGCCTTCCAGCCGTGGATCCAGGTCGTGATGCCGTTCTTCACGTACTCGCTGTCGGTGTAGACGATGACGCGGCACTGGCGCTTGAGCGAGGCCAGCGCCTCGATCACGGCGGTGAGTTCCATGCGGTTGTTGGTGGTGAGCTTCTCGCCACCGAACATCTCGCGTTCGGCGCCGCCGCTTTGCAGCCAGGCGCCCCAGCCGCCGGGCCCGGGGTTGCCGCGGCAGGCGCCGTCGGCATAGATCACGACTTCGGTCTTCGGCGCTTCGCTCATCCACACTCCACATCGGCCGCTTCGCGCTGCCGGTTGGCCACCACCGCGGGCGCGGCATGGCTCTTTCGTTTGTCGTTGCGCACCAGGCCGATGAGCCGCATGCCGCGCACGCGCTTGACTGCAACCACGAAGTACACCGCCCCGAGCACCGGCCACCAGCGGTCGCCGAGACGGTCCATCCATTCGAATCGTTGCAGCCAGGCCTGCGAATTCAGCGGCGGCCGCCAGCAGCCGAAGCGGCCCGTCTCGACCTCGAAGCTGAGCAGGCTCAGCCAGTCGCGCAAACGCCAGTAGCCGATGAACTCACCCGCACTCGGCAGGTAGGGCGGCTGCCCGCGACCAAAACCCATGCCGCGCCGGATGTGACCGGCACGTTGCCGCAGCCCCCACAGGCTGGCCGGGTTGAAGCCGGCGATGACGACGCGGCCCTCGGGAACGAGCACGCGCTCGACCTCGCGCAGCGTCTGGTGCGGGTCGCGCGCCAGCTCCAGCGAATGCGGCAGCACCACGAGGTCGATGCTGGCGTTGGGGAACGGCAGCGCATCGAACTCGCAGTGCAGGCCGATCGGCTCGACCCCGGGCTGGGTCGTGATCTGGCTGTCCACTGGCAGCGGCAGCACCAGCACCTGCGGCGTGTAAAGAGTGTCACTGGCCACCCAGCGGTGCGGCATGCGGTTGGCACGCAGGCCCTCCACTTCGGGCAGGCCCAGCTGCAGGGCGTGGAAGCCGAAGGCGTCGGTCACCGCCTGGTCGAGCCGGGCCTGTTCCCAGGCCAGCAGATACTGGCCCGGCGCGGTGTTCAACCACGACCCCAACTCTATAATCGACTGCTCTCGCGTCATGATGAATCTACTCGCGCTGCCCGCCTTCGCCGACAACTACATCTGGATGTTGCATGACGGCGTGCGCGCCGTGGTGGTGGACCCGGGTGACGCGGCCCCCGTTGTGGAAGCGCTCGACCGGCTGCAGTTGCAGCTCGCCGGCATTCTAGTGACGCACCATCATGCCGATCACACCGGCGGCGTCGACGCACTGCGCCCGCGCCTGCAAGGCCCCGTGTACGGGCCGGCACGCGAACGCATCCCGGCGCCGTTCACGCCGCTGAAAGAAGGCGACACGGTCGAGGTGCTGGGCCTGCACTTCGACATCATCGACGTGCCCGGCCATACCGCGGGCCACATCGCCTACGCGCAGCGCGGTGCAGCGCAACAGCCGCTGCTGTTCTGCGGCGACACGCTGTTCTCGGGCGGCTGCGGCCGGCTCTTCGAAGGCACGCCGGCGCAGATGCACCGATCGCTGGCCAAGCTGGCAGCGCT
>JAYUPN010000344.1:0-6578 GCA_043760065.1 Rubrivivax sp.
CGGCGCTGCGGCTGGCTCGATGCGGCGGCGCTCAAGCGCTCGATGATCATCAACGGCGTGTCGGGGCTGTGCATCACCAAGCTCGACGTGCTCGACGGCCTGCCCGAGATTCTGATCTGCACCGGCTACAAGCTCGGTGGCCGCACGCTCGATGTGCTGCCGCTGGACGCCGACGAGATCGCGGCCTGCGAGCCCGTCTACGAGACGATGCCGGGCTGGACCGACACCACCGCCGGCCTGACCAACTGGGAGCAGCTGCCGGCCAACGCGCGGCGCTACCTCGAGCGCATGCAGGCGCTGATCGGGGCCCCGATCGACATGGTCTCCACCGGCCCCGACCGGGTTCACACCGTGCTGCTGCGCCACCCCTTCCGCGCCTGAGCGGCGCACCGAACCTCACACCAACAAGCGGAGACTGCATCACATGCTCACCGACGACGGCAAGCACCTGTACGTGTCCTGGGACGAGTACCACCTGCTCATCGAGCGGCTGGCGCTGAAGGTCGCGCACTCGGGCTGGGAGTTCGACCAGATCCTGTGCCTGGCGCGCGGCGGCATGCGCCCCGGCGACGTGCTGTCGCGGGTCTTCGACAAGCCGCTGGCCATCATGTCGACGAGTTCGTACCGCGCCGACGCCGGCACCATCCAGGGCCGGCTCGACCTGGCCAAGTACATCACCATGCCCAAGGGCGAACTCGCCGGCCGCGTGCTGCTGGTCGACGACCTGGCCGACACCGGCATCACGCTGCGCGCCGTGGTCGACCGGCTGCGCGGCATGCCGGCGATCCAGGAGCTGCGCGCCGCGGTCATCTGGGTCAAGGGCGTGTCGAGCTACACCCCCGACTACCTCGTCCAGACCCTGCCCACGAGCCCGTGGATCCACCAGCCCTTCGAGGAATACGACAACCTCCGCCCGGACGGCCTGGCCAAGAAGTTCGCTGTCTAGATAACGAAAAAGGCCGGTCACCTCGCGGTAACCGGCCTTCTTGATGTTGGTGCCCAGAAGAGGACTCGAACCTCCACGCCGTTAAGCGCTAGTACCTGAAACTAGTGCGTCTACCAATTCCGCCATCTGGGCTCTCTCAGGAACCAAGGATCATATCATCAAAGAAAAGAACGTTTCAAGCGCGATGCAGGCCGGACCCCCTCTGGTGGCCGACATCGAAGGCACCGTCGAGGGCCATCGCGATGGCCACGGCTTCGTGCACCCGGCCAGTGGCGAAGCTGCCATCTATCTGGCGCCGCAGGAGATGCGCAGTGTGCTGCACCGCGACCGTGTGCGCGTGCGCGTGCTGCGGCTCGACCGCAAGGGCCGGCCCGAAGGGCGCGTGCTCGACATCGTCGAGCGGCGCAAGGCGCCGATCATCGGCCGGCTGCTGCACGAAGGGGGGCACTGGCTCGTCGCCCCAGAAGACAGCCGCTACGGACAGGACATCCTGATCCCGAAGAACGCGATCGCCAACGCGACGGCGGGGCAGGTGGTGTCGATCGAACTGACCGAGCCGCCGTCGCTGCACTCGCAGCCCGTGGGCCGCGTGGCCGAGGTGCTGGGCGAGATCGACGATGCCGGCATGGAGATCGAGATCGCGGTGCGCAAGTACGAAGTGCCGCACGAGTTCTCGGCCGAGACGCTGGCGCAAGCCGCGGCGCTGCCCGACAAGCTGCGCGCCACCGACCGCAAGCACCGCGTCGACCTGAGCGACGTGGCGCTGGTCACCATCGACGGCGAGGACGCGCGCGACTTCGACGACGCCGTGTACTGCGAGCCCTACAAGCACGGCCGCGGCAAGGGCGCGGTCGAGGGCTGGCGGCTGATCGTCGCCATCGCCGACGTCAGCCACTACGTCAAGCCCGGCGAGCCGCTGGACGAGGACGCCTACGAGCGCGCGACCTCGGTCTACTTTCCGCGCCGCGTGATCCCGATGCTGCCCGAGAAGCTGTCCAACGGGCTGTGTTCGCTCAACCCCGAGGTCGAGCGGCTGGCGATGGCCTGCGACATGATCGTCACCACCGACGGCCGCGTGCATGCCTTCCAGTTCTACCCCGCCATCATCAATTCGCACGCCCGGCTGACCTACACCGAAGTCGCCGCGATGCTGGCCAACACGCGCGGCCCCGAGGCGCAGCGCCGGCCCGACCTGCTGCCGCACCTGCTGCACCTGCACGAGGTCTACCGCGCCCTGCTCAAGCAGCGCGCGACACGCGGCGCGATGGAGTTCGAAAGCTCCGAGACGCAGATCATCTGCGACGACAACGGCCGCATCGAGAAGATCGTGCCGCGCACGCGTACCGAGGCGCACCGGCTGATCGAAGAAGCGATGCTCGCCGCCAACGTCTGCGCCGCCGAGTACATCGCCGCGGCCGAGCACCCGTGCCTGTACCGCGTGCACGAAGGCCCGACGCCCGAGAAGCGCATCGCGCTGCAGGCGCAGCTCAAGGCGCTGGGCATCGGCGTGCACCTCAGCGACGAGCCGCGGCCGGCCGAGCTGGCCGCCATCGCCAAGTCCGTGGAGGACCGGCCCGACGCACTGCAGATCCACACGCTGCTGTTGCGCTCGATGCAGCAGGCGGTCTACACCGCCACCAACAACGGCCACTTCGGGCTGGCCTACGAGGCCTACGCGCACTTCACGAGCCCGATCCGCCGCTACCCCGACCTGCTGGTGCACCGCGTCATCAATGGCATCCTGGCCGGCCGCCGCTACCACCTGGCGGCGAATGCCAAGACGCGCACGCCCGAACCACGCAAGGGCCAGCGCACGCCACGCGCCGCGCCCAAGCCGATGTCGCAGGAGATGACGCTGTGGGAAGCCGCCGGCGGCCACTGCAGCGCCAACGAGCGGCGTGCCGACGAAGCCTCGCGCGACGTCGAAGCCTGGCTCAAGTGCCGCTACATGCGCGAGCGGCTGGGCGAGGAGTTCTCGGGCACCGTTACCGCGGTGGCCGGCTTCGGCCTCTTTGTGACGCTGGACGCGCTGTACGTCGAGGGCCTGGTGCACATCACCGAGCTCGGCGGCGAGTACTACCGCTTCGACGAAGCGCGGCTCGAACTGCGCGGCGAACGCACCGGCATCCGCTACGGCGTGGGCACGCGCGTGCGCGTGCAGGTCAGCCGCGTCGACCTGGACGGCCGCAAGATCGACTTCCGCATGGTGCGCGAAGGTGAAGGCGAGCGACCGCTGGCCAAGGGCGACCGTCCCGAACGCCAGCGCGCGCCGGGCGCCAGCGCCGAGCTCAACGCCGTGCAGGACGCGGACCGCGTGGCCAAGGCCGCGACGCGCGCCTTCAAGTCGGGCGGCAAGGGTGGTGCAGCCAAGGTCGCTGGCCAGGGCGTGGGTGGGGGCGATACCGCGCGGCGACCGCGCAAGCCGGCGCCGCAGCGACCGTCACCGAAGCCGCGCGTGCGGCGCTGAGCCTGCGTCGCTCCGCCGATGCGCCACGCACGCTTCAGACGGTCTCGAGCAGCGCCTCGATGAGCGCGCCGGCGCGCAGCGCGCGGCCGGGCCGGCGGCTCGCGTAGCGGTCGGCTGCTGCGCCATGCTGCCAGGCCGCTGCGGTGGCGATGGCCGCAGCTGACGCCTCGGGCTGCTGCGCCCACAGGCCGCCGGCCCTGCCGGCCAGCACGTCGCCCGTGCCGGGGCTGGCCAGCGCGGCATTGCCGCTGCTGTTGATGTGCGGCGTGGCGTCGGCGGCCGCGATCACGGTGCCTGAGCCTTTGAGCAGCACCGTGGCCGCGAGCTGGCCTGACAGCGACAGCGCCGCTGCCAGCCGGTCGCGCTGCACCTCCGCTGCGCTGCACGCCATCAGGCGTGCCGCTTCCAGCGGGTGCGGCGTCAACAACGTGGCCAGGCCGCGGTCCGCGCGCCGTTGCAGCAGCGTCTGCAGCGCCGTGTCGCCGGCGATGGCATTCAATGCGTCGGCGTCCAGCACCAGCCGCGCTGCGTGCGACAGCAACGCGGGCAGGGCCACGCGCACCTCGCTGCCGCCGCCGCAGCCGCAGACCACCGTGGTGCGTGCCAGCACCGCGGCCGGCTGCTGCCACCAGCGCGGTCGCCACATGAGTTCCATCCGTCCCAGGGGTAGGGCGCTGGCGTCGGCCAACAAGCTGCAGTAGACGCGGCCGGCACCCGCGGCCAGTGCCGCGCTTGCCGCCAGCCAGGCCGCGCCTTCCATGCCCGCAGCGCCGCCGATCACGGCGACGTCGCCGTGGCTGCCCTTGTGCGAGGCGTGCGGGCGCAGGTGGACTGCGGGCGGGCCGGTCAACCAGGCGGTGATGCGCCCGGCGTCCGGCGTGATGCCGAGGTCGTCGAACCAAATGTCGCCCGAGGCGTCACGGCCCTGGTGCGTGAAGCATCCCGGCTTCAGCGTCAACAGCGACAAGGTGCTGTGCGCGGCGACCGCCTCAGCGCCCAGCCAGGCGCCGGTGTCGGCGTGCAGCCCGCTGGCGATGTCCACCGCCAGCACCGGGGCGTGCTGCCGGTTGATCTGCCCAATGGCCGCCGCCAGGTCGCCTGCCGGTGCGCGCGACGCGCCCAGCCCCAGCAAGGCGTCGATCACGAAGTCGGCATCGCCCGCGGCTTGCAGACCGGGCTGGACGCGCACGCCTGCCGCCACCGCGTCGTGCAGCGCCTGCGCGGCGTCGCCCGGCAAGCGGGCGGCATCGGCGACGAGGTTGACCACCACGTCCCGCCCGGCCGCGTGCAGGTGCCTGGCCGCGACCAGGCCGTCGCCGCCGTTGTTGCCCGGCCCGCACCAGAGCTGGACGCGCCGGGCGTGCGGTGCCTGCGCCAGGGCCAGCCGCGCCACGGCCCAGCCGGCGTGCGCCATCAGGGCGCCGGGCGCTGCCGCGGCCAGGGCCACGCATTCGATCGCGCGCGAGGCCGCCGCGTCGTGCAGCGGCCACGGGCCGTTGTGTGCCGTGACGCGTCGCGGTGCCTGGAGCGGATCGTTGTCGGCGCGCATCGAGCCATTGTCGCGCTGCACGGGGCTCAGCCCTTGCGCGTGAAATTGCACGCGGGCCAACACCTGGCGATCGGGTCCTTGCGGATCCTTACGACCACACTCAGCGCAGCCGCTGCAGGCCCAGCCGCGCGGCGTCGATCGGCGCGTCGCGCCCGCTGATGCGCTCGGCCAGCACACGCGCCGATCCGCAAGCCAGCGCCCAGCCGCTGGAGCCGTGGCCCAGGTTCAGCCAGACCCCTGGCGCGCCGCTCTCGCCCAGCACCGGCGGGCCGTCGGGCAGCATCGGGCGCGCGCCCTTCCACGGCTGCGATTCGCGCGTTACGGCGCTGCCCGGGAACCACTCGTCGAGCACCCGGTACAACGTGCGCAGCACGGCCGGGTTCATGGTGTCGATGCGGCCGCCGAGTTCGGCGCTGCCGGCGACCCGGATGCGCTGCCCGAGGCGGCTGATGGCGACCTTGTAGCGTTCATCCATCAGCGCTGCACGCGGGCCCATCGGCGCCTGGCCATCGACGTGCCGCACAGGGGCCGTCACCGAGTAGCCGTAGACGGCGGCCAGCGGCAGCTTCAGGCCCACCTGCCGCAGCAGCGCGTTGGCCTGCACGCCGGCGCAGACGGCCACGGCGTCGAAGCGCGCTTCTTCGTCGTGCGCGGTGCGCAGCGTCGGGCGGGCGCCGGGGCTGAGCGTGCGCACGTCGGTGTCGAAGCGAAACCGTGCGCCCAAACGCTGCGCTTCGGCCTTCAGCAGGTGCGCGAAGTGCCGGCAGTTGCCGACGCCGTCGTGCGGCAGGTGGATCGCCGCGTGCAGCTTGGCCCCGGGGTTGAGCGCAGGCTCGATCTGGCGGCAGCGCGCGGCGTCGACCACCGTGTGCACAACGCCCAGTTCGCGCAGCAGCTCGATCCCGCGCTGGCTGCCCTTGAGCTCGCGTTCGGTGCGCAGCAGCACCATGTAGCCGCTGGCCTGTTCGTACTCCAGGCGCAGCAGATGGGTCAGTTCCAGCAAACGCTCGCGGCTGAAGCGCGCCAGCGTCTGCATTGCCGTGCGGTTGGCGACGTGCACCCGCGGCCGGCAGGCACGCAGCCAGCGCCAGATCCAAGGCAACTGGGCCAGGGCCCCCAGGCCGCCCGGCCCGCCGAAGCGCACCGGTGCGTCGCTGCTGAGCAGGTGGCTCAGCACCTTCCAGGGCATGCCCGGCGCAGCCCAGGGCGTGACGTAGCCCGGCGCGACGATGCCGGCATTGGCGAAACTGGTTTCGGCGGCCACTGCGCCGTGGCGCTCGAACACCGTGACCTCATGGCCGCGGCATTGCAGTTCGTAAGCCGTGGTCACGCCGACGATGCCAGCGCCGATGACGGCAACGCGCATCTAGCCGTTGTCCCGCAATGCGCGCTCGATCGCCAGTGCCACGCCGAGCACGCGGTCGTCGGCCAACGCCGGCGCCCAGACCATCAGTCCCACCGGCCAATCGCCTGCGCGGTGGCAGGGCAGCGACAGCGCGCAACCGTCGAGCAGGTTCACCAGGGACGGATTGCGCAACAGCGTGGCATTGGTGGCGAAGAAGGCGTCGTCGCTGTCGATCAGGGGCTCGATCCGCGGCGCGACGATCGGGAGCGTG
>JAYUPN010000345.1:0-19651 GCA_043760065.1 Rubrivivax sp.
TCTCGAGAGTCGTGGTAGACCGGGGTGCCCAGCACCATCCCGGCCCACGCATTGCCCCAGCCTTCCGAAAACGCAACGGACATGTCGAGCCTGTCGGTGCCGGTGTGCGAGCCACCCAGGCTGTCGTCGCGTGAAACGGCGTGCTGCAGGTAGTGGCCGATTTCGTGCGCGACCACGGGTCTGTCGTACTCGTCGGTGTCGGTGTTCTCGGCACCCAGAATGAAGAGCTGGGCGCCTGCAGTGCTGTTGACCGTGAAGAACGAGGTGCCGATCTCACCGAGTGCACGGTTGCCGCTTACGGGCCGGTTGTTGACACTCCAGTTGATGTTCAGTGTTTGCAACCCCAGCGTCGGCCCCGCAGCCGAAAACACCTTTTCCTTGGCTTGGTAGGCCACGTCCAGAATGGCGAACGGGGCTGCCACGCGCGTCGACGTGTAGCTAGTGCCTCCCCAGCCCGACGGTGCGTGCAGGTCCACGGCTGTGTTGGCTGCCGATGGCGTCACCGCTACCGACTGCATCGCATACATCGCGTCGCCGGCGGTGTTGTCCCGCACGATAAATTCGTGGTTCGTATCCTTCAGTTGAGCACGCACGCGCACCGTCACCGCTTGCGCGGTATTCATGCCCATCGCGTAGGCTCCGACGCCATTCGTCAGCGTCGACGCCAGCACGCCATTGCTTGCCGACAACAGCTCGACCACCGCGCCGCGAACGGGTTTGCGCACAGTGCCAACGTAGTTAAGCCCACCGTTGGAAGCGGCAGGCACCGAATCGAACGTGGCAACGCCGTTGATGATGAAGTTGCCCGTGGCCGGTGGGACGGGCGAGGGCGCAGGAACCGGTGCTGGCGCGGGCGCTGGCGAAGGTGCCGACACTGGCGCTGGCGCAGGGGAGGGGGCGCTGATGGGCAGGGGGCCGGCGTCGCCGCCACCGCCACAAGCTACCGTGGTCACTACGGCGGAAAACAACATCGCCGCTCGCGCCAATCGCTTGAAAGGTTCGACGGACGGGGGTGGGGTGTTTGGCAGGTGCGGCATGGGGTTCAGAGCGTGTCTGTGCATTGAAGTTCAATTCACCGCTTGGAGGCGTTCGCCCCTTCGATGACCAGCAGTCCAGTTTAGCCTTCACGGGCATGCCGCACCGTGCAGTTGTTCTCGGTTGAAACAGGCCATTCACATGTGCCTAGAATCTTCGGCTTTGTTCCACATTTCGCATGACTAAACCGTCGAGCCCGCAAGGGTTGATTCGCATTCGCGGGGCACGCCAACACAACCTGAAAGGGTTGGACCTGGACATCGCGACCGGCGAACTGACAGTCGTCACCGGGCCCAGTGGTTCAGGCAAGTCGAGCCTGGTGTTCGATACCTTGTACGCCGAGGGTCAGCGGCGTTACGTCGAAACGTTTTCGGCTTACGCGCGGCAATTTTTGGATCGCATGGACCGTCCGGCGGTGGACCGCGTGGACGGGGTCCCGCCTGCGATCGCCATCGACCAGACCAACCCGGTTCGCACGTCGCGCTCTACCGTGGGCACGATGACCGAACTGAACGACCACTTCAAGTTGTTGTTCGCGCGCGCGACGCAATTGTTCGATTCGCAAACCGCGTTGCCGGTCCAGCGCGACACCCCGGCGTCGATCGCAGCGTCGCTGCTGACCCTTGCCGCCGCTGCCGGCGATCCGCGTGTGGCCGTCACGTTTCCGGTGGAGCTTCCGTCTGACACGTCGAGCGAACAGCAAGACCAGTGGCTTGCCGCCAGCGGCTTCACCCGCGTTCAGGCCGAACACGTTGCCGCCAGCCGCAGCGACCCTGCCGTGAAGGTGAAGCGGCTGGATGTGGTGGCCGATCGATTTCGCCTGGGCGGTGTGGCGCCGGCACGCTTGCAAGAGGCGATCGAGCTGGCCGTCAAACGCGGCAGTGGGCGCGTGGACGTGCACACCTTGGCCGAGTCGGCGGGCGAGTCGCCAAGCGACGTTTGGCGCTACTCCACGCACTTGCATTGTCCGGAGAGCGATCGGCATTACGACAACCCGACACCGTCGCTGTTTTCATTCAATTCGGCGCACGGTGCGTGCATCACCTGCCGTGGTTTCGGGCGCGTGATCGGCGTCGATCTGGGCCTGGTGATTCCCGACCCGCGCAAGACCTTGCGCGCCGGCGCCGTAAAGCCCATGCAGACGCCGGCCTGGGCGTCTTGCCAAGCCGACTTGCTGAAGTACGCGGGCGATGCGGGGATCCCACGCGACACGGCGTGGAACCAGCTTTCGGACGCCCAGCGCGCCTGGGTGGTGGACGGCGACCCGGGTTGGAAGGGCAACTGGAACAAGCAGTGGTACGGCATCCACCGCTTCTTCGAGTACCTGGAAAGCAAAGCCTACAAAATGCACATCCGGGTGCTGCTGTCCAAGTACCGCAGCTACCGCACGTGCAGCGTTTGTGCCGGCGCACGGCTCAAGACCGAGTCGCTGTTGTGGCGCCTGGGGCAGGACAGGTACGGCGATTTGCTGCCGTTGGGCAAGCGCTTTCTCCCGCAAGGCACAGCCTGGACCCGGGACCAACTCGAAGCCTTGCCGGGCCTTTGCCTTCACGATCTGATGCGCATGCCGATCGACCGGCTGCGCACGTTCTTCGATCGCGTGGCGCTCGACGACGCCGGCGACAGTGCGTTGAAATTGCTGCGCGACGAGATCGGCGTTCGTCTGAAGTACCTGTGCGACGTCGGCGTGGGTTACCTCACGCTCGACCGCCAGAGTCGAACCTTGTCGGGCGGAGAAGTGCAGCGCCTGAACCTCACCACCGCACTCGGCACCTCACTGGTCAACACGCTGTTCGTGCTCGACGAGCCCAGCATCGGCTTGCACCCGCGAGACATGAACCGCATCGTGCAGGCCATGCACCGGCTGCGCGACGCCGGCAACACGCTGGTCGTCGTCGAGCACGACCCGGCGGTGATGCTGGCCGCAGACCGCCTGATCGACATGGGCCCGGGCCCCGGTGAACGTGGCGGCCAGATCGTCTTCGACGGCACCCCGCACGAGGCGCGCAGCGCCAACACGCTGACGGGTGCCTATCTCGGCGCGCGCAAACAGGTCGGGCTGGGATTCCGCAAGCCGGTGGAGCCGAACACGCCGCGGCTGATCCTCGAAGGTGCGCGCGACCACAACCTGCAGGGCGTGACGGTGGAGCTGCCGCTGCAGCGGCTGGTCTGCGTCACCGGGGTCAGCGGCTCGGGCAAGAGCACGCTGATCCAGGACGTGCTGTACCCGGCGCTGGCGCGCCACTTCGGCAAGGCCACCGAAACCCCCGGCGCCTTCGACCGCCTGCTCGGCGCCGAGCAACTGGGCGACGCCGTCTTCGTCGACCAGAGCCCGATCGGCAAGACCGCGCGCAGCAACCCGGCCAGCTACGTCGGTGCTTTCGACGAGCTGCGCAAGATCTTCGCCGACGCACCTCTGGCCCGTGAGAGGAGCTACAGCGCCGGCACCTTCAGCTTCAACGCCGGCGACGGCCGTTGCCCGACCTGCGGTGGCAGCGGCTTCGAACACGTCGAGATGCAATTCCTGAGCGACGTCTACCTGCGCTGCCCCGACTGCGACGGCAGGCGGTATCGGCCGCAGATCCTGGACGTCAAGGTGGTGCGCGGGCCGATGCAGCTGAGCATCGCCGACGTGCTGGACCTCACGGTGGCCGAAGCCGCGCACTGGTTCCAGAACGACCGCGAGGTGGTGGCGCGGCTGCAGCCGATCATCGACGTCGGCCTCGACTACGTGCGCCTGGGTCAGCCGGTGCCGACCCTCAGCGGGGGTGAAGCACAGCGACTGAAGTTGGCGGGTTTCCTGGCCGACGCCGCCCCTTCGTCGGGATACAGCCCGCGCCAGCCGGTGGCCCGCCACGGCACGCTGTTCCTGTTCGACGAGCCGACGACCGGCCTGCACTTCGACGACATCGCCAAGCTGATGCGCGCATTGCGCAAGCTGCAGTCGGCCGGGCATTCGCTGCTTGTCATCGAGCACAACCTGGACGTCATCCGCGCCAGCGACTGGATCATCGACCTCGGCCCCGAAGGCGGCGAAGGCGGCGGCCATGTGGTGTGCATCGGCACGCCCGACGACGTCAAGGCGCACGGCACCTCGCACACCGGCCTGGCGCTGCGCGAGTACGAGAAGGCGCTGGGCGTCGGCGCCGTCGTCGCCGAAGAGGGCCGACCCTTGCAGAGCGTCATGCGCGCCCGCCGCCAGGCGGCGCGCGAAGCCGACAACAACATCCGCATCGTCAACGCGAAGGAACACAACCTCAAGAACCTGACCGTCGAGATCCCGCGCGGCAAGTTCAGCGTCGTCACCGGCGTCAGCGGCTCGGGCAAGAGCACGCTGGCCTTCGACATCCTGTTCAACGAAGGGCAGCGGCGCTACCTCGAAAGCTTGAACGCCTACGCGCGCAGCATCGTGCAGCCGGCCGGGCGACCCGAGGTCGATGCGGTCTACGGCATTCCACCCACGGTGGCCATCGAACAGCGCCTGAGTCGTGGCGGCCGCAAGAGCACGGTGGCCACGACCACCGAGGTCTGGCACTTCCTGCGCCTGCTGTGGGTCAAGCTCGGGCTGCAGCACTGCATCCACGACGGCGCGCCGGTCAAGGCGCAGAGCGCCGAGAGCATTGCCGCGCAGCTGCTGCGCGACCACCAAGGCCAGCACGTCGGCCTGCTGGCGCCGCTGGTCGTCAACCGCAAGGGCGTCTACACCGACCTCGCCAAGTGGGCCAAGGCGCGCGGCCACACGCACCTGCGCGTTGACGGCGAGTTCCTGCCCACCAGCCCCTTTCCGCGCATCGACCGCTTCAAGGAACACACGCTCGAACTGCCGGTGGGCGACATCGTCATCAGCGCCAGCCATGAAGCCGAGTTGCGCGCGCTGTTGAGCAAGACGCTCGAGCTCGGCCGCGGCGTGCTGCACCTGCTGCACCCGATCGACAAGCTCGCGGTGGCGATGGACTTCGGCGGCACCGGCGCCGGCGTCGGCCAGGTCAAGGTCTTCAGCACCAAGCGCGCCTGCCCCGAATGCGGCACCAGCTACGCCGAGCTCGACCCGCGCCTGTTCAGCTACAACAGCAAACACGGCTGGTGCCCGGGCTGCGTCGGAACGGGTCTGCGGCTGACACGCGAGCAGCGCAAGGCCTACGACGACAGCATCCGCATCGACGACTCGCAAGGCCGCGAGAAGAGCTTCCCGTCGGAAGAGGCCGAGGTCGAGGGCGTGGCCGACGAACCGTGCCACGAGTGCGGCGGCGCACGCCTGAACGCCACCGCGCGCAAGGTCACCTTCGAGCAGCAGGCCATCGAGCAGGTGGCGCGCATGTCGGTGCACGAAGCACGGGCCTGGATCGCAGGATTGCACCTGCACGGACGTGATGCGGACATCGCGCGCGACGTGGTCAGCGAGATCGCCAGCCGGCTCGAGTTCCTGTCCGACGTCGGCCTGGGCTACCTGACGCTGGACCGCGCGGCGCCGACGCTGTCGGGCGGCGAAGCGCAGCGCATCCGCCTGGCCGCGCAGCTGGGCAGCAACCTGCAGGGCGTGTGCTACGTACTCGACGAACCGACGATCGGATTGCACCCGCGCGACAACGGCATCCTGCTCGGTGCGCTGGCCAAGCTGGGCGCGGCCGGCAACACGCTGGTGGTGGTCGAACACGACGAGGACACCATCCGCCGCGCCGAGCACCTGATCGACATCGGCCCCGGCGCCGGCAAGCGCGGCGGCACGCTGGTGGCGCAGGGCAGCGTGGCGCAGTTGTCGGCGCAGCCCGACTCGGTCACCGGCCGGCTGCTGGCGTTCCCGCTGTTGCACCCGCTGCAGCAGCGGCGCGAAGTCGACCCGCAAGGCCCTGCGCTGCTGCTGCAGGGCGCGCACCTGCACAACCTGCGCCACGTCGACCTGCGTGTGCCGTTGGGCCACCTGGTGGTGGTGACCGGCGTGTCGGGATCGGGCAAGAGCACGCTGGCGCGCGACGTGCTGCTGGCCAACGTGGCGCCGCTCGTGCAGCACAAGGTCACCAAGGCCGGGCGCGACGCACTGTCAGCCGGACGGCGGCCGTCGCTGATCGGCTGCACCGGCCTGCAAGGCTTCGAGACCATCGACCGCGTGCTCGAGGTCGACCAGACGCCGATCGGCAAGACGCCGCGCAGCTGCCCGGCCACCTACATCGGCTTCTGGGACTCGATCCGCAAGCTCTACACCGAGACGCTGGAAGCCAAGGCGCGCGGTTATGCCTCGGCCCGCTTCAGTTTCAACACCGGCGACGGCCGCTGCCCCGGCTGCGAAGGCCAGGGCATGAAGACCATCGAGATGAGCTTCCTGCCCGACGTCAAGGTGCCCTGCGACATCTGCCACGGCGCGCGCTTCAACCCCGAGACGCTGGCCGTGACCTGGCGCGGCAAGAGCATCGGCGACGTGCTGCGCATGGAAGTCGACGAGGCGGTCGATTTTTTCGCCAGCATGCCGGGCATCAGCCACCCGCTGCAGCTGCTGAAGGACGTGGGGCTGGGTTACCTGACGCTCGGCCAGCCTTCACCGACGCTGTCGGGCGGTGAAGCGCAGCGCATCAAGCTCGTGACCGAACTGAGCAAGGTGCGCGACGACGTCACGCGCCGCGGCCAGCGTGCACCGAAGACGCTGTACGTGCTGGACGAACCCACGGTGGGCCTGCACATGGCTGATGTGGAGCGCCTGATCAAGGTCCTGCACCGGCTGGTCGACGGCGGCCACAGCGTGGTCGTCATCGAGCACGACCTGGATGTGATTGCAGAAGCCGACTGGGTGGTGGACCTGGGCCCCGAGGGCGGGGGCGCCGGCGGGCGCGTGGTGGTGGCCGGGCCGCCCGAGGCGGTGGTGGCGTCGCGCTCGCACACGGGGGTGGCGCTGGCGCCGGTGCTGGCGCGGGTGGTGCATGGAGGTCTGCGCGCCTGCAGTTGGCGCCGGCGCTGCGGCCCGTCTCAGCCTACGTTGTAGCGCCCTGGATTATTCCCGCCTGCGGGCATCGGCTTCGGGGGTTGGCTGCGCGGTGGCGCACTGCGACGATCGCCATGTTGGCAGCCGCGTTTCCTGCGGCCACAAGGAGATCCCATGAAGAAGCTCGTCACAATCACCGCCCTGCTGGCGGCCGGCGCGGCGCAAGCCGGCGTCACCACCTACCACACCGTCTTCGTGCCCGAAGGCGGCGGCACGCGCTCGGGCAGCGGCAGTGCCACGGCGACCTTCGACGATGTGAGCAATGTGCTGAGCTTCTTCGCTGCGTTCTCGGGCCTTTCGGGGTTGACCACTGCAGCACACTTCCATTGCTGCACGACGCTGCCTTTCGAGGGCACTGCCGGTGTGGCGGTCGATGCACCTTCGCTGCCCATTCCGACGGGTGTGTCGTCAGGCACCTTCGGCACCTCGCTGGACCTCGACGACCCGTTGAACTTCAACCCGGGCTTTGTGGGCACGGGCGGCATTCCTGCGGCCATCGCGCGCTTCAAGGCGGGCCTGGACAGTGGGCGCGTCTACCTCAACATCCACACCAGCACTTTCGGCGGTGGCGAGATCCGCGGCTTCATGGTCGTGCCCGAGCCGGCCTCCGCAGCCCTGGCCCTGCTGGCACTGGCCGGGCTGGGTGCGGTCGGCGCGCGGTCGCGCCGCGCCTGACGGCGCGGGTCCGTTCGGCGCTGAAGCGGCCCGGCCGGCGCCCCGCGCCACGGCCGTGGAACGGCGGGCGCGTTCGCGTGCTCAGCCGTCGGCCAGCCGCCCCAACCCGGGCAGTTCGGCTGCATCCGGCGCCTGGCTGCCGTTGATCAGCCGCAGCGCGCGCGTCTGCAGGCAAGTGGCGTCGTCGTGGTCGCCCAGCCGGTTCAAGGCGTCGCTCACGCGCAGCAGCACCTGCACCTCCCAGGCGCGGTCGGACACGCGCGCGGCCAGTTGGCTGGCCGCGAAGGCGTGGTCTCGCGCCCTCTCGCGCGCGCCATGGCCGCTGCCGGCTTCGGCCTCCTCGTGCGCCGCGCCGACCTGCACAGCGGTTTCGCACAAGCGGCACAGCAGCTCGGTGATCCAGTCCGTGGACGGCGCGGCGCGGGCCAGCCGCAGGGCTTCGTCCAGGCAGCTCTCGGCAAAGGAGTCGGCGCGCAGCAGGCTGTAGGCCCGCGCCACGCCGGCGAGGGCCTGGCTGATGGCCATCGCGCTGCCCGCAGCCTCGGCGGCATCGAGCACCTTGCACGCCAGCCGGAGCGCTTCGCGTGCGGGTTCGTCGAGCAGTGGCGCCTGGGACATCGGGAACACCTCGGATGGTTTCGCGCCCATGCTAGAGACCCGGCGCATCGCCGGCTGCCCCGCGGTCGCGGGGGCGGCGGCCCTCGATCCGTGCGAGTTTTCTGCAATGGCGGGCCCGCCTGCGCTGCGGCGACAATGCGCGCTGAACCCGCAACCCCCTTCGCCGGAGTCCGCCATGCGAACCTTTGCCCTCGCCCTGATCGCCTCCGCCAGCCTTGCCGCCGCCTTGCCGGCCGCGGCCCAGGTGGTGCTGACGGCTTCGTCCTGGCTCGGGCCCGCGCACACCCTGAGCGAGACGCAGAAGGAATGGTGCGGCCTGCTCGAGCAGAAGACGGCGGGCAAGGCCAAGTGCAACATCCTGCCGCGTGCGGTGAGTGCGCCGCCGGGCACGCTGGACGCGGTGCGCAACGGCCTGGCCGACCTCTCCTTCACCGTGCACGGCTACACCCCCGGCCGCTTCGTCACGACGCAGATCGCCGAGTTCCCGTTCCTCGGCGACAACTCCGAGCCGGTGTCCGTGGCCTTCCAGCGCCACTATGCGCGCAACCCGGCGATGCAGGCCGAGCACCAGGGCGTCAAGGTGATCACGGTCTTCACGCACGGCCCGGGCATCGTCTTCAACACAAAGCGCCCGGTCAGCAAGGTCGAAGACCTCGGCGGCCTGAAGTGGCGCGTCGGCGGCGGCATGGTCAACGAGATCAGCAAGGCGCTGGGCATGAACGTCACGCTCAAGCCCGCGCCCGAGAGCTACGAACTGCTCAGCAGCGGGGTCATGGACGGCACGCTGTTCCCGGCCGAAAGCGTCGAGAGCTTCAAGATCGACAAGGTGGTCAAGCACGGCACCCAGTTCCCGGGCGGCCTGTACAACACCAGCTTCGTGTTCATGATGAACCAGGCCAAGTACGACAGCCTGCCGCCCGACGTCAAGAAGGCGGTCGACGAGTTGTCGGGCGAGATGGCGGCGCGCCTGTTCGGCAAGGGCTGGGACAAGGTCGACCGCCGCGGCATGGCCTTCATGCAGGCCGCCGGCGTGCAGATGATCAAGGCCGACAAGAGCTTCGTCGCTGCCGTGACCGACAAGACCGCCGGGCTGGTGAACAACTGGGCCAAGGCCGCCGAAGCCAAGGGCATGAAAGAGCCGATCAAGGCGCTCAGCGCCTTCCGCGCCGACATCGCCAAGCTGCAGTAAGCGCGTCTTGAAGACGCTGCTGGGCCAGCTGGCCGGCCTGCTGGCCGCGCTGGCGCTGTTCGGCATCATGGTGCTGACGGCGGTGGACGTGAGCGGGCGCAAGTTCCTCGACGCCAGCGTGCCGGGCTCGCTGGAACTGACCGAGCTGCTGATGGTGGCGGTGATCTTTGCCGGCCTGCCGCTGGTCAGCCTGCAGGGCGAGCACGTCGTCTTCGATTCGCTCGACCGCTGGATCCCGCCCGCGCTGCGCCGCCTGCAGCAGGCGCTGGTGGACGCACTGTGCGCGGCCCTGCTGCTGGGCCTGGCCTGGCTGATGTGGAGCAAGGGCGTGCAGATGGCCGGCTACGGCGAGACCACGGCGCAGCTGAAGTTGCCGGTTTACCCCTTCGTGTGGTTGATGAGCGGCCTGTGCGCCTTGACGGCGGCCGTGCACGCCATGCTCGTGTGGCGGCCCGTGGCCCACCATCACATCGGCGTCGACGACTCCGAGCGGCCGACGTGACCGAGGCCCTGCTCGGCTTCGGCGCGGTCTTCCTGCTGGCGCTGCTGCGCATCCCGCTGGCCTTTGCGATGGGCCTGGTGGGTGTGGTGGGTCTGGGCCTGCTGCGCGGCTGGGCACCCACCTTCGCCAATGCGGCGCAGGTGGTCTACGACACCGGCTTCGCCTACACGCTGAGCGTCGTGCCCCTGTTCATCCTGATGGGCAACTTCGTCGCCCGCGCCGGCCTCGCGCAGGAGCTGTTCCGCGCCGCCTACGTCTTCATCGGCCATGTGCGCGGTGGCCTGGCGCACGCCACGGTGCTGGCCTGCGCCGGCTTCGGCGCCATCTGCGGCAGCAGCATCGCCACCGCGGCGACGATGGCCAAGGTGGCCTACCCGCCGATGAAAAAGCTGGGCTACGCCGACTACCTGAGCACCGGCGTCATCGCCGCCGGCGGCACGCTGGGCATCATGATCCCTCCCAGCACCATCATGGTCATCTACGGCATCGTCACCGAGACCCACATCGGCAAGCTGTTCGCAGCCGGTGTCATCCCCGGACTGATGTGCGCCGGCCTGCTGATGGCCGCGGTGGCCTGGATCACCTGGCGCGACCCCAGCGCCGGCCCGGCCGGCGAACGCAGCAGCGGGTCAGATCGTCTGCGCGCGCTGCGCGACATCTGGGGCGTGGCGCTGCTGGTGCTGGTGGTGCTGGGCGGCATCTACGGCGGTGTTTTCACCGCCACCGAAGGCGCGGGCATCGGCGCCACCGGCGCCTTCTTCTTCGCGCTGGTGCGGCGCACGCTGAGCTGGCGCGTGCTGTTCCAGGTGCTGGTGGAGAGCGCGCGCACCACCGCCATGCTGTTCTCGATCCTGATCGCGGCGATGCTGTTCTCGGGCTTCATCAACTTCACGACCATGCCCGCGGACTTGAAGGACTGGATCCTGCACCAGGGCCTGAGCCCGCTGATGGTGGTGGGCGCGATGATGCTGATCTACGTGCTGTTGGGCACCATCATGGAAGAGCTGAGCATGGTGCTGCTGACGATCCCGGTGTTCTTCCCCATCGTCACCGGCCTGGGCTTCGACCCGGTGTGGTTCGGCGTGCTGATCGTGCTGGTGGTGCAGATCGGCCTCATCAGCCCGCCGGTGGGCATGAACCTCTTCGTGCTGAACTCGCTGCTGAAGGGCGTCAAGCTGGCGCAGATCTTCCGCGGCGTCTGGCTCTTCGTGGTGGCCCTGGTGCTGGCGCTGGTGCTGGTGCTGGAGTTTCAGCCGCTGAGCCTGTGGCTGCCCTCGTTCATGAAGTGACCGCCGCCCGGGCGCGCCGCTGCGCAGCACGCCTGGCCGCTGGACTGGACGGCAGCAGCACCAGCGCCAGCAATGCCAGGCTCAGCACCGACGGCGCCGGCACTTCCGTCGACCCGCGCTGGGCGATGGTGATGTTGTCGAGCCCCGTGTTCAGCACGCCGCCCAGCGTGGAGACGAAGGTGGCGCGCGTGATGACGTCGGCGCCGGCGTTGTAGGACAGCGAAACGAGGTTGTTGGTGCTGTCGCTGTCGCTGGCGTAGCTGAACGTTGCCAGCAGCGTGTCGCTGGCGTCGTAGAAGCTCATCAGCGCCGGGCCGAGGTCGTTGAGGTAGATCTCCAGCGACACCGTGGCAGCCGCGAAGGACAGCGTCCAGTCGAAGTTCTCGTGCCCGCTGGCCGTGAGGATGGAACTGCTCGTCGGGTTCAGGCCGGGGCCGAAGTTCGTGTAGCCCGGCGAGCTGACGAAGACGTTGCCGCCACCGGCGGGCACGAAGGTGCCGACCAGCGTGCTCAGCGACGGCAGCGAGGCGTCCTTCACCGGCACCGACTCGAAGTCCTCGAAGGCCAGCAGCGGCGAGGCTTGCGCCAGCGTCATCAGGCCGACCGAGGCCGCCAGGACGCACAGGGCGCGTGAAACGGGGCGGGCTGGTGTCATGGCGAACTCCCCTTTGCAGCAGACGAAGACCGGAACTGTCGGCGCCCGCGTCAGCGGCCACCATCCCGCGGACTGGGGGGGGCTCTGGCGGATCAGCCACGGGCGCCAGGTGCGCGCGCAGCGAAGCGGCGCTTCAGGCGCCAGCCCAGCAGCACGCCCAGCACCAGCGCGTACACCGACCACTCGGCGAAGTCGTTCTTGCCCGCGCGCATCCAGAAGAAGTGCAGCAGTGCCAGCAGTGCGGTGGCGTAGACCAGGCGGTGCAGCAGTTGCCAGCGCGCCGGCCCCAGCGCACGGATGGCGCGGTTGAACGAGGTCGCGGCCAGCGGCAGCATCAGCAGCAGCGCCGCGGTGCCGACCAGGATGAAGGGCCGCTTGGTGATATCCCGCAGGATGGCGTCGACCTCGAAACCCTGGTCGAGCCAGGCGAAGCACAGGAAGTGCAGCACGCCGTAGAAGAAGGTGAAGAGCCCCAGCATGCGGCGCATCCGCGCCAGCGCGTGCCAACCCGTCCACTGCCGCAGCGGCGACACCGCCAGCGTCAGGCACAGCAGCCGCAGCGTCCAGTCGCCGGTGCCGCGGATCAGCGCTTCGGCCGGGTTGGGCCCCAGCGTCTCGGTGACCGCCCCCATCACCAGCCAGGCCAGCGGCAGCAGCGCCAGCACGAAGAGCACAGGCTTGGCCGCCGGCGAGATCAGCCACCGCGTGGCCGGTGGCGGGACCGGCCGGCCTTTCACGGCCGCGTCCACGTCAGAAGAACTTCTTCAGGTCCATGCCCGCGTACAGCTGTCCGACCTGCGGCTCGTAGCCGTTGAACATCAGCGTCGCGCGCTTCTTGGCGAACAGGCCGTCCTCGCCGATGCGGCGTTCGGTGGCCTGGCTCCAGCGCGGGTGGTCGACCGCCGGGTTGACGTTGGAGTAGAAGCCGTACTCGTCGCGCGCGGCGACTTCCCAGCTCGTCCTGGGCTGCTTGTCGACGAAGCGGATCCTGACGATCGATTTGCCGCTCTTGAAACCGTATTTCCAGGGCACCACCAGCCGCACCGGCGCGCCGTTCTGGTTGGGCAGCACCTCGCCGTACATGCCGAAGACCAGCAGCGTCAACGGGTGCATCGCCTCGTCCATCCGCAGGCCTTCGACGTAGGGCCAGTCGAGCACGCTCGAACCCAGCCCCGGCATCTGCGCCTTGTCGGCCAGGGTCACGAACTGCACGAACTTGGCGTTGCCGGTGGGCTCGACCTTCTTGATCAGTTCGGCCAGCGACCAGCCGACCCAGGGGATGACCATCGACCAGCCTTCGACGCAGCGCAGGCGGTAGATGCGCTCTTCCATCGGCGCCAGCTTCAAGAGCGCCTCGAGGTCGTAGGTGCCCGGCTTCCTGACCTCGCCTTCGACGGCCACGGTCCAGGGCCGGGTCTTGAGCGTGCCGGCGGCGCGTGCCGGGTCGGCCTTGTCGGTGCCGAACTCGTAGAAGTTGTTGTAGGTGCTGGCGTCGCCGTAGGGCGTGGGCTTGTCCATCGTCAACGCGCCGGCGACCGGGCTGCGCGCGCCGGGCAGCGCGGCCAGCTTGCCGGGCCGCACCGGCTGGGCCAGCGCAGGCAGGCCCAGCGCTGCCGCGCCGGCCGCCAGGGCCTGCATCAACCGGCGGCGGCGCAGGTAGACGTGTTGCGGCGTGATCTCGGACGGCACCGGGTGCGCAAGACCCCGGTCTTTCAGGACGTGCATGCGGATCCTTCGAAGGCGCCCGGCATCGCTGCAGGGCTTGTCGCTGACCGGCAGTCGCCGGTCAGGCCCCGACATTACAGCGCCGGGCGAATCCGCATCCGGCCAGGGGCCGGGCTACGCCTGCGAACGGCGCGCCGTGTGACGCCGGGCCGCTGCCAGGGCCGACAGGCCCGCCAGCCACAGCAGACCGGTGGCCGGCTCGGGGATCGCAGGCGGCGGCTGCGGGTCGTTGGCGCCCAGCGTCAGATCGTCCCAGACCACCTTGCCGGCCTGGCCCGTGAAGACCACCGACTGCGCCGTGCCGGAAAAGCTGTAGCCGCCGGGGCCCAGCGGGCAGAGCAGGGCGTTGTAGGCCGGGCAGCCGGCGGCGCCGGGTGTCAGCACCAGCGGCGCGGCGAGCAAGGTCCCGCTGCCGGCCGGCCCGCTGTAGGCCGAGATGGTGGCCAGCGAACCCGGCGCCACGGCATAACTGAAGCCGATCGCGAAGGTGAACCCTGCCGGCACGTCGAACCACGCCGAACCGTTGCTGGCCAGTCCCAGCGCGCCCTGCGACGAAGTCACCGACAGGCCGCCGCGCGACGCGTTGGAGCAGCTGCCTGCCACCGCGTTCAGGCACACGGCGATGGCATTGGGCGAGAAGATGATGCCGTGGTTGACGCCGCTGGTGCCCTGGCTGCTGACGCCGCCGCCATAGAAGCCGGCGATGTCGGCCGGCGTCGTGCTGGGGTAGGTGGCGTTGACGCCTTCGAAGCCAAGCACGGTGAGGGCGTGGGCGGGCAGCGCGGCCAGCGTCAGCAAGGCTGCGGCCACCGCGACAGGGGCGAAAGGCTGGGCCATGGGACGGTCCTCCGCGGCGAACGAGCCGCTGGCCGAGCCTACTGCGCAGCGTCGCCGCGCGCCACCGCGGCCGGGCCCCGAACCCGGGGGTTCGCCCGCAGCGGAAATGCCTGCCGTCGCAGCTTCAGCGCAACCCGGCGACGTAGTCGGCGACGGCCTTGATCTCGCGGTCGTTCATCTTGGCGGCGATGGCGCTCATGTGCGCGTTGTTGCCGCGCAGGCCCGAGCGGAAGGCCAGCAGCTGCGCCTCGGTGTAGTCGCCATGCTGGCCGGCCACGCGCGGGTACTGCGCCGGCATGCCGGCGCCGTTGGGGCTGTGGCAGCCGGCGCAGGCCGGCACCGCCTTGGTGGTGATGCCGCCGCGGTAGATCTGCTCGCCCAGGCCGATCGTCTCCTTGACCTTGGAGAAGCCCGACTTGGCCTTCTTGCTGCCGTAGAAGGCGGCGATGTGGCGCATGTCGTCTTCCGACAGCGCGGCGGCCATGCCGGACATGACGGCGTTCTTGCGCTTGCCGCTCTTGAACTCGGCCAGCTGCTTGACGATGTACTCGGGGTGCTGGCCCTGCAGGATCGGGTTGGCCGGCGCGCCGCGGCTGCCGTCGGCGGTGTGGCATGCCACGCAGGTGGCGGCCAGCTGCTCGCCCTTGGCCGCGTCGGGCTTGAAGGCGGTCTTCGTTTCGGCTGCCAGGGCAGCGCCCGCGAACATGGCCAGGAGGATCAGGGCGGCGGGCGACTTCATGCGGCAGGCTTTCAGGCGGGGACGGGCTTTTTAAGGGGTTCGGCAGGACCGAAACCCGCGAATTTTACAATGCACCATGACAACACCCTTGCGGCCCCCTTCCGACGCCCCTGGGGCGGCCCTGGCGGCGGCCTCCGCGGCGCCCGTGCCCGATGCGCCAGACCCCGACGGCGGCACCGTCGCTGCGAGCGAAAAGACCGCCCTCGCCTGGACCCACAGCGCGCGCTTCCTGACCACCGCCAGCCGCCTTGACCAGCTGCCGGCCGGTGAACTGCCCGAGATCGCCTTCGTCGGCCGCAGCAACGCCGGCAAGTCGACGGCCATCAACCGGCTCGCGCAGCAAAAGCGCCTGGCCTTCGCGTCGCGCACGCCGGGCCGCACGCAGCACATCAACCTGTTCGAGGTCGGCCCCAAGGACGCCCCCGACGCGCTCTTCGCCGACCTGCCGGGCTACGGCTACGCGGCGGTCGAGCGCGCCGCCAAGCTGCGCTGGCAGGAGGTGATGGCCGAGTACCTGGAGCTGCGCCGCAACCTGCACGGCGTGGTGCTGATGATCGACTCGCGGCTGGGCTTCACCGAGCTCGACCGGCGTCTGCTGGCACTGCTGGCGCCGCGCCTGGCCGGCGGCCAGGTGCGGCTGCTGGCGCTGCTGACCAAGGCCGACAAGCTCAACCGCAGCGAGGTCAAGGCCGCCACGCTGGCCGCGCAGGAGGTGCTGGCCGAGGTCAGCACCGAAAGCGCCGACATCGGCGTCGCGCCCTTCTCTGCGCTGTCGCGGCTGGGCCTGGCGGACGTGGCGCAGACGCTGCACGGCTGGACGCACTGCGCATGATCCGCGAGTTCGAACTCCACCTGCCAGCGGGCATCACGCTGGCCTGCCGCGGCGCGGGCGAAGGCCGCTCGCGTGTGCTGTTGCTGCACGGCTTCCCGGAAGCGGCCTTCGTCTGGGACGAGGTCATGGCGCGCGTGGCGCCGCGCGCGGCCTGCGTGGCACCCAACCTGCGCGGCTACGTCGGCTCCAGCGCGCCGGCCGAGCTGTCGGCCTACCGCGCCAAGCACCTGGTGGCCGACGTGGCGGCGGCCATCGAAGCGCTGGGTGCGCCGCTGGACCTGCTGGTGGCGCACGACTGGGGTGGCGCGCTGGCCTGGAACCTGGCTGCCCAGCGGCCCGACCTGGTGCGGCGGCTGCTGATGATCAACTCGCCGCACCCGGCGACCTTCCTGCGCGAGCTGCGCCACAACCCGCAGCAGCAGGCCGCCAGCGCCTACATGACCTTCCTGTGCCGGCCCGACGCGGCGCAGCTGCTGGCCGTGGACGACTTCCGCCGCCTGTGGCCCTTCCTGGGCGAACCGGCGTGGTTGACGCCGGCCGTGCGCGAGCAGTACCGCCAGGCGTGGCGCAACGGCGGCCGCGGCCTGGACGGGCCGCTGAACTACTACCGCGCGTCGCCGCTGCGGCCGCCGCTGTCGGCCGACGATGCGCTGCACCGGGTGGAGCTGCCCGATGCCGCGGTGACGGTGAACGTGCCCACCACGCTGCTGTGGGGCGAGCGCGACAAGGCGCTGCTGCCGGCCTTGCTGGACGGCCTGGAGCGCTGGGTGCCGCAGTTGCGCATCGAACGGGTGCCCGAGGCCTCGCACTGGATCGTGCACGAGCAGCCGGGCCGCGTGGCCGAGCTGATCGCGGCGCTGCTGGCCGAGGTCTAGGAGCGTGGGCGGCAGAAGGTCGTCGGCTGCAACGCGCGAGAAACCGGCAGCGCCGGGTATCACCTCCTGCGCCCAGGGGGCAAGCCCTGGGCTTGTCGGTGCTCCCCAGCGCTACTCGGTTTTCGCGCGTTTCGCTTCGACGCCTTCTGCCGCCCACGTTCCTAGGCCGCGGAGGCCGCGCCGACCTGCTCGTGCACGCGCGTTGCGGCGCTGCCTACGATCGATCGCTGTTTCAGCGTCTTGATCAGGCCGTTGCCATGCATCAGGCCCAGGGCCGAGCTGCGCACGGCCCAGGTCTCGTCGCTGGCGCCGTCGCCGAAGAGCAGGAACTCGCGCCGCTCGCCCGGCCACAGCAGCTGGGCCTGCAGCCAGCGGCCCTTGAAGAACATGCGCACCCATTCGCCGGCCTTCAGGCTCGCCAGCCATTCGCCGGCCGTGTTGCCCGGCGCCGCGGCGGGCGGCATCGCGTCCATGAACTCGGCCGGCACGGTGTCGAGCTGGTGGGAGTCCAGCGTGCCGCTCATCGTCGATGGCGGGCCGTGGTCGCCGGCGAGCTTCTGTTCCAGCTTCTGCAACGCGCCGATCTGCGTCGCCACGGTGGCCAGGCGGCGGGTCAGCCGCTTCGACAGGAAGCTGTCCAGGCGTTCCAGCGCCCAGCGGTAGAGGCCCGAGTTCTGCACCGGCTCGCTGGCCAGCTGGTCGATCGTGGCCTGCGCCATCTTCAGCAGCAGCACGCGCTCGGGGTCGTTCACGTCGGGCGCCATCTCGGCGGCGAACACGAGCTGGTTGATGAAGCGCCACAGCGGGTGCTTCTGGTGGTCGAGCAGCGCGCGGTCGCGCAGCGCCAGCCGCATGCCCGGCCCGTGCAGGCGCGAGATCAGCACCGTCACGTCGGGCGGCACGCGGGTGTCGGTGAGCATGGCCTCGAAGAGGCGGCTGACGAGTTCGATCGCCTGGCGGTCGGCGCGGTGCGGCGTGGCGCGCGCCACGTCGCTCCAGTGTTCGGGGCCCGCGCTGCGACGCGACGTGCTGCTCAGGCCGGCGCTGGCGGTGTCCTGTGGCGCCGGCATGGTCTCGCTCATGCGCCGCAAGTCGGGGCTGAACGTCGTCTCGACCGAGCGGCCGCCGCCGCGCCGCGACCCCGACGGCAGGATCATCGTGCGGTAGCTGGCCGGCTCGACGCCCATGCCTTCCAGGCGCGAGGTCGACGCGGCGTAGCTGGTGCGCAGCAGCTGGGCCAGCGGCGCCGACGCGTGGCGCATGAAAGCCACGTGGTGCGACCGCGACAGCGGCAGGGCCTGCGCCGCGGCCCAGGTCGCCCGCGCCATCGTTTCGGCGCGGAAGGGGTTGTGGTCCTTCGAGACGTCGAGGTCGCCCGCGACCGCGGCCACGAAGGCCTGCAGCTCGCGCAGCTCGTACTCGGCCACGCTCTTGATGGTCTGGATGGCGTGCGAGAGTTCGACGTCGACGGCGACCTCTTCCTCGTCCACCAGCGACAGGGTCTGCGGCTTGTGGGACTTGGCCGCGGCCTTCGGCGCCAGCCGGGCGAGCTCGGACTGCACCTGTTCGCCCAGCGAATGCATGAAGTACTCGCCCATGCGCGCCTGCTGGGCCTTCAGCGCCTGCAGCAGGTCGCCCACCGCGGTGCGCTGCACCGAGGGCATGCTGGTCATGCTGCGACGCACGACATCGGCCGTGGCCTCGACCAGCTGGTCGAACAGCAGCGGGGCCCGCAGCATCTCGTCCTCGACGAACTGCTGGAACAGCGGAGAAACCGGGGGCAAGGCCATATGAACAAAATTATGGGTCGGCCGCCCGCCGCCGATCGAACAAAAAGGCTGGCGTTTCCGAGCCTTGCGCTGCCTCAGGGGCCGGCACAAGCCGCCGTGGGCGGCAAAGGACTGTCTTGCCGGCCGCCGGCGCCCAGGGCGGACTGCGCGGTGCTGCGGGCTGGCTCGCAGGCCATCGTCCGGGCCATGAAAAAAAAGCCTGCGCGTCCGAAGACGCGCAGGCTGTGCTTGCTGAGCTGCCCGGCGCTGCGGCGGACGCCGAAGCGTGCACCGCGCTGCCCGGGCGGGGCCGGACTTACATGTCCATGCCGCCCATGCCGCCCATGCCACCCATGCCGCCGGGCATGCCGCCGCCGGCGCCGGACTCGTCCTTGGGCGCTTCGGCGACCATGGCTTCGGTCGTCAGCATCAGGCTGGCCACGGAAGCCGCGTTCTGCAGCGCCGTGCGCGTGACCTTGGTGGGGTCCAGGATGCCCATCTCGATCATGTCGCCATAGGTGCCGGTCTGGGCGTTGTAGCCGTAGTTGCCCTTGCCCGCCAACACCGCGTTGATGACGACGCTGGCTTCTTCGCCGGCGTTGAACACGATCTCGCGCAGCGGCTGCTCGACGGCGCGCAGCACGATCTTGATGCCGGCTTCCTGGTCGTGGTTGTCGCCCTTGATGGTGCCTGCGGCCTGACGCGCACGCAGCAGCGCCACGCCACCACCGGCGACGATGCCTTCTTCCACCGCCGCACGCGTGGCGTGCAGGGCGTCTTCGACACGCGCCTTCTTTTCCTTCATCTCGACTTCGGTGGCAGCACCGACCTTGATGACGGCCACGCCGCCGGCCAGCTTGGCCACGCGCTCTTGCAGCTTCTCGCGGTCGTAGTCGCTGGTGGCTTCCTCGATCTGGACGCGGATCTGCTTGACGCGCGC
>JAYUPN010000346.1:0-6567 GCA_043760065.1 Rubrivivax sp.
CTGGCCACCAGCACCATGTAGCGGCTGATGGCTTCGCCCAGCGTGCACTTGGCCAGGAAGGTCTCGGCAAAGCTGTCGAGGTGGGTGATCTTCTTGTTCGCCTCGTCGGCGTACTGGTAGATGGGCAGGAAACGTTCGTCGGCGTTGAAAGCGAAGTGCCGTGTGTTGTTGTTGGCGAAGTAGTAGGTCTCCGTGCGGTTGGTGACGATGAACAGTTGCAGGAAGCACAGGAGGGTTTTGCTGTAGCCGTTGCCGGGGTCGTTCTTGTAGTCAACGATCTGTTCCATGGCCCGGCGCGGGCTGATGCCCAGCGTCTTAAGCTCGACCTGAACGCAAGGCACCCCGTTGATGAGGATCAGAACGTCGTAGCGGTGGTGGCTGTAGTCGGTGTTGATGCGCAGCTGGTTGACGACCTCGAAGCTGTTCTTGCACCAGTCCTTGATGTTGACCAGCGTGTAGTTCAGCGGGGTGCCGTCGTCGCGGGTGAATGCATTGCGCTCGCGCAAGGTGCGGGCGGCGGTGTAGACGTCGGGGGTGACGATCTCGTCCAGCAGGCGGGCGAATTCGCCGTCGGACAGGTGCACACGGTTCAGGGCCTGGAACTTCTCGCGAAAGTTTCGCTCCAGTGCTGCGCGGTCGCGGATGTCGTCGCGGTACTCGTACTTCAGGCTTTGGAGCTTGCCGATGAAGCCGTACTCGACATGCTCTTCTTTGACGGCGTGGCCCGGGGCGCCAGAAGGTTGGTCGTAGGTGAGCTTGGATGAGGGCATGGGTAAGCGACTGAACGGATCCGTTTGAAGGGCGCGTTTATGAAACAGTCGGTGGGCTGAGACTGCAGCGATTTTGTCGTTGTAGCCGATGGCCGCGCGGTGTACCTGAAAATTTGTGATTGGTGCTCGGAACCACGCCGCAGGCACCATGAAAAAAGCCCTCCGGGTTTCCCCGGTGGGCTTCTGGCTCCAGGCGCCGGTGGTTCAGACAGCCTTGGCCGTCTCCGCATATTCCTCGATCTGGTCGAAGTTCAGGTACTTGTAGATCGCCGCGCCGTCGCTGTTCACGACGCCCATCGCTTCGTGGTACTCGGCCACGGTCGGGATGTGCCCCAGGCGCGACGCGATCGCGGCCAGCTCGGCCGAGGCCAGGTAGACGTTGGTGTTCTTGCCCAGGCGGTTGGGGAAGTTGCGCGTCGAGGTGCTGACCACCGTCGCGCCTTCACGCACCTGCGCCTGGTTGCCCATGCACAGGCTGCAGCCGGGCTGCTCGGTGCGCGCACCGGCGGCGCCGAAGTGGGCGTAGTGGCCTTCCTTGATCAGCTCGCTCTGGTCCATCTTGGTCGGCGGCGCCACCCACAACTTGACGGGTATGTCGCGCTGCCCGGCCAGCAGCTTGGCCGCGGCGCGGAAGTGGCCGATGTTGGTCATGCAGCTGCCGATGAAGGCCTCGTCGATCTTGGTGCCGGCGACCTGGCTCAGGAACTTGGCGTCGTCCGGGTCGTTGGGGCAGCACAGGATCGGCTCCTTGATGTCGGCGAGGTCGATCTCGATGACTTCGGCGTACTCGGCGTCCTTGTCCGCTTCCAGCAACTGCGGGTCGGCCAGCCAGGCTTCAACCTTGGCGATGCGGCGCTCCAGCGTGCGCGCGTCGGCGTAGCCGTTGGCGATCATGTTCTTCATCAGCACGATGTTGCTGGTGAGGTACTCCTTGATCGGCTCCGGGTTGAGCTTGATCGTGCAGCCGGCGGCGCTGCGCTCGGCGCTGGCGTCGCTGAGCTCGAAAGCCTGTTCGACCTTCAGGTCGGGCAGGCCTTCGATCTCGAGGATGCGGCCCGAGAAGGCGTTGATCTTGCCGGCCTTGGCCACCGTCAGCAGGCCGCGCTTGATGGCGTACAGCGGGATCGCGTGCACCAGGTCGCGCAGTGTCACGCCGGGCTGCATCCGGCCCTTGAAGCGCACCAGCACCGACTCGGGCATGTCCAGCGGCATGACGCCGGTGGCGGCGCCGAAGGCCACCAGGCCGCTGCCGGCCGGGAAGCTGATGCCGATCGGGAAGCGGGTGTGGCTGTCACCACCCGTGCCCACGGTGTCGGGCAGCAGCAGGCGGTTGAGCCAGCTGTGGATGACGCCGTCGCCAGGGCGCAGCGAGACGCCGCCACGGTTGCTCATGAAGGCCGGCAGTTCGCGGTGGGTCTTCACATCCACCGGCTTCGGGTAGGCGCTGGTGTGGCAGAAGCTCTGCATCACGAGGTCGGCGCTGAAGCCCAGGCAGGCCAGGTCCTTGAGTTCGTCGCGCGTCATCGGGCCGGTGGTGTCCTGGCTGCCGACGGTCGTCATCTTGGGTTCGCAGTAGGTGCCGGGGCGCACGCCTTGGCCCTCGGGCAGGCCGACGGCGCGGCCCACCATCTTCTGCGCCAGCGTGAAGCCGGCCTTCGTCGCCGCCGGCGGCGCCGGCAGGCGGAACGCGGTGGACGCGGGCAAGCCCAGGAACTCGCGCGCCTTGGCCGTCAGGCTGCGGCCGATGATGAGGTTGATGCGGCCACCGGCGCGCACCTCGTCGAACAGCACGTCGCTGCGCAGCGCGAAGGTCTTGACCACGGCACCGTTGTTCAGGATCTTGCCGTCGTAGGGCCGGATGTCGAGCACGTCGCCCATCTCCAGGCCGCTGACGTCCACCTCGATCGGCAGCGAGCCGCTGTCTTCCTGCGTGTTGAAGAAGATGGGGGCGATCTTGCCGCCCAGCGTGACGCCGCCGAAGCGTTTGTTGGGCACGAAGGGGATGTCCTGGCCGGTGGCCCAGACCACGCTGTTGGTGGCGCTCTTGCGCGACGATCCGGTGCCGACGACGTCGCCCACGTAGGCCACCAGGTGGCCCTTTTTCTTGAGCTCGTCGATGAACTTCATCGGCCCGCGCTTGCCGTCTTCCTCGGGCTTGAAGGCTGCGCCTTCGCGCGTGTTCTTCAGCATCGCCAGGTAGTGCAGCGGGATGTCGGGCCGGCTCCAGGCGTCGGGCGCCGGGCTCAGGTCGTCGGTGTTGGTCTCGCCGGGCACCTTGAAGACGGTGACGGTGATGATCTGGGGCACCTCGGGCCGCGTCGTGAACCACTCGGCTTCGGCCCAGCTCTTCATGACCCCCTGGGCGTGCACATTGCTGGCCTTGGCCTTGGCGGCGACGTCGTTGAAGAAGTCGAACATCAGCAGCGTCTTCTTCAGCGCCGCGGCGGCGATCGGCGCCACGGCGGCGTCGTCCAGCAGTTCGATCAGCGGGTGCACGTTGTAGCCGCCGACCATCGTGCCCAGCAGCTCGGTGGCCTTGGCCTTGCTGACCAGGCCGACGGCCAGTTCACCGTGCGCGACGGCGGCCAGGAAGCTGGCCTTGACCTTGGCCGCGTCGTCCACGCCGGGGGGCACGCGGTGCGTCAGCAGGTCCATCAGGAAGGTGTCTTCGCCCGCCGTGTCCTGGGTGGGATGGGCCTTGATCAGCTCGATCAGCGCGGCCACCTGCTTGGCATCCAGCGGCAGCGGCGGGATGCCGAGCGCGGCGCGTTCGGCGGCATGTTGACGGTAGGCTTGCAGCATGGGGTTCTCCGGCATGGGAATCGATGGAGGATGGACCGTCAGCCTTTCGGCACGATGACTTTGAGGCCCTTGAAATAGTCGCGGTAGAAGCCCGCGTCACGGGTGATGAGGGCGTCGCACTGCATCATGGCGTGGGCGCCAATCAGGAAGTCGGCCACCGTGCGGCTGCGATTGCCGCCGCGCTGGCGGTAGCGGCGCTGCATCTCGCCGGCGCGCAGCGCGGACTTGGGCTCCATGGCGCTGTAGGCGATGCCGACTTCTTCCAGGTATTGCAGCACTTCCGATCCGCCTTTGAGCGAGGTGCACAGCTCGGCCAGCGCCACTTCGCACAGCGCGACAAGGCCGCTGTCCAGGGCCTGACGCACCGCGTCGGCCGCGGCGGACGACTGCTCGCCGCCGCTGATCAGGTCGATCAGCACGGAGGAATCGGTGGCGATCACAGGCTCTTCAGTCCTCCGGCGGCAAGTACGGGTCGCCAGGTGCATGGCCACGGATGGCGCGCATCGCTTCGTCGGTGTTGGCAAAGCCGTCCAGCTTGAAGCGCCCCCGCAGGCGCGAAATGGCGTCGTCGACGTCCTTGCGCAGCACGATGCGGCCACCTTCGAGTTCGACCTTCAGCTTGCTGCCCTTGACCAGCCCGAGGGCGTCTCGCACGGCCTTGGGCAAGGTGATCTGGCCGCGTTCGGCAACCGTGGCGTCCATGAGGTTCTGCCTGAAAAAGTATGCTCGAATGATACGTACTTTGCTGCGCCGGGTCAATCGCAGACGCCGGCCACGAGCTACGAAGCGCGGGCCAGCGGCAGGTTGAGCAGCAGGTTCTGCGGCTTCATGCGCAGGCTGCCGTCGCGTGCCGCCATCAGCCCCAGGTACACCGGGCGGCCGGCGACATCGGCGCGCATTTCCGCGGCGTTCGCAAACTGCAGCCGGAACAGGCTGACCAGCCGCGACAGCCGTTCTTCGTCGACGTGGAGTCCTTCGTACAGGTCGTTGAGCAGCGCACTGGCTTCCGCGTCCAGCCCGACGTGCCAGCGCCACTGCGCGTCGTCGATGCGGTGCACCGGCTCGATGTTCACCTCGACGCCCAGCAGGTGCTGCACCCAGCGCTGCAGCAGCAGCGCCAGCGGCTTCAGCCCTGATCGTGCATTGGCCATCGTGAACTGCACGCCGTGGCCGACGTCGGTCTTGAGCTGGTGCGTGAGGTCCAGCACCAGGCTGCTGCGCAGATCGGGCCGCTCGGCGGCGGCTTCGGACCAGTAGCGCTGCGCGTTGTCCGGGCCCAGCACCGGCAGGTCCAGCCGCGTGGCCGGGATCTGCGCCTGCGCCAGCAGCCGGCCCAGGTCGCCCAGGCCCTGGGTCTGCGATTGCTCCTGCAGCGTGGTGCGGTCGGCGGCCAGCACGCGGCCGGCTTCGAAGGTGATGCGCTGCGGGCGGAAGAAGAGCTCGGCGGCGCGCGCCGTCAGCGCGTCGGGCCCCTGCGGGTCCAGGGCGAGCAGGTGCTGCACGATGGCCTGCGTGACGAGGTCCAGGAACAGCGGCGGCACCGTCACCGGCCCGGCGCGGAACAGCCGCAAGTACCAGGACTGCAGGCTGCCCGCCGCCTGCACCGCGTCGCGCAGGGCCAGGAAGTGGCGGTAGTTGTCCGCCACGTCGGCATCGGCGATGGCTTCGACCTCGCTGGCCGGCACCGGGCGCAGCGGCATGCTCAGCAAAGCGCGGTGCAGGGCCTTCTCGGCGCGGCAGGACTCGTCGACCAGCGCCAGTTCGGGCCGCTGCAGCCAGTGGCGCCAGTAGGCCGGCGTCGGCCGCAGGGGGCCCTGCGCGTCGACGTCCAGCGTGGCCAGGCCGCTGCCGGGCCAGAGTTCGGAAGCACGGGGCGTCATGCGGCGATTGTGAGGGCCCGGCAACCCCCTGTTTTCCTGGGCATCGAGGGCACGGGTCGCGCATATGATTTGGCAACCCCCCGCGCTTCATCGCCTGGCCCCGCCCGCCCGGGCCCCGCACGTGCCCGAAGTCCTGCCCCAAGACCGCACGACGCCGCAGCGTCCGCCTGGCGCGCCACCCGACCCCAGTCTGGCGCGCGACAAGGCCGTGCTGCGGCCGCTGCTGGACGGCAACCGCGACGCGACCATCGTGTTGCCGCGCGACCGCGCCTCCGGCACGCCGCGGCGGCCGCCGTCGTCGGCGCTGCCGATGGCGCTGAAGACCGGCGTGCAGCTGCACGAGTACCGCATCGACGGCGTGCTGGGCGAAGGCGGCTTCGGCATCACCTACCTGGCCACCGACGTGCACCTCGACGCCGCGGTGGCGATCAAGGAGTTCCTGCCGCAGGACATCGTGTTTCGCGCCGGCGACGGCACGGTGTCGCCGATGGCCAGCGAACACCGCGCGCGCTACCGCCAGGGGCTGGACAGCTTCCTGGTCGAAGCGCGCACGCTGGCGTCGTTCCGCCACCGCGCCATCGTGCGCGTGGCGCGCTTCTTCGAAGCCCACGGCACCGCCTACATGGTGCTCGAGGTCGAAAAGGGCGAACCGCTCAAGTCGTGGTGGCTGCAGCACCGGCAGATCGGCGAGAAGGCGCTGGTCGAGCTGCTGCTGCCGCTGCTGGACGGGTTGGCGGCGGTGCACGCGGCGGGTTTCCTGCACCGCGACATCAAGCCCGACAACATCCAGGTGCGTTCCAGCGACGGCAGCCTGGTGCTGCTGGACTTCGGCAGCGCCGGGCAGACGGCAGCGGTGGCGCCGCACGGCCTGGTGGTGGTGACGCCGGGCTATGCGCCGCTCGAGCAGTACGGCCTGGGCGAGCAGGGCCCCTGGACCGACCTCTACGCGCTGGGCGCGACGCTGTACTGGGCGGTGTCGGGCGGCAAAAAGCCGCCCGACGCGGAGACACGCAAAGCCGATCCCAAGGCCTACACGCGAGCGGTCGAAGCCGGGCGTGATGTCTACGGCGACGCCTTCCTGAAAGCCATCGACTGGGCGCTGCACACCGACCCGG
>JAYUPN010000347.1:0-2614 GCA_043760065.1 Rubrivivax sp.
CCAGCGCCGGCGTGTCTTTGGGCCGCCGCGCGTTGATCAGCTCGACCGCGGCCTTGATGATGGTCAGCGTCTTCAGGCCTAGGAAGTCGAACTTGACCAGGCCGACCTCCTCGAGGTCCTTCATGTCGAACTGGGTGACCAGGCCGCCGCCGCCCGGCTCGCAGAACAGCGGCGCGAAGTCGGTCAGCGCGCGCGGCGCGATCACGACCCCGCCGGCATGCTTGCCGACGTTGCGCGTCAGGCCCTCGAGTTGCATGCCGAGGTCGACGATGGCGCGCACGTCCTCTTCGGACTTGTAGGCCTGCTTGAACTCGGGCACTTCGTCGAGCGCCTCGGCCAGCGTCAGGCCCTGCGGCCCGCCCGGGATCATCTTGGCGATGCGGTCGCCGAAGGACCACGGCTGGCCGGTCACGCGCGCGAGGTCGCGCACCACGGCGCGCGCCGCCATGGTGCCGTAGGTGATGATCTGGCCGACGCGCTCGCGGCCGTAGCGGTCCATCACGTACTCGATGACCCGGTCGCGGTTGTCCATGCAGAAATCCACGTCGAAGTCCGGCAGGGACACGCGTTCGGGATTCAGGAAGCGCTCGAACAAGAGGTCGTACGGAATCGGGTCGAGGTCGGTGATGCCGAGCGCGTAGGCCACCAGCGAGCCCGCGCCCGAGCCGCGGCCCGGGCCGACCGGCACCGAGTGGGTCTTGCCCCAGGCGATGAAGTCGGCCACCACCAGGAAGTAGCCGGCGAAGCCCATCTTCTCGATGACGCCCAGTTCGTAGTCGAGCCGCTCGCGGTACTTGACCTGCGCGCCCTGCCCGCGCGTTTCGAGGCCCTGGTGCGCCTGTTCCTTCAGGTAGCCCGGCACGGTGTAGCCTGCCGGCACCGGGAAGTCCGGCAGGTAGATCTGACCGAACTTCAGCGACAGCGTGCAGCGGCGCGCGATCTCCACCGTGTTGGCCAGCGCTTCGGGCAGGTCGGCGAAGAGCGTCTGCATCTCGGCTGCGCTCTTGAGGTACTGCTCGGCCGTGCACACCTTCGGGCGGCGATCGTTGTCGAGCGTCCAGCCCTGGGCGATGCAGATGCGGGCCTCGTGCGCCTCGAAATCCTGGCGGCGCAAGAAGCGCACGTCGTTGGTGGCCACGACCGGCGTGCCGGTGCGCCGCGCCAGGCGCACGGCGGCGCGCAGGTGCGGTTCGTCGTCGGGCCGGCCGCAACGGTGCACTTCGAGGTACAGCCGGTCGCCGAACCAGCCGCGCCACTGCGCGAGTTCGGCCTGCGCGGCGTCGGGATGTCCGCCGAGCAACAGGCGGCCGAGGCTGCTGCGCGGTCCGCACAGCGCGATCAGGCCGGCGCCCGATTCGGCCAGCCATTCGCGCCGGACGCGCGGCGCGCCCGACTGCTGGCCTTCGGTGTAACCCTGCGAGACGAGCCGGACCAGGTTGCGGTAGCCCTGTTCGTTCTGCACCAGCAGCGTGATTTGCTCGGCGCCTTCGCCCGGCTTGCGCTCCTCGAGCGTGAGGTCGGCGCCGATGATCGGCTTGACCCCGGCGGCCTCCGCCGACTTGTAGAACTTCACCATGCCGAACAGGTTGTTCAGGTCGGTGACGGCCGCCGCGGGCAGTGCCAACTGCAGCGCGCGCTCGGCCAGCGTGGTGAAGCGCTCTTCCATGTGCCGCTGCTTGGCGTCGTCCTGGACCGGCTCCGGCCGCTCGAGCCGGATGATGCCGTCGATCAGCGAGTACTCGGTGTGCAGGCGCAGGTGGACGAAGTCGGTCATGCCAGCACCAGGTTCATCTGGCACACCGGCTCGAACAACCGCCGGTGGATCGCGCACGGGCCCATGCGCTGCAGCGCCTCGAGGTGCTGGGGCGTGGCATAACCCTTGTGTTCGGCGAAGCCGTAGCCCGGATGCTCGGCGTCGAGCCGGCGCATCTCCGCGTCGCGCGCGACCTTGGCCAGCACCGAGGCGGCCATGATCGAGGGCACCTTGGCGTCGCCGCCGACGATGGTCTCGACCGCGCAGGCGACGGCCGGCCGGTGCACGCCGTCCACGCGCAGCAGCGCGGGCATCACCCCCAGTGCCTCGACGGCGCGCCGCATCGCCAGCAGGGATGCGTGCAGGATGTTGAGGCGCTCGATTTCCTCAAGATCGGCGCTGGCGATGGCCCAGGCGATGGCGCGGGCCTGGATGCGCGGCATCAGCTCCTCGCGCGCATCGCGCGTGAGCTTCTTGGAGTCGTTCAGGCCGCGCAGCTTGCGGCCGGGCGCGAAGATCACCGCCGCAGCGTAGACCGGTCCGGCAAGCGCGCCGCGGCCGACTTCGTCGGCGCCCGCCACCCACCCCTTATCGCCCGTCTGCATGGGCTCACCGGCTCAGCAGCGAGTGGATCGCGGTAGCGGCGAGCGCGCCCGCGTCGCGGCGCAGCTCGCCGCGCACGGCGGCAAAGCGCTCGACCTGCAGGGCACGCAGCACCTCGTGGCGCAGCAGCGTGCCGACCTCCTGCCCCAGGCGCTCGGGCGAGGCATCGCCCTGCAGCAGCTCCGGCACCACCGGCATGCCGGCGGGCGCTTGGCAGAGAATGTTCGGCAGGCTCACGTACGGGATTTTAATGAGCTT
>JAYUPN010000348.1:0-6534 GCA_043760065.1 Rubrivivax sp.
GTTGGCCGGAACGCCCAGCGGCACGTCGGCGCTGATGGTCTTGAGCGAGGCGACCTTGAGCAGGTGGTTCTCGATGAACTCGCGCGCCACGTCCTTGGCTTTGGACGGCGCGGTGATCATGCAGCCGAGCACGCCCACGAAAGGGCGGCCGGGTTTGCCGCCGATGGCCGGAATCGGCGCCACGCCGAACTCGATGCCGACCTTGCGCACGTTGTCCCAGGCCCACGGGCCGTTGATCATCATCGCCACCTGGCCGCGCGCGAAGGCGCCTTCCATCTCGGAGTAGCGCGCGCCTTGCGGCATGTGGCCGTCCTTGATCAGGCGCTCGATCATCAACGCCCCCTGCAGCGCGCCGGCGTTGTTGACGCCCACCACCTGCGGGTCGAGTTCACCCTGCGCATTGCGGCCGAAGACGAAGGCCCCGGGTCCGGCCAGCAAAGCCCAGCTGAAGAAGGACTGGTTGTAGGCCCACAGGATCGCACTCTTGCCCTGGGGCTTGAGCTTCCTGTCGATCTCGATCACCTGCTCGAAGCTCTCGGGCGGCGTCGGCACCAGCGCCTTGTTGTAGATCAGGCCCACGGCCTCGATCGAGACCGGGTAGCCCCAGGTCTGGCCGCGGTAGGTGAAGGCGCCCCAGGCGGCGTCGTCGATCTCGGCGCGCAGCCGCTTGCCCGGCCGCACCGGCACCACGAGGCCCGACTTGGCCCATTCGCCGACGCGGTCGTGCGGCCAGCACATGATGTCCGGGCCCTTGCCGGCGGCGGCGGCGGCCTGGAACTTGTCGGGCGCGCCTTCCGGGTGCTGCACGATCACCTTGACGCCGCTGTCGCGGGTGAACGCATCGCCCACCTTCTGCAGGCCGTTGTAGCCCTTGTCGCCGTTGATCCAGACCAGCAGGCTCGGCAGCGCCTGCGCCTGCGCCTGCGCCTGCGCCTGCGCCTGCGCCTGCGCGCCCGCCAGGGCCAGCAGCAGCAGCGCCGCCGCGGCGCCGATGCGCTCAGGCCGCATTGGCTTGCGACTGGACGGCCAGTCGCTTGAAAGCACCGCCCTGGTCATCGAAGAGGTACGCCTTGTCCACCGGCACCGACAGCGGCAGTGTGTCGCCGCTGGCGATGCGGCGGTCGCCTTCGATGGCGCAGGTGATGACGTCGTCCAACCCCGGGTTGCTGCAGTAGGCGTAGGTCATGCTGCCCAGGCTCTCGACGAAGGTCACCGTGGTGGCCAGCGCGTTGTGCGCGACGCCGGCGCGCAGGTGCTCGGGCCGCACGCCCAGGCGCACCTTGTCGCCCGGCTTTGCAGCCGATGCATCGACGGCGCAACGCAGCGTCTCGCCGCCGCCGAGCTTGACCGTGGCGCCGCCGCTGCTGCCATCGACCACCACGCCGTCGATGAAGTTCATGCCCGGGCTGCCGATGAAGCCGGCCACGAACAGGTTGCAGGGATGCTCGTAGAGATCCATCGGCGCGCCGACCTGCTCGATGCGGCCGGCGTTGAGCACGACGATGCGATCGGCCAGCGTCATCGCCTCGACCTGGTCGTGCGTGACGTAGACCATCGTCGTCTTGAACTGCTCGTGCAGCTTGGCGAACTCGTAGCGCATCTTCACGCGCAGCGCGGTGTCCAGGTTGGACAGCGGCTCGTCGAACAGGAACACCTCGGGCTTGCGCACGATGGCGCGGCCGATGGCCACGCGCTGGCGCTGGCCGCCCGACAGGTCCTTGGGCTTGCGCTGCAGCAGGTGTTCGATGTGCAGGATCTTGGCTGCGCTGTTGACCGCGGTGGCGATCTCGGCCTTGGGCAGACCCGCCAACTTCAGCCCGAAGGCCATGTTGTCGAACAGGTTCATGTGCGGGTACAGCGCGTAGCTCTGGAACACCATCGAGATGCCGCGCTCGGCCGGCGGCACGTGATTGACCACCGCGCCGCCGATCGACAGCGTGCCTTCGGTGATGTCCTCCAGTCCGGCGATGGTGCGCAGCAAGGTGCTCTTGCCGCAGCCACTCGGCCCCACGAAGACCATGAACTCGCCGTCGCGGATCTCGAGGTCGATGCCCTTGAGGATCTTCACGTCGCCGTAGGCCTTGCCGACCCCGGACAGTTTGACGTCGGCCATGAGGGGTCTCCGCGATGCGCTGGCTGTTTGTAGAGAATATACAAGCCGTGCCACGCTGCAACAAGGCATCCGAACTGTCCATATCGCCTCGTAAACCCTTGAAAATCAACGACTTGAGTCGAGATTCGGGAATGTCAGATGTAGTATTACTACATCTTCAAACGCTGTCCGGCGAGTTCCCACCCCAGCACGCCCCCCAAGCGATGAACCTGAAAACGAGGGCCAGCGGCGTCGTGCTGCACATCACGTCGCTGCCCGGGCCGCACGGCGTGGGCGACCTCGGCGACGCAGCGCTGCGCTTCGTCGACTGGCTGGCCGACGCCGGGCAGTCGGTGTGGCAGGTGCTGCCGGTCAATCCGATCGGGCCGGGGCACTCGCCGTACCAGTGCCCTTCGGCCTTTGCCGGCAGCGGCCTGATGGTGGCGCTGCAGCCGCTGGTCGACAGCGGCTGGCTCGCGGCCACGGCCCTGGCCGACACGCCGGCGTTCTGCGACGCACGCGTCGACTACGACCGCGCCATCCCGTGGCGCTGGTCGCTGCTGCGCCAGGCGGCGGCCGGCTTCGCGGCGCGCGCCGACGCGGACTCGCGGGCCGACTTCGAGGCCTGGTCGCGTGCTCAAGCCGCCTGGCTGCCCGAGTGGACGCTTTTCGCAGCGCTGAAGGACGAACACGGCGGCCAGCCCTGGTGGCTGTGGCGTCCGGCGCTCGCCCGCCGTGATCCCGCAGCGCTGGCCGCCGCACGTCAACGACTGCGGACAGCGATGGCCGAACACGCCTTCGTGCAGTGGTGCTTCGACCGCCAGCTGACCGCGTTGCGCTCGCATGCCCGGCGCCGCGGCGTGCAGCTGATGGGCGACCTGCCGATCTTCGTCGCCCACGACAGCGCCGACGTCTGGGCGCGCCCCGACCTGTACTTCATCGACGACGCGCACCAGCTCACCTTCGTCGCCGGCGTGCCGCCCGACGGCTTCGGCCCCGACGGCCAGCGCTGGGGCAACCCGCTGTACCGCTGGGACCGCATGGCCGCCGACGGCTACGCCTGGTGGGTGGCGCGCGTGAAGCGCGCTTTCGAACACGCCGACCTGCTGCGCATCGACCACTTCCGCGGCTTTGCCGGCTACTGGGAAGTGCCCGCCAGCTGCCCGACGGCGCGCGAAGGGCGCTGGGCACCGGGTCCGGGCAAGGCGCTGTTTGCGGCCATCGAGGCGGCGCTGGGCCGGCTGCCGATCGTCGCCGAAGACCTGGGCACGATCACGCCCGACGTGATCGAGCTGCGCGACCACTTCGGCTTCCCCGGCATGCGCATCGTGCAGGAAGCTTTCGGCGGCGACGCCGGCCATCCTTTCCTGCCGCATCACCATGTGCCCGACTGCCTGGCCTACAGCAGCACCCACGACAGCGACACCGCGCTGGGCTGGTGGCGCACCGCCAGCGCCCGCACGCGGACCTTCGCGCGTGAATACCTGCAGTGCGGCGACGCCGACCTGCACTGGGCGCTGATCCGCGCCACCAGCCAGTCGGTGGCGCGGCTGGCCCTCTTCCCGATGCAGGACGTGCTGGGCCTGGACGGCGCGCACCGCATGAACCTGCCCGGCACCGCCCACGGCAACTGGAGCTGGCGCCTGCAGCCGGCGATGCTGCGCCCGCAGGTCGGCGCCACGCTGGCACGCATCAGTGCCGCCAGCGGGCGCTGCGACTTCGCCTTGCCCGCGCCGGCCTGAGCCGCAGCCCGCCGGGCTACGTCGCCCAGACCTTGACGCCGGCGAAGCCCATCAGCCTGAAGATCACGTAGTTGACCGCCGCTTCGCCCACCGTGTCGCCGAAGAGCACGATCTCGGCGTAGCGTGGCACGCCGGCCTTGGCCATCAGGCTCCAGATGTCCTTGGCCGCCTTGGGCGTGCCGTCGGCGTTGAGGAACTGCGTGTACGGCAGGTGGATGACCTTGCCGTCGGGCGCACGTTGCGGTGGCTGCCGCCCCGATGCGATGAAGACCCGCGGCAAGGCGCCGGCGCTCGGGCCGGGATCGCTGATCAGCCGCAAGCCCGCCGGCTGCGCGGCATAGGCCACGGGCCTTGCGGCCGGCTGTCCCGGCGCGTTCGGCCGCGCCACCTCGTTGCCCAGCTCGGCCCAGCGGTCGATGCTGTCCAGCAGGATCGAGGCCTTGCGCTGGCCGGCGTTCTCGAGCATCAGGAAGGCCAGCGCCGCCTGCTCGCTCAGGCCGCCTTCGGACACCACCACGGCCTCGTGGTTGCGATCGAGTCCGGCCTGGCCCAGCAACAAGGCCGCCTGGCGCGCGCCGTCAGGCCCGGTGTGCAGCGACTGCACCGGCGCGTTCAGCGCCAGCGGCACATGGCCGAGCTTGAAGGCTTCGGCCGGGCGCACGTCGAGCACCGTCATCTGCGACAGGCCGAAGGCCTTGAGCATCGGCCCGGCCCAGGCCTTGACCGCCGCCGTGTCGCGCAGCAGGTGCGGGTCGGCGTAGCTCCACAGCGGCAGTTCGCGCTCGTCCTGCAACCAGCCCAGCTGCGACTCCTGGAACAGCTTGACCTGCGGGTAGCCGAGCATGTACTTCAGCACGAAGAACGGCACCGCCGCCGCGCCGCCGCCGCCGCAGTAGGTCAGCACCTGCTGGTCGCGCCGGATGCCCAGGTGGTCGAGCTGGCGCTGGATCTCCTGCGGCGACTTGAAGGTCTTGTCGGCGTTGTAGAAGTCCCCGGCCGGCATCAGCGTGGCGTGCGGCACGTGGCCGCCGCGGTTGAAGAAGGCGGCGCCGCCGTAGAAGTACTCCGGGTCCAGCGCCTCGAGCATGACGAAGCGCCGCGGGTCGGCGGTGGCGGCCAGGAACTCCGGCAGCCGCACGCGCACCTCGGGGTCGCGTGCTGTGACGCGCACGGTGCCGGGTGCGCGGGGCGGCGTCGGCTCGCTGCTCAGCGGCCCGCCGGCGGCCTGCCAGGCGGCCATGCCGCCGTCCAGCACGTACAGGTTCTCGGCGCGCAGGCCGTGCTGCAGCAGGTCCCAGAACAATCGCGTGGCGAGGTAGGTCGCGCCCTGGTCGGCGATCACGATCTTCGTGTCGGCGCTGATGCCCCAGGACCGGATGCGGGCTTCCATCTGCGGCAGCGGGACATCCTTCGGGCTCAAGGCAAAGAGGTCGGCGTTGACCGAGCCCGGGATGTGACCGCGCTTGTGCAGCGACGCCGGCGAGGCGTCGAGCACCAGCACGTCGGCGCGCGTCAGGTTGTCCTTGAGCCAGGCCGCGCTGGCCAGCCGGCCCGCTGGCCCGGCCTGGGCCGCTGCCGGCAGCGGTGCTGCCAGGCTGCAGATCACAGCCAGCAACAGCAAAACAGACTTCATTGACTCAGGCATCGTGCCCTCCGCATGGTGTGTGACGAACCGGCCCCAGATTCGCAGCGTAGGCGCAGCGGGCCACGCCGTTGACCGGCATGCGACGAACTGCAGGCCGCGGGCTGCGAGCGACGGCCCGGCAGGGACAGCCCGGCGCGTCCGCAGATCGGGGTGTCCGGCGCGGAGGGCTGGGCATGCGCGTCTTTGCGGCTGAACAGCAAGAGCCTGTTGCACCCAGGACCCCCCCGACTCGGGGGGCAGGGGCTGGCCGCTTGCTCGACCTTTTGTGGGCGTGAGCCCGTGGCACGCCCCCTAGCATCCAATCGAGCGGAAGGATCCTCGCCCGGTGGCAGGTGACCCGAAGCCAAGTCAAGGGAAACATCATGCAACTGTCTCAGAACGCCCGGGTGCTGGACGCCGTCGTGCGCATGGTGGTGCCGATGCGGCGCGAGTTCGGCTGTTCGGTCGACGTGCAGGCCTTCATGCGCGACGCCGCGTACGCGCAGCAGGTCCTGGGAAAAGCGCTGACCAGCCAGGTGCAGCGGCTGCGCCAGTACGCCGAGTTTGCGCAGTGCCACCTGCAGCCTGCTGCGCCGGCGTCCGCAGCAGCGGCCCCGGTCGCCGCTGCAGCACCACCCCTGACGCCGCAGCGGGCGCGGCCGCCCGAGTTCCCGGGGTTCGCGGCCCGGCGCAGCGACGCCGTGCGGCGCTTGCTGCAGCTCGTCGGCCCGGTGGTCGAGCCTTTGTGCATCAAGATGGAGAAGGCGCGCACGCCCGACGAGCTGGCAGCCTTGCTGGTCGTGGCGCTGCGGATCGTCAACAACCAGCGCGGCGCGCAGGCCGGGCGCGACTACCTGGCGGGCATCAGCCCGGGCGACGCGGCTGCCGATTGAGCGCGCGCGGAGGGCCGGCTCTTTTCGCCTCCGCGCCGCGCCCGGCGCGCTGGGCCTTCGGCGGCCGGCTGGCCGGCACGGCCTCGAGGCTGAGAGTTTTTCGAGCGTGTCCGAGCAGCGCGTCAGAAGGCGTCCGATCTAGGCGCAAAGCGCAGCCATAGCTCGGGCTATGGCGAGCATTTG
>JAYUPN010000349.1:0-6522 GCA_043760065.1 Rubrivivax sp.
TGCACGTCTGGAGTGGGTCGACAAGGTGAGGTCGCCGCCTCAGGGACCAGCCGTTCAGTGTGCGTCGAATCGAGTGGCTGCTGTCGGCGCCGGCGCGAACAGGTAGTCCCGGCCAGAAGCGGGTCCTCGCGACGGGCGGCTTTCTGGCATCTAGCCTGGCAATAGGCTGCACAGTTGAAACAACTTCCGTTCGTGCTCAGCCGTACATCAGCCTGTCGAGGGTTTCAGGCTCGAAGTGCCGGTCGACCAGATCGGCCAAACCGTCGAACACAGCGTCGAGCGTGGCAACCTCTGTCCCGAAAAGAGCATGCATCACGGTGCTCGACTCGAACAGGCCGTGGGCATAGACGCCCAGGGTCGAGCCCTGCTGCCAGCCGATGGCCGCCGCCTGTTCGTCATGCAGCACAGCACGAGCGCCTGCGTCTGACACCGCCTCGGTGAGACCGGTGCGAATTTCGTAGGCCGGCGCTTCGATGTCGGACAAGGCATGCCAGGGCGCCGACAGGTCGGTGAAGCGCGCCCGTACGGGCAGCACGCGCTTCGGCGCAGCGTAGCGGGTGTGCACTGGAAGCAGTCCTAGACCGGGTTGGCCCTCGTGCGGGGGGCCGTCGATGCCCTGCGGGTCACTGAGCAGGCGCCCCAACATCTGCAGGCCGCCGCAGATGCCGAGCACGCGCTTGCCGGAGGCGGCATGGCGGGCGATCTCTACGTCCAGACCTTGCTCGCGCAGCCAGTCGAGATCGCCGCTGACCTGCTTGGAGCCGGGCAGAACGATCCAGTCGGCGCCCGCCAGTGCCGCGGCGCTGCGCGCCCAGCACAGCCGGAGGCCGCGGACCTGTTTCAGCGGCTGGAATTCGTCGAGGTTGCTGATGCGCGGGTAGGCCACGATCGCAACGTTCAAGCCACCGGCCGCGTCTGCATCGAAGCCCGCCTCGAAGACGCCGTCTTCCTCGGGCAGACCATGGTCGCGGCGCATCGGCAGCACGGCCAGGGTGGGCACGCCCGTCAGTTGCTGCAGCATCTGCGGCCCGGGGGCGAGCAGGGCGGCGTCGCCGCGGAACTTGTTCAGCACGAAACCGGCGAGGCTGGGCCGGAGATCGTCCGGCAGCAAGGCGCAGGTGCCATGCAGGTGCGCGAAGGCGCCGCCGCGGTCGATGTCGGTGACCAGCAGGCTGCGCAGGCGGCCGCTGTCGCGGGCCCAGCGGGCGGTCTCGAGGTTGACGTAGTCCTGGGGCGCCAGGTTGATCTCGGCGGGCGAGCCCGCGCCTTCGATAACCAGCAGTTCGTGGCGCTGGCGCAGGCGCAGGAAGCTTTCGCGCGCCGCGATGGCCAGGTGGCGGCTGCGTTCGCGCCAGGGCAGGCGTGACAGCGCCGCATCCACCTGGCCCTGGCACACCACCTGGCTGGCGGTGTCGCCCTCGGGCTTGAGCAGCACCGGGTTCATGTCGACGCTGGGTTGCACGCGCGCGGCCAGACCTTGAAAGTATTGCGCCGCGCCGATCTCGCCCCATCCACCGCCCGGGCCCGGCACGACGCGGGCGTTGTTGCTCATGTTCTGCGCCTTGTAGGGCGCGACGTCGATGCCGCGCTGCGCCGCCCAGCGGCACAGCGCCGTCGCGAGCAGGCTCTTGCCTGCCCCGCTGCTGGTGCCCCAGACCATGACGGCACGGCCCTTGGCGCCTTCGGAGTGCAACTTCATGCGTCGATCCTCGCGGGCAGCGACCAGCACACACCATAGGTGGGTGGCGCCGGCCAATCGGCGGCATGGCGTGGCAGCGGCCGGCCGTCGGCGAGCCAGCGCCGCGCCAGCATCCAGCCGGCGTGACCGACCAGCACCTGCGCTGCAGCCGGTGCCCGCCACGCCGCCACGCGGTCGAACAGGGCCTGCAGGTTTTCGCCGCCGCCCGGGCAGTGCTTCAGGAAGTCGTCGCACCAGGCATCGACCGTGGCTTGCGGCAGCGTGGCCCAGCGCTGGCCGTCCCAGGCGCCGAAGTCCATCTCCTGCAGCGCAGCGTCGATGCGGTGCTGCCAACCCCAGCGGCGCAGCCAGCGGCCCACGTCGGCGCAGCGGCGCAGCGGCGAGGTCAGCACTACGCGCGGCAGGCCCTCGCGACGTGCGGCCTGGCGGATGCGGTGGGCCAGGCGCTTGGCGCGGCGCGGGTCGACGGCCAGGTCGGTGCGGCCGATGCAGCGGCCGGCGGCCCCCTGCGGCCGGGGGTGGCGCCACACCCAGAGCGCTGCCGTGCCGGACGCGCCGTGCCCGATCATGGCGCTGCCACGGCCAGCCAGGCCAGCAGGCCGGCCAGCTCGACGATCTGCTGCGTGACGCCCAGCGTGTCGCCTGTGAAGCCGCCCAGGCGGCGGCGCAGCCAGCGCGCGCACAGCCCAGTGGCCAGCACGCCGGCAGCGGCCGCCGCGCCCAGCGCGGCCGGCAGCGCGGGCGCCAGCTCCGGGGCGATCACGGGCGCCAGTGCCAGCAGGCCGGCAGCGAGCAAGGTAACCCAGCCCAGCGCGACGACCAGACCGGCGGCATCGGTCTGCGTCGCCAGCGGCTTGGCTTTCGCATGCTCGGTATCGCCGGCATAGGCCAGCCGCCATACCAGCGCCACCGGCGCGGCACGCGATGCGGCGTGCATCCAGATCAAGGCCGCCGCAGCGGAGGCAGGCCGGGCGGCGAGCGCGGCCACGACCGCGATCTTCAGCCCCAGCGCCAGCACCAGCGCCACCGCGCCATAGCTGCCGATGCGCGAGTCCTTCATGATCGCCAGCGCGCGTTCGCGGCTGACTGCGCCGCCCAGGCCGTCGCAGGTGTCGGCCAGGCCGTCCTCGTGGAAGGCGCCGGTCAGCCACACGGTGGCCACCAGGCTGAGCGTGGCCGCCACCGCGGGCGGCCAGAACTGCAGCGCCATCCACAGCACCCCGGCAGCGAAGGCGCCGACGAAGCCGCCGACCAGCGGGAAATGGCGCAGGCAGGCCTGCAGCCAGGCCGGCTCGAAGCCCACGGCACGCGGCACCGGCACGCGGGTGAGGAACTGCAGCGCGATAAAGACCAGTCGTCCCTCGTGGACCAGCAGCCGCAGTGGCGCGAACATCATGGCAGAGCGCGGTTCATGGCGCGTCGCTGCGCGTGCTGACACCGGCCGACTCGAAGCTGGCCATCTCCTCCAGCACGCGGCAGGCCGAGACCAGCAGCGGCCAGGCCAGCGCCGCGCCCGATCCCTCGCCCAGGCGCAGGCCCAGTTGCAGCAGCGGCGTGACTCCAAGCTCACGCAGCATCAAACCGTGGCCGGCCTCGTCGGAGTAGTGCGCGAAAACGCAGCGTGACAACACGGCCGGCTGCAGCCGTGCCGCCACCAGAACCGCGCTGCTGGCGATGAAACCGTCCACGACGATGACCCGGCGCTCCAGTGCGGCCTGCAGCACGGCGCCGCACATCATCGCGATCTCCAGCCCGCCCAGCGCAGCTAGCGCCTGCAGCGGCGTGACGGCGTCGGCATGGCGCGCCAGCACCTGGCGCAGCACGGCAACCTTGCGCGCGAGGCCCGCGTCATCCAGGCCGGTGCCGCGGCCGCAGCAGTCGTCAATGGGCGCGCCGGTCAGCCGCGCCAGCAGCAGTGCTGCGGCCGAGGTGTTGCCGATGCCCATCTCGCCCAGCAGCAGCGCGTTGCCTGGCAGGCCCTGCACCACGCCGCGGCCGGCGGCCAGCGCCTGGGCGCATTGCGCGGCCGTCATCGCCGGGCCGGCCAGCGCGTCGGCGCTCCCCGGCGCCACCTTGCGCAACAGCAGGCCGGGCCGCGGTGCGAAGTCGTGCCGCACGCCGGCGTCGACGACGGTCAGCGTCAGCCCGTGCTGGCGCGCCAGCACGCTGACCGCGGCACCGCCGGCAAGGAAGTTCTCGACCATCTGCCAGGTCACGTCGCTGGGATAGGCCGAGACACCGTGCGCTGCCAGGCCGTGGTCGGCGGCGAAGACCACCGCTTGCGGCTGCCGCAACTGCGGCGTCTCGCTATCCAGGATGCGCCCGAGCTGCAGCCCCAGCGATTCGAGCCGGCCCAGCGCGCCCAGCGGCTTGGTCTTGCCGTCGATGCGCCGCTGCAGCGCGGCGGCCAGCGCCGGGTCGTCGAGTTCGGGGATGTCGGGAATGTCGGGGGTCATGCGCGTCGCGTCGGGTCCAGCGGTAAAGAAATGGGGTCCGCGCGTTCCGACCTCAGCGCCGCCAGCAGGGCATGGGTGGCCGCTGGTGGCTGGGCCGACACACGCATACTGCCCGGCAGGCCGAAGGATGTCGTGTCGCGGACCTTCAGGCCCTGCGCGCGCAGCCGGTCGTCCGTGGCCGCAGGCGGGCGCAGGGCGCACAGGAAGGGGGTGGCGCTGGGTTGCGGCTGCAGGCCAATCTCGGCCAGACCGTCGCGCAGCAGGGCAGTCCAGCCGGCCAGGGTGTGCCGCGCGCTGGCCAGCCAGTCCTGCGTCGCGGGCTGCGGCCACGCATCCAGCAGCGCCACGGCGTGGGCACCCAGCGGCCACGAGGGTTCGGCCTGTTCCAGGGCGTCGCACCAGGCCGCCACGGGCCAATCGGCCCGCGCCGGCGCGATGGCGTAAGCCCCGCGCACGCCCGGCAGGCCCAGCGCCTTGTTCGGTGTGTGCAGTTGGAACACGGCGTCTCGCGCGGCCTGCGACCAGCCTCCGTCGCCGTCCAGACGAAGAGGTTCGTAGGCGGCGTCCAGTACCGTCGGCACGGCCCCGGGGTTGGCGGGCGGCAGCGCAACCTGGCCCAGCGGACTACTGGGGTCAGCACACCAGCGCATCGTCGGCGCCGTGGCAAAGGCATCGCCGTCCATCCAGACGCTTCGCCCGCAAGCCATCGCTGCGCTGGCGTAGTCGCCGTAAGCCAGCGCCGGCAGCGCCACCGGCCCCGGTGCCAGACGCTGGCCGACGGCAGTGAAGCGCTGGATGAACTCGCTGGCGCTGGCCGCGAACAGCACGCGGGCCGGCGCGACGCCGTGCCAGGCCGCCAGCCGCTCGCGCAGCGCCGTGTAGCGCGGGTCCGGGTAGCGGCTGACGTCGGCCTGTGCCACGGCCTGCAGCGCCTGCGGGCAGGGTCCCGCGGCGTTGATGTTGGTGGAGAAATCCCAGCGCACCGGCCCCGTCGCGTCGGGGCCGCCGTGGACGCGCAGACCGTGCATCACGCCCCCAGCCTCCACGGGCTGTCCAGGCAGCAGGCCAGGCCGGCGAGGCCGGCCGCCAGCCAAGCCGCCCGACCGGCGTGGCGCTGCGCGCGTGACATGTCCGCGGGTTGGGGCGACGGCCCGCGTGCATTCAACGCGTAGACGCCGGGCTTGCGCAGACGTACGCCGAGCCGCAGCGCCATCGCGCCCATCGGCCACCCGCCGTTGGGCGAGGGCGTGCGCGAGGCCTCTTGGCCCAGCTTGCGCCACACCTCGGCCCTCACGGGTGCCAGGAGCGCGGCCGTCAGCCGTGCAGGCAGCCAGGACAGCACGTCATCGGCGCGAGCCGCCCACTTGCCCGCCCACTCATACCGACCGCGGTAGCCCCACATCGCGTCGGTGGTATTCGCGAAGCGATAAACCACCGCGCCCGGCAGACCGGCCAGCGCGAACCAGAACAGCGGCGCCACGACCGAGTCGTTGAGGTTCTCGGCGAGGGTCTCGATGGCCGTCTCGCGCACTTCGTCGGCATCCATCGTGCTCACGTCGCGGCTGCACAGCCACGCGACGCGCGCCCGCCCGGCCTCCAGGCTCTCGGCCAGCGCCGCGTCCACCGCCCGCACCTCGTCGCGCAGCATGCGCCAGGCGAAGCAGGGTTTGAGCAGCAGGGCCAGCCCCAGCGCTGCCCAGGCGGGCGCCAGTTCGAGCAGGCTGCTCTGCAGCCACGCCGCGCCCAGCCCCAGAAGGCCTGCAATGCCGCACCACGCCACGGCGCCGCCGGCGAAGGCAGCCACGGCAGGCCAGCGGCACAGCCAGTCACCCAGCGGCCCGAGCACGCGGCCCAGCCAGGCCACGGGATGCCAGGCATTGCGCGATTCGCCGAAGGCGATGTCCAGCGTCCAGGCCAGGCCCAGCGCCAGGGGCAGCGCGGCGTTCGCCGTCAGCACGTCGGGCCCCTGTTCAATCCGGGCCGGCCAGGGCAGGCAGTCGCGCCAGGATGCCGTTGCGAAGACGCTCGGGCCGCGCTGCGCGGTCGAGCTGACCGTCGGCACTGTCGGCATGCAGCCGGGCGCACGCCAGCACCTGCACGGCGGTATCGGCGTCAGGCGACAACTCGCCGAACAGGTAGCTGGCTTTACCCGCCGCCTGCAGCGCCACGGTGCATGCGCGTGAGCAGCCGCTCATGCAGGCGGTGGCGCGCACGCGCAGCGGCGTGGGTGACGCGGATGACGCGGACAGTGGCACGGGTGAAGCGCGCAGCGCCGCTTCGATGGCTTCGAGCAGGCGCTGGCCGTCGGCCGGCGCGCCATGGTCGGAGCCCGGCCGGCGGCAGGTGCTGCAGACGATCAGCTCGGTC
>JAYUPN010000350.1:0-6512 GCA_043760065.1 Rubrivivax sp.
GATGAACACCCACCCGATCCGTTTCTTCCACCGCGGCGATGTGGTGTCGGTGAGCGACCAGGCGCCGACCCGCACGGTGCTCGAATGGCTGCGCGAAGACGCGCATTGCACCGGCACCAAGGAAGGCTGCGCCGAAGGCGACTGCGGCGCCTGCACGGTGGTACTGGGCTCGCTGGACGGGCACGGCGGGCTGGACCTGCAGCCGGTCAACGCCTGCATCCAGTTCCTGCCCACGCTGGACGGCAAGGCGCTGTTCGCAGTCGAGGACGTGGCTGCTGCCGACGGCACGCTGCACCCGGTGCAGCAAAGCCTGGTCGCCTGCCACGGCTCGCAGTGCGGCTTCTGCACCCCGGGCTTCGTGATGAGCCTGTGGTCCTGCTACGAAAGCCACCAGCAGGCCGGCACCGTGCCCACGCGCCAGCAGCTGGCCGACGACCTGTCGGGCAACCTGTGCCGCTGCACCGGCTACCGGCCGATCCTCGACGCCGGACAGCAGATGTTCGACCCCGCACCGGTGCGGCTGCAGCGCCAGCCGGTGGTCGATGCGCTGACCCGGCTGGCGCAGGACGCGCCGCTGCACACCGCGCGCGGCTTCCACGCCCCGCGCACGCTGGCCGAGTTCGCGGCCCTGCGCGCAGCGCTGCCGCAAGCCCGTGTGCTGGCCGGCAGCACCGACATTGGCCTGTGGGTGACCAAGCAGTTCCGCGACCTGGGTTCGCTGATCTCGGTCAACGAGGTGGATGAGCTGCGCCGGGTGACGGTGAACGACGGCCAGATCGTGATCGGCGCCGCCGCCAGCCTGGAAGCGGCCTGGCGCGCGCTGGTGCACGAGTGGCCGGTGCTGCGCGACCTGTGGCTGCGCTTCGCCTCGTTGCCGATCCGCCACGCCGGCACGATGGGCGGCAACGTCGCCAACGGCTCGCCGATCGGCGACTCGGCGCCGGTGCTGATCGCGCTCGGCGCCACCGTCGTGCTGCAGCGCGGCGCCGTGCAGCGCCGCATGGCGCTGGAAGACTTCTACGTCGATTACATGTTGAACCGCCTGGAACCGGGCGAGTTCGTGCACAGCCTGGAAGTGCCGCGCGCGCAGGCCGACGCGGCCGTGCGCGCCTACAAGATCAGCAAGCGCTTCGACTGCGACATCTCCGCCGTCTGCGCGGCGCTGCACCTGCGGCTGGACGGGGGTGTGATCGCCGACGCGCGCCTGGCCTGGGGCGGCATGGCGGCCACGGTGCGGCGTGCGGCGCTTGCCGAAGCCGCGCTGCGCGGCCAGCCGTGGACCGAGGCCTCGCTGCTGGCCGCCCAGGCCGCGCTGGCGCAGGACTTCAAGCCGCTGTCCGACATGCGCGCCAGCGCCGGCTACCGGCTGCAGGTGGCACAGAACCTGTTGCGCCGCTTCTGGCTGGAGACGCGGCCGGAGGCGCCCCTGAGCGAAGCCGAGCTGAGCGTCTGGGCGCGCGCGGAGGCCGTGCCATGAACAAGCCCGCAGAACTGCCCGAACAAGCGACCGCGCCACAGGTCGGCACCGCCCGCCCGCACGAGAGCGCCCACCTGCACGTCGCCGGCGCCGCGCCCTACACCGACGACCTGCCCGAGCTGGCCGGTACTTTGCACGCGGCGCTGGGCCTGTCGTCGCTGGCGCACGGCGTGATCGAGCGCATCGACCTCGACGCCATCCGCCGGCTGCCGGGGGTCGTCGACGTCTTCTCGGCGCGCGACATCCCCGGCGCCAACGACTGCGGATCGCTGGTGCACGACGACCCGATCCTGGCCGGCGAGGCCGGCGACACCCTGCGCTACCTGGGCCAGCCGGTGTTTGCCGTCGTCGCCACCACGCGCGAGGCAGCGCGCCAGGCGGCAGCGCAGGCGCAGACCGTCATCCAGGCGCGCGCGCTGCCGCCGATCCTGACGCCGCAGCAGGCCCACGCCGCGCAGCAGTACGTGGTGCCGCCGATGCACCTGCAGCGCGGCGACGCGCGCAGTGCCATCGACGCAGCACCGCACCGCATCCAGACCAACTTCGACGTCGGCGGCCAGGAGCAGTTCTACCTGGAAGGCCAGATCAGCTACGCCGTGCCCACCGAAGACCGCGGCATGAAGGTCTGGTGCAGCACGCAGCATCCGAGCGAGATGCAGCACCTGGTGGCGCACGCGCTCAAGCGGCCGGCGCACGCGGTGCACGTCGAATGCCGGCGCATGGGCGGCGGTTTCGGCGGCAAGGAAAGCCAGAGTGCACTCTTCGCGTGCGTGGCCGCCATCGCGGCCGTGCGCAACCGCTGCCCGGTCAAGCTGCGGCTGGACCGCGACGACGACTTCCTGATCACCGGCCGCCGCCACTGCTTCCACTACGAGGCGATGGCCGGCTACGACGATGAAGGCCGCATCCTGGGCGCCGAGGTGACGATGGTCTCGCGCGCCGGCCACTCGGCCGACCTGTCGGGCCCGGTGATGACGCGCGCGCTGTGCCACTTCGACAACGCCTACTGGCTGCCGCACGTCGATCTGCGCGGCTTCAGCGGCAAGACCAACACCCAGAGCAACACCGCGTTCCGCGGCTTCGGCGGGCCGCAGGGTGCGATCGCGGTCGAATACCTGCTCGACAGCGTCGCCCGTGCGCTGGGCCGGGACCCGCTGGAGGTGCGGCGCGCCAACTTCTACGGCACGGCGTCCAACAACACCACGCCTTACGGTCAAACAGTCGACGACAACATCATTCACGAGCTGGTGGTGCAGCTCGAGGCTGGCAGCAGGTATGCGCAGCGCCGGCACGAGGTCGCGGCTTTCAACGCCGCCAGCCCGGTGCTGAAGAAGGGCCTGGCGCTGACGCCACTGAAGTTCGGCATCAGCTTCAACGTCACCCACCTCAACCAGGCCGGCGCGCTGGTGCACGTCTACACCGATGGCAGCGTGCTCGTCAACCACGGCGGCACCGAGATGGGCCAGGGCCTGAACACCAAGGTGGCGCAGGTGGTGGCGCACGAACTCGGCATTGACCTGTCGCGCGTGCGCTGCACCGCCACCGACACGCAGAAGGTGGCCAACACCTCGGCCACTGCGGCCAGCACGGGCAGCGACCTCAATGGCAAGGCCGCCCAGGACGCGGCGCGCCAGGTGCGCCAGCGGCTGGCGGCCTTCGCGGCGCAGCGCTGCGGCGGCGCGGCACAGGACGTGCGCTTCGACGGCGGCCTGGTGCACGCGGGCGGCAACGCACTGCCTTTCGCCGAAGTCGTCGGCGCCGCCTACCTGGCGCGCGTGCAGCTGTGGAGCGACGGCTTCTACGCCACGCCGGGCCTGAGCTGGGACCGGCAGACGATGCAGGGCCGGCCCTTCTTCTACTTCGCCTACGGCGCGGCGGTCAGCGAGGTGCTGGTCGACACGCTGACCGGCGAGTGGAAGCTGCTGCGCGCCGACATCCTGCACGACGCCGGCCGCTCGCTGAACCCGGCCATCGACCTCGGCCAGATCGAAGGCGCCTTCATCCAGGGCATGGGCTGGCTGACGATGGAAGAGCTGGTCTGGCACCCGGCCGACGGCTCGCCCAAGGCCGGGCTGCTGACGACGCACGCGCCCAGCACCTACAAGATCCCCACCGCCAACGACTGCCCGGCGGCGTTGCACACGCAGCTGTTCGAGCGCGACAACGTGCACGACAGCATCCACCGCAGCAAGGCCGTCGGCGAGCCGCCGCTGCTGCTGCCGTTCAGCGTCTTCTTCGCCCTGCGCGACGCGGTGTCGTCGGTGGGCGGGCACCGCGTCGACCCGCCGCTGCAGGCGCCGGCCACATCGGAGGCGATCCTGCGCGCCATCACCGCGGTGCAGGCCGGCGCGGCGGCGCGGAGCGCCTGATGCTCGACCTGGGCGCCACCGCCCGGCGCTGGCTGGCCGGCGGCCGCCCGGCGGTGGTGGTGGAAGTGACCGCGGCCCGCGGCTCGGTGCCGCGCGCGGCCGGCACGCGCATGCTGGTGGCGGCCGACGAGTTGCAGGGCACGATCGGCGGCGGGCATCTGGAGCTGAAGGCGATCGCCGACGCACGCGCGATGCTGGTGCAGGGCGGCAGCGCCGGCGTGCAGGAGCAGCAGATCGCGCTCGGCCCGACACTCGGCCAATGCTGCGGCGGCGCGCTGACGCTGGCCTTCACGCCGCTGCAACAGGCGGCGCCCGAGACCTGGCCGTCACCCGAGTCGCGCTTCACGCTGCAGCTCTACGGCGCCGGCCATGTCGGCCGTGCCATCGTGCGCCTGCTGTCGGGCATTGCGTGCCGCGTGCAGTGGATCGACGAGCGCGAGAGCGAGTTCCCGGCCGAGCCGCTGCCCCCGCACATCGAGCGCATCTGCGTCGAGCCGGTTGAAGCCGAGGTGCGCGCGGCGCCGGCCGGAGCCTGCTACCTGGTGCTCACGCACAGCCACGATCTCGACATGGCGATCACGCAGGCCGTCCTGCAGCGTGGTGACTTTGCCTTCTTCGGCCTCATCGGCAGCAGGACCAAACGTGCGCGCTTCGAACACCGGCTGCGCGACAAGGGTTTTGGCGCCGCCTTGATCGACCGCATGGTCTGCCCCATCGGCTGGCCCGGCATCGAAGGCAAGGAGCCCGAGGTCATCGCCGTGGCGGTGGTGGCGCAGCTGCTGGCGCTGGGCCCGCCGCTCGAGCCAGGCCCTGCGGCCGACTTGTAAGCCCCTCGCCAGCCAGCGGGCGCCCACTGGTAAGCTTCCAACCCCCTTCGTCCCCCAGGAGACCCCATCATGAGCAAGCGCGACGTTGTCGTTCTTTCCGCTGCCCGTTCCGCCATCGGCACCTTCAACGGATCGCTGGCCGACATCGAGCCGGCCGAACTGGCCGGCACCGTGATGAAGGCGGCGGTCGAACGCTCGGGCGTCGACCCCAAGTCGATCAACTACGTCACCGTGGGCAACACCATCCCCACCGAGAGCCGTTTCGCCTACGTGGCGCGTGTCGCCAGCATCCAGGCCGGGCTGCCGATGGACAGCGTGGCGATGTCGGTCAACCGGCTGTGCAGCAGTGGCCTGCAAGGCATCGTGACGACGGCGCAGAACATCCTGCTCGGCGACTGCGACTACGGCATCGGCGGCGGCGTCGAGGTCATGAGCCGCGGCGGCTACCTGTCCACCGCGATGCGCACCGGCGCGCGCATGGGCGACACCAAGCTCATCGACACCATGGTCGCGACGCTGACCGACCCCTTCGGCGTCGGCCACATGGGCATCACGGCCGAAAACCTGGTCGCCAAGTGGGGCATCACGCGTGAAGAGCAGGACCAGCTGGCCGTCGACTCGCACCGCAAGGCCGCAGCCGCCATCGCCGAAGGCCGCTTCAAGAGCCAGATCGTGCCGATCGTGAAGAAGACGCGCAAGGGCGACGTCACCTTCGACACCGACGAACACGTCAAGGCCGACACGACGATGGAAAGCCTGGCCAAGCTCAAGCCTGCGTTCAAGAAGGAAGGCGGCTCGGTGACGGCCGGCAATGCCTCGGGCATCAACGACGGCGCCGCCTTCTTCGTGCTCGCCGACGCCGCGGTGGCTGCCGCTGGCGGCCACAAGCCGATGGCGCGCATGGTGAGCTACGCCGTGGCCGGTGTGCCCAACGAGATCATGGGCGAGGGCCCTATTCCCGCGTCCAAGCTGGCATTGAAGAAGGCCGGCCTGACGCTGGACCAGATCGACGTCATCGAAAGCAACGAAGCCTTCGCCGCCCAGGCCATCGCCGTGGCGCGCGGGCTGGAGTTCGACATGAAGAAGGTCAACCCCAACGGCGGCGCCATCGCGCTGGGCCACCCCATCGGCTGCAGCGGCGCCTTCCTGGCCACCAAGGCGGTGTACGAACTGCACCGCACCGGCGGGCGCTACGCGCTGGTGACGATGTGCATCGGCGGCGGGCAGGGCATCGCGACGGTGTTCGAGCGGCTGTAAGGCCGGGCAGCGCGCCGGGTCTGCGGGCCCGGCGCGCAGCGCTTCAAGGAAGCAGCTCGGCGACGTCGTCCCAGACGTCGGCCGGCACCCGGCCCTCGTGGCGCGCCTTCATGACGCCGTCACGGTCGAAGATCAGGGTCACCGGCAGCCGTGCTCCTGCCGCCCAGGCGGCCGGCCACTGCACGTCGCCCTGCCAGAAGCTCCACACCGGGCCTGCGCCCGATGCCACCAGGCGGCGCGCCCGGTCGTAGGTAGCGGCGTCGGCGCGTTTCGGGTCGACGCTCAAGGTCACCAGGTCGAACGGTTTGCCTTTCCAGCCCAGCGCGTTGGCACGCAGTTCGGGCATCTTGTTCAGGCACACCGCGCAGTCGGTGCGCCACACCACCACCATCACGACGCGTCCGCGCCGGGCTGCCAGGTCGAAGGGATGGCCGTCCAGCGTCGGGCCCTGCAGCCAAGGCTCGGCCGCTGCAGCGCTGCCCTGGGCCTGTCCTTGTGCCTGTGCCAGGGGGGTGAGACCGAGCAGCGTCAGGCTCAGCAGGGCCGCAAGGGCGCGAAACGGGCGTGGGGTCATCAGGGGCG
>JAYUPN010000351.1:0-6508 GCA_043760065.1 Rubrivivax sp.
GCACCCCCAGTGCCAGCGGCACCGGGTCGTGCAGCGGGCTTGCAGCCGTCGGCACCGGCGCGATGGGCGGCTGGGCTGCGACAGGGCTCTGGCGCAGCCGGCTGAAGGCCGATTCGACGGCCGGCACGATCTGCCCGACGTCCAGCGGCTTGACCAGGTAGGCCAGCGCGCCCAGCGACTTCACGGTGGCCAGCGTCTCGGGGTCGGAGAAAGCCGACAGGAACATGAACGGGATGCCGTAGGCGTCGCGCAGCGTCTGCGCGACGTCGAAGCCGCTCTTGCCTTCCATGCGGATGTCCAGCAGCGCCAGTTGCGGCCGGTGTTCGCGTGCCAGCAGGATCGCGTCGTCGCCGTTGTCGGCGTCGATGACCTCGTAGCCGGCCTGCGACAGGCCGTGCGTCACCGTGGCCAGCACCAGGCGGTCGTCGTCGACGACGAGGATGCGCCCCTTGTGCGATCCGCCCGCCGGTCCACCCGTGTCTGCAGCCGTTGCCGTCATGGTGCGGATTGTCGCTGATCGCCCGGGCGCGGCCAGCGCACCGACGGCGGCCGCAACTGCACCTGCGCGACCACCGATTCGCCCTCCTGCAGCAGCGTCAGCGTCGAGGTGCGGCGCGGCAGCAGCGCGCGCACCAGGCCGAGCCCCGACACGCCGCTGCGGATCAGCGCAAGGTCGAAACCCGGCGGCAACCGGCCCGGGCCGACGACGCGCAAGGTGATCGATTCGCCTTCGCTGGCCAGCTCGCAGCGCAGCTCGCCACCGGGCCCGTGCTTGATGGCGTTGGTCAGCAGTTCGTTCAGCGTCAGCGCCACGGGGATCGATTCGGCCTCGGGCAGCACGTGCGGGACCTCGCCGTGCACGACGACGGTGATCGGGCGCCCGAAGGTGCGCTGCACCGATAACGCGATGGCGCGCAGCAGGCTGGCCACTTCGAGCAGGCCCTGGTCGGCGACCTGCAGGCCGTAGACCTGCGCGATGGCCTGCACCTGTCCCACCGCCTCGCCCAGCACGGTGGCCAGCTCCGGGTGGCGCGCGACGTTTTGCTGCAGCAGCCCGGCCACGCCCTGCAGGTTGTTCTTGATGCGGTGGTGCACTTCGCGCACCAGCACCTCGCGCTGCGCGATCGCCGCCTGCAGCCGGGCTTGCTCGGCAGCGCGCTGCTCGGTCACGTCGGTGGCCACCAGCAGCAGCTGGCTGGCCTGGCCCCCGCCTTCGTCCAGCGGCGCCACGCGGCAGTCCCAGACGCGGGCCGCGGCGACGCCTTCGGCGCCGGCATCGGAGCCTTCCTCGTCGCGCCACTCGTGCTGGCGCTTCGGGTCGTTGCTGGCCGCGCGCAGCAGCCAGGCGCGCAGCGCCGCGGCCTTGGCCGGCGGGCAGCAGTCCTCGGGTGCGGCGCCGAGCAGCGACTCGGCGCTGCGGCCGAAGAAGGCAGCGGCGTTGTGGTTGGCCTGCTGCACGCGCAGGCTGCGCGCGTCGAACAGCGCGATCGCCAGCGGCGCGGTCTCGATCACGCGCTGCAGCGAGATCTGCGCCTGCGCGATGCGCACCTCGGCCTGGCGGCGGCGCTCGATGTCCAGCAGCGCGAAGGTGACTTCGCCGCCGGCCCCGGCGCTGCCGGGCCCGGACAGCACGGCGTTGCCCACGACCCAGAACTCGCGCCCGTCGCGGCCCCGCATGCGGCACTCGAAGGTCTCGGCCTGCCCCTCCTCCAGCCTGCGCTGCCAGTCGGCGCGGCGCAGCGGGTGGTCGGGCTCGGGTGTGGCGACGATGCTGATCGGCTCGCCGACGAAGTCGGCCAGCTCGCCGGCGAACATGCGCCGCGCCGACCGGTTCATCCACTCGATGCCGCGGTCGGAGACGCTGACGATGCCCACCAGCACCGAGTTGAGGATGGCGCGCGTCTGTTCGGCCTGCAGCGCCAGCGTCTCGCGCGAGCGGCGCCGCTCGTCGATGTCGACGAAGGAGCAGATCAGCCCGCTCTCGGCGCTGTCGTCGGCGTTGTCGCCGTCCACCGGCCGCACCGCCACCTGCACCCAGCGCAGCGTGCCGTCGCGCCGGCGCAGCAGCCGCTCGGCGGCAAAGCGGCCGACGTCGTGCAGGCCTTGCGCGATGCGGGCCTCGAAGTCGACGCAGGCGCGTGTGTCCTCGTACAGCTCGGCAGCGTCCAGCGTCGCCAGTTCGGGGCTGGCCCAGCCCGTGAGTTCAGCCATCGCCTGGTTGGCGCGCTCGATGCGCGAGCCGCGCTGGTAGACGATGCCGACCTCGGACAGGTTGAACATCAGCTCGCGGTCTCGCAACAGCTGCTCGAGCTCGGCCTGCTGCGACTTCAGCCGCGTGATGTCGGTCAGCACCGCCACAGCCTCGGTCTGTTCCCCTTTCGGCTGGGCGCGGCGCACCGACAGCGAGTACCAGTGCGAGGCGCCGCCGGCGCGCACCATCGGCAACTCGGCCTCGAAGGCGCGGCCATCGGACATCGCCTCCAGCGCCTCGAGCACGCCGTCCATCGGGCCGATGCTGCGCGCCAGGATCTCCTCTATCGAAGCGCCGGCAGCGCCGCCGGGCTCGAAGCCGAGCATGCGCTCGAAGCGCAGGTTGCAGCGCACCAGCACCGGGCCGCGCAGGTAAGCGATGCCGGCGGTGGAGCTGTCCAGGATCGTGCTCAGCTCGCGCAGCAACTGGTCGTTGCGGCGCTGCGCGCTTTCGGCTTGCGTGACGTCCAGCGTCACCACCGACATCGTCGGCCGCCCGCCCGACAGCGACGCCGGCTCGACGCGCGTGAGCAGCCAGCGCATGCCCAGCTCCGGGTGGCGCACGGCATAGCGCACTTCGGCGCGCTCGCCGTCGCGCAAGGCGCGCTGCAGCTCCTCGTAGGCGGCCATCGAGGCCGGGTCGACGAGTTCGCGGCGCACGCCGATGGCCAGCGAAGGCTGGGTGTCGACGTCCGTCGTCTCGGGCCACAGGCTGGCCTGCACGTCGGCGCCGCCGCGTGCATCGAGCCAGCCGCGTGAAGGTTCGTAGGTCGCCACGCGCACGCTGGCGGTGTCCATGAGCATGGACTTTTCCATCTGCGCCAGATCGCGCTCGTCCTCGACGCTGCGGTCCTGCACGACGGCCATGACGCGACGCTGGTTGTCTTCGCCGTCGTGGCACACCAGCCGCGCCCACAGGCTGCGCCGGCGTCCCTGGGCCAGCGGCAGCACGACCTGCCGCTCGAGCGCGCGCCCGCCGGGCTGCAGCGCGGCGAGCATCGTGCCGCGGTCCCAGGCCAGCAGGGCCTGCAGCTCCGCCGGTGCTTCGTCCAGCACCACCGGCACACGTTCGACGAGGGTCTCGAAGGCGGCGTTGGAGCGCAGGATGAGGCCGGTGCCGTCGTAGACCAGCATGCCGGCACCGCTGAGATCGAACCAGTGCACCAGTTCGTCCTCGGCCCGCCGCGCCTGCTCGCGCGCGGCCTGTGCGCCGCTCTCGTCGTGCACCAGCGCGAGCCACCGTTCGGGCACGCCGGGCTGCGAAGCCGTGGCCGGCAGGTGCAGCACCGTCAGGGCCCACCAGCGCAGCTGGCCGCTGGCGTCGCGCACGCGGCAGCGCAGCGGTGGCTGTGCGCGGCCGGCGGCCGCCTGGCGCCAGGTCTGCTCGCGGGCCTGGCGGCTGGGTTCGTGGTCCTCGGGCGGCTGCAGCTGCAGCAGCTCGGTGCCGACGAGGTCTTCGGGGGCCATGCCCAGCAGTTCGGCGCAGGACCGGTTGAGGTCGAGCACGCGGAAGGCGCCGTCGAACAGCAGCGCTGGCAGGGCCGAGGACCACACGGCCCCCAGCATGGCAGTGGAGTTCGGGGCGCCCGCACGGGCGGAAGGCGCGCCCGCCGGACTCATCCGTCGAGCTGCCGCGCGCCGCGCAGCGCCACCAGCAAGGCGCGGTTGACTTCGGCCGGCGCGAGCAGCAGCTTGTCGGCGCACTCGCGGATGTCGAACACCGACTCCTGCTCGACCGCACGCACCAGGTCCAGGTAGGGTCCGTAGGGCCCGCCTTCGCCCAGCAGCGTCTGGCGCACGCGCTCGGGCACCGGCAGGTTGCCCAGCAGTTCGCCGAAGGGTTGCTGCAGCAGCCGGTCGAGCAGCGAGAACACGCCGCAGAAGAACATCTCGCCGCGCATCTCGTCGTCGCCATTGCTGCGCGCCAGCTCTTCCAGCATCAGGCCGCGGCGCACCGCGGCGTGCATCAGGGGCTTGGCATTGGCGCTCTTGGACGAGGTGGCCAGCAGCAGCGCCAGCCAGCGCTTCAGGCGCTGGTAGCCGAGCATCATGATGGCGTGGCTGAAGGAGTTGATCTCGGCCGACAGGCCGAAGGCCGGTGAGTTGAGGTATCGCAGCAAGCGGAAGGCCAGCGTCGGGTCGCGCTTGAGCATCGCGTCCAGGCGGGCCACCGGCAGTTCGCGGTCGACGCCCTGGATCAGCTCCATCACGACCCCGATGTCGGTGGCCACGGTCGAGCGTCCGCCCGCGACCGGCGCCGGGTCGTCGAATGGCCAGCCCAGCGCAGCCACGGCGCCGCGCTGGAAAGCCAGCTCGACATCGGCCGAGGTGCGCGTGCCGGCCTGCACGGTGGTGACCTGGCGCACGCCCGGCGCCGGCGCCGCGCCGCTGCGGCGCTCTTCGCCCTGCTCGACGATGCTGTGGCTGAAGCAGGCCAGCACCTCGGGCAGCATCGGCAGCAGCGGCCGGCCCTTGATGAGCAGCACCGAGCCGGCCTGGCGCAGCGCACGCAGCGTGTCGGCGTGGGCGGCGTCGGTGGCCATGAAGGCCGGCACCTCGATCATCAGGTGCGGCGGCGGCCGCGCGTCCATGACCGCACGCAGCAGCGCCTCACCGGCGATGTTCAGCGCCACCGGGTGCGCCAGCGGCCGCCCCTTGATGAGCAGCACCGAGCCCGCTTCGCGCAGGCCCTGCAGGACTTTGGCATGCGCCGGGTCGGTTGCCATGAAGGCCGGCACTTCGATCATCAGGTGCGGCGGCGGGTTGGCCGCCAACACCGCGCGCAGCAACCCTTCACCGGCAATGTTGAGCGACACCGGATGCGCCGCAGCCGCCGCAGCCGACACGCCCGCAGCGGCCGGGGACGGCGCCGTGGCCGCACGCTGGCTCACCGCGCCGGGGTCCAGCGGCCGCAGCGTCAGCTGCAGTGCATCGTCCTGCACAGGCGCGGGCCAGGTCTGCTGCAGTGCAGCCAGCAAGGCCTGCGCATCCGGCACCGCGTCAGGGCGCTCGGGGAAGATCGTGACGCGCGTGGCCACGACTGCGCGCTGGCGGTCAATCATCGGGCTGTAGCCCATGGCCAGCTGGCCGAGTACGGAGTGTTCTTGCATGCGTGTGGGCCGTGAGGCGGGCTGCAGGTGCTGTTGACGAGCCGGTGCTCAGGCCTTCGGCGCCAGCTCAACGCAAGTTCAGCGCAAGTTCAGCGCAAATACTGCAGCAGCGACATCTGCTGCACCGTCGAATAGGCTTTGAGCGCGGCATCGTAGCCGGTCTGCCGATTCTGAAAGTCTGAAATGGCCTGCAGCATGTCCAGGTCCTCGGCGTCGGAGCGCTCGCGTTGCGCGTCCAGCGTGGTCTGGCTCAGGCGCTGACCGATGCCATCGATGCGGTTCAGCGCTTCGCCAGTGCGCGCGCGCCAGGCCGAGAGGTTGTTGGCCGTGATGTCGATGTCACCCAGGCCGCTGCTGACGGTCTGCGAGACCTGCGCCGACGTGCGCCCCGGCGTCAGCAGCTCGCCCACCACGCGGTCGAGCACGTCAAACACCGACAGCATGCGGCCCGGGTTGGCCGCGTCTGGTGCCTGCAACCACGCGGCCTGGCCGTCGATCGACAGCGGCGAGGCTTCGCCCGACGCCGCCAGCAGCTGGCCCGTGGCTGCGTTGTAGGCAACGCCAGCGGGTCTGTCGAGCAGCGGCGCGCTGTCGGCGCCCTGGCCGCCGAAGAGGTAGCGGCCGGCACCGTCGCTGCGGTTGGACACCGCCAGCAGATCGTTGCGCAAGCCGCGCATGGCCTGGGCAATGACGCGGCGGTCGGCATCGGAGTAGCTGCCGTTGCCGGCGCTGACGAGCAGTTCACGCGCCTGCTGCATCAGTTCACCCGCGCCGCCCAGCGCCGACTCGGACAACTGCATGGCGCTGCGGCTGCTGTCCAGTGCGCGCAACTGCGCCTTGCTGCGCGACTCGGCGGCAAGCGCCCGCTCTGCCGCCGCAGCCGCGGCCGGGTCGTCGCTGGGCCGCAGCACGCGCTTGCCGCTGGTGAGCTGTTCCTGCGACTGCGACAGCGCCAGCTGCCGGCGCTGCAGGTTGGACAGCGAGGTTTCGAAGGCGCTGGCGGAGGTGATGCGCATGGGGGTTGAGTCGTCCAGGGTTTGCGCGCGGTGGCGCGTCAGCGGCCTGCCACATTGAGCAAGGTGTCAAACAGCGACTGCGCCACCTGCAGCACCTTGGCCGCGGCCTGGTAGCTTTGCTGGTACTGGATC
>JAYUPN010000352.1:0-19250 GCA_043760065.1 Rubrivivax sp.
AGCATGATGATCGGCGTGCTGTCGTTGGCCGCGCGCAGCCGGCGGCAGATGCTCAGGCCGTCTTCGCCCGGCAGCATCAGGTCCAGCACGATCAGGTCCACCGTCTCGCGGGTCAGCACCCGGTTCAGGGCCTTCGAGTCTTCGGCCAGCAGGACGTCGAATCCTTCCTGCGAAAGGTAGCGGCGCAGCAGGTCGCGGATGCGGGCATCGTCGTCGACGACAACGATGCGGTCGGCGCGAGCATTGGCTGGCGATGTCATGGGGTACTCCCGATTTGTAACAGCCGCATTGTGGGGGCCTCAAACCGCGTCGTTTGCCTGCTGCTGACCGGCTGTTACATTTATTTCGGGAGCCTTCGCGCGCCAGGCCACTGTCAACGGCGCGCCCCCGGCGCACGCTGAGAGTCTGCGGCAGCTTGCCGCGCCGACCCGCCGGCAGCGCCCGGCCTGTGCCATGAACAGAAACCGAGTGCCTTCCAGATCCCTGTCCACCCTGGCCGCCTGCGCCGCGATGCTGGCCAGCGCCAGCGCCAGCGCGCAGCTGCTGCCGCCGCCGCAGAACGTGGTCTCGCTCAACGCCGGCGCCACCGTCGAGGTCAACAAGGACTGGCTGACCGTGGTTTTCTCCACCACGCGCGAAGGCACCGATGCGGCCGCGGTGCAGAGCCAGCTCAAGCAGGCGCTGGACACGGCGCTGAACGAGGCCCGCAAGGCGGCCAAGCCGGGGCAGGTGGAGGTGCAGACCGGCGCCTTCTCGCTGTACCCGCGCCATGCCCCCCCGAACCCGAAGGCGGCGGCCGCCGGACTGCCCGGCGGCATCACGGGCTGGCAGGGCAGCACCGAGCTCATCGTGCAGGGCCGCGACACGCAGGCGGTGTCGCAGCTGACGTCGCGCATCCAGACGCTGACCATCGCCCGCGTCGGATTCTCCTTGTCGCGCGAGGCGCGCGAGAAGGTCGAGGCCGATGTGGCGGCAGAAGCCATCGCCCGCTTCCGCGCTCGCGCCGACACCGTCAGCCGCCAATTCGGGTTTGCCGGCTACACCGTGCGCGAGGTTTCGGTGTCCACCGACGGCGGCGGCTTCCAGCAGCAGCCGATGCTGCGCGCGCAGGCCATGCGCGTCGGCGGCGACGAAGCACTGCCGGTCGAAGCCGGCAAGGCCAGCGTCACCGCCACCGTCAGCGGCAGCGTGCAGATGAAGTAGCTGGCTGAGCCGCCTTCGGCCGGCGGCCGCCGGCCGTTGATAGCATGGCAGCCCGTCCCCTTCGCCTGACGCCGCGCAGCACGCGCGAGCCGAGCCCGCCATGACCGAACCCCGCCTGCGCCACGTGCAATGCCTCTTTGCAGGTGCCTTGCACCGCATGGCGTACTGGGAGTGGGGCGATGCCCGCAACCCGCGCGTCGTGGTCTGCGTGCACGGCCTGACGCGGCAGGGGCGCGACTTCGACGTGCTGGCGCAGGACCTGTGCCGCGACGCCCGCGTGATCTGTCCCGACGTCGTCGGTCGCGGCGTGTCCGACCGCCTGGCCGATGCGCAGGGCTACGCCGTGCCGACCTACGTCGCCGACATGGTCACGCTGCTGGCAAGGCTGGACGTCGAGCAGGTCGACTGGGTCGGCACCTCGATGGGCGCGATGATCGGCCTGGGCATCGCAGCGATGGCGAACAGTCCGATCCGCCGCTTCGTGATCAACGACTTCGGGCCCGTGGTCGAGCGCACCTTCATGCAGCGCCTGGGCAGCTACCTGGGCGTGCCGATGCACTGGAAGACCGAGGAAGAAGCTGCCGACGCGCTGCAGCTCATCTCGCACGGCTTCGGCCCGCACACGCGCGAGCAGTGGCTGGCGCTGACCCGGCCGCAGCTCGTGGCCGATGTCAAGGACGGGATCAGCGGTTTCAAGCCGCGCTACGACCCCGCCATCGCGGTGCCCGTGCGCGCCATCACGCCCGCGTCTGCGGCGGCGGGCCAGGCCCTGTTGTGGCATCTCTACGACCAGATCCGCTGCCCGACCCTGCTGCTGCGCGGTGCCGAGTCCGACCTGCTGTCGCTCGAGACCGCGCAAGCGATGACGGCGCGCGGCCCGAAACCGCGGCTGCACGAGTTTGCCGGCGTCGGCCATGCGCCGACCCTGGTGCAGGGCGATCAGCGCGCGGTGGTGCGGGACTTCTTGTTCGGGCCATGAAGCCGTTGGCCGTGGTTGCGCCCGAAGGTGCGGCCGCCATCGTCCACCTGGCCAGCGTCACCGACGAGCCGGGTGTCGACCCGGTGCAGCGCGCCCGCGCCTTCGCCGAACCTCTGCTGGCGGCGCAGCTGCTGGACACGGGCGAGGACGCCCTGGGCCATGCCGACGGTGTCGCCGCGGTGCTGCGCGGCATCGGCGCCGCGCCGGCGCTGTGCGCCGCCGCCTACCTGGTCTACGCCGGCGACTATCTGCAGCGCCCCGAGGAGGTGGTGCGCAAGGCCTTCGGCGAGTCCTACGCCAGCCTGGTGACGCTGACGCGCAAGCTGGTGCAGATCCAGCGCGCCGCGCGCGCGGCGCACGTCGGACCCGAGCAGCGTGCACAGCAGACCGAGCGCGTGCGCAAGATGCTGCTGGCCTTTTCGCGCGACCTGCGCGTCGTGCTGCTGCGGCTGGCCTCCCGTCTGCAGACCCTGCGCTGGTTTGCCGCCAGCAAGTTGCCGTGCCCGGCCGAACTGGCCGCCGAGAGCCTGCAGGTGTTTGCGCCGCTGGCCAACCGGCTGGGCATCTGGCAGGTGAAGTGGGAACTGGAGGACCTGTCGTTCCGCTTCCTGCAGCCCGCCGAGTACCAGCAGATGGCGCGCCTGGTCGAGCAGACACGCGCGGTGCGCGAGCACAGCGTGGTCGCCGCGCGCGCCGAGCTGATGGCGCTGCTGGCGCGCCACGGGCTGCAGGCCGACGTGCAGGGGCGGCCCAAGCACCTGTACAGCATCTGGAAGAAGATGCAGGGCAAGGGCCTGGACTTCGGGCGCGTCTTCGATGCGCGGGCACTGCGCGTCATCGTCGACGACGTGGCCGCGTGCTACGCGGCGCTGGCACGCGTGCACGAGGCGTTCCGGCCGGTCGACGGCGAGTTCGACGACTACATCGCGCGGCCCAAGCCCAACGGCTACCAGAGCCTGCACACCGTGGTGCTGGGCTCCGACGGCCGGCCGCTCGAGGTGCAGATCCGCACCCGCGCGATGCACGAGCACGCCGAGCACGGCGTGGCCGCGCACTGGATGTACAAGGAGGCCGGCGTGCGCGGCTACGCCGGCGTGGCGGCCGCGGGAGACTTCGAAGAGCGGATGGCCGAAGCGCGCAAGGCCGTGCTGCGCGAACTGCTGGCCTGGGAACGCGACTTCGCGGGCCAGCACGACAGCGGCACGCCGGCCTTCGACGACCGCATCTACGTCTTCACGCCGCAGGCCACGATCATCGACCTGCCGGCGGGCGGCACCGCAGTGGACTTCGCCTACGCGCTGCACACCGACCTCGGCCACCGCTGCCGCGGTGCCCGCGTCGACGGCGTGCTGATGACGTTGAACACGCCGCTGAAGTCCGGCCAGACGGTGGAGGTGGTGGCGGTCAGGGAAGGCGGCCCATCGCTGGACTGGCTGAACCCGGAGCTCGGCTTCCTGGCCAGCCCGCGTTCGCGCGCCAAGGTGCGCGCCTGGTTCAATGCCCAGGCCCAGTCGCAGACCATCGCGCGCGGCCGCGAGCTGGTGGAAAAGCTGCTGCAGCGCGAAGGCCGCACGGCGATCGAGCGCGACGCGCTGGCCGAACAGCTCGGCTTCAAGGGCGCCGACGCGCTGTTCGAGGTCGTCGGCAAGGACGAGTTCTCGTTGCGCAACATCGAGAACCTGCTGCGCCCGGCCGAGCGCGAGCCCGACGCCGACCGCGTGCTGCTGCACCGCCCGCGCAGCGAGGCCGGTGGCGGCCGCGGCGGCGTGCTGGTGGTGGGCATGGACTCGCTGCTGACCAACCTGGCGCGCTGCTGCCGCCCGGCGCCGCCGGACGCCATCGCCGGCTTCGTCACGCGCGGCCGCGGCGTCGCCGTGCACCGGCGCGACTGCAGCAACCTGCGCCACATGGCGCTGGGCTCGCCCGGCCGCGTCATCGACGTCGAGTGGGGCCACCCCGGCGGCGAGCGATTGCCGCTGTACCCGCTGGAGGTGCTGGTCGAGGCCGATGAGCGACCGGGCCTGCTGCGCGACATCTCCGAGGTCTTCACCAAGGACCGCATGAACGTCACCGGCGTGCAGACCGCCAGCGCCAAGGACAGGGCCCGCGACCAGGGCACCGCCCGCATGAGCTTCACGGTCGAAGTCACCGACACGGCGCGGCTGCCGCACGTGCTGAACCAGATCACGCGCCTGGCGGGCGTTCGTCACGCGCGCCGGCGCTGAGCGCTGGATGACGGGCCGTCCGGGTCCTATATACTCTCGGGCTCCTCAGGCGCGTAGCTCAGCTGGTTAGAGCACCACCTTGACATGGTGGGGGTCGATGGTTCGAGTCCATTCGCGCCTACCAAACACGGTAGGCACAAGAGCACCTGGCAGCGATGCCAGGTGCTTTTTTCATGGCCCGGACGCGTTTCGTGGCCGGCAAGCCGGGCGTCCGATCGAACCGTTCGCGGGTCTCGGCTGCGGTTTCGTCGCACGGGGCATTGCGGTGGGCACGCCGGGCGTTAGTCTCGCGGTTGCTTCAACCACCGTGGCCCGCAGCAACGAGCGCGGGCCAAGCTGCCATGCCTCATCAGTTCTTCGTCGTGATCGTTGTCCTGGCACTGTCGGCCTGCGGTCGCCCCGGCGCGGACGGGAAGGTCTCCGACAAGGCTGCCGCCAGTGCTGCGGGCACCGGCGCCAAAGGCGACGCTCCCGCCAAGCCCGCTGCCGTGCTGCTGCTGGCGCCGGAGGATCTGCGCACGGTCAGTGCCACGCTGCAGGCCACCGGCCCGGTGATCTCGGGTTCGCTGCAGCCCGAACGCCGGGCCGACCTGCGCGCCGAGGTCGGCGCCATCGTGCAGCAGGTGCTGAAGGAAAACGGCGAGCCGGTGCGCGCCGGCGAATTGCTGGTGCGGCTGGACGACGCGGCCATCCGCGACACCTTGACGTCTGCCGACGAAGCCGTGCGCGCGTCGACCCAGGCCTTCGAGCAGGCCGAGCGCCAGGTGCAGCGGCTGAAGACGCTGCAGGTGCAGGGCATGACCTCGATGCAGGCGCTGGAAGATGCCGAGGTGCGCCGCAACAACGCGCAGAGCGACCTGGTGGCGGCACGCGCGCGCGGCGCCACTGCGCGCCAGCAGCTGCGCCGCACCGAAGTGCGCGCGCCTTTCGACGGCGTGCTCAGCGAGCGCAAGGTCTCGGTGGGCGACACCGCCGCGGTGGGCAAGGAGCTGCTGAAGGTCATCGACCCGCGCAGCATGCGTTTCGAGGGCCTGGTCTCGGCCGACCGCATGCACGAGCTGAAGACCGGTCAGCCGGTGAGCTTCCGTGTCAACGGCTTCCCGCAGACGGTGTTTGCCGGCAGGATCAAGCGCGTCGACGCGGCGGCCAACGCGACGACGCGGCAGGTCGAGGTGATCGTGTCCTTTGCCGACCCGGGGGCGGCGCCCAAGGTGTCGGGGCTGTTTGCCGAAGGTCGCGTCGAGACCGGTGGCGTGCAGGCGCTGATGCTGTCCGAGGCCTCGGTCGTGCGCACGGGCGAAGCAGCGCACGTCTGGCGTGTCGGCGGTGGCGCCGTCCAGAAGGTGGCGGTGCAACTGGGCGAGCGCGACCCGCGCAGCGGCGACTTCCCCGTGCTGGCGGGCCTGGCCGCCGGCGACCGTGTGCTGCGCAGCCCGGGCAGCACGCTCGCCGACGGCCAGAAGGTCGAGTTCGCCAAGCCCGTGGTCGCTGCCGTGGCGCCGTCGGCGGCTGCAGCGGCTTCGGCCGCCCGCAACTGAAGGAGCGGCCATGTTCCTCTCCGAATTCAGCATCAAGCGCCCGGTGGCGATGGTCGTCATCATCATCGGCCTGATGGCGCTGGGCCTGCTGGCGCTGTCCAAGCTGCGCGTCAACCAGATCCCCGACGTCGAGCAGCCGGTGCTCACGGTGGGCATCAGCTACCCCGGTGCCAGCCCCGACACGGTCGAGCGCGAGGTCATCAACCGCATCGAAAAAGCGCTGCAGGGCATCGCAGGCGTCGACCGCGTGCAGTCCACGGCCAGCGAAGGCAACGCGCGCCTGGTGCTGATCTTCAACTTCAACAAGAACATGATCGAGGCCGCCGACGAGGTGCGCAACTCGATCGGCTCGGTGCGCCACAAGCTGCCGAGCGAGATCCGCGAGCCGGTGCTGCAGCGGCTGGACCCGGCGGCGCAGCCGATCATGCAGCTGGCGCTGTCGTCGTCGACCCAGGGCCACGCTGCGATCTCGCGCCTGGCGGAGGACCAGCTGGCCGACCGCTTCCGCGCCATCCCGGGCGTGGCGGTGGTCAACGTCAACGGTTCGCTGCGGCGTGAGCTGAGCGTGCTGTTGCACGCCGAGAAGCTGCGCGAGTACGCGGTGTCGGTGACCGAGGTCGTGGCCGCCTTGCGCGCGCAGAACGCCACCGCGCCGGTGGGCAAGGTGCGCGGCACGCTGGAGGACCGCAGCATCCGCCTGGTCGGGCGAATCGAGTCACCGGCCGAGTTCGAGCAGATCGTCATCAAGCGGCGCGGCAACGAGCTGATCCGCCTGGCCCAGGTGGCCTCGGTGCAGGACGGATTCGCCGAGCTGGGCGGATTCTCGGTGCGCAGCGGCAACCCCAACGTCGGCCTGTCGGTCACGCGCACGCGCGAAGCCAGCACCATCAGCGTCGCCAACGAGATTCGCCAGCTGGTGGCCGAGATCAATAAGTCGCTGCCCACCGGCACGAAGCTGGAAGTCACGCTCGACGGCGGCGAGAACGCGGCCGACAGCTTGAACAACGTCATCCACGCGCTGGTCTTCGGTGCTGGGCTGACGGTGCTGGTGGTCTACGTGTTCCTGAACTCGTGGCGCTCGACGCTGATCACCGCGCTGAGCCTGCCCACCAGCGTGGTAGCGGCCTTCATCGCGGTGTGGCTGGCGGGCTTCACGCTCAACTTCATGAGCCTGCTCGGCCTGAGCCTGGCGATCGGGGTGCTGATCGACGATGCCATCGTGGTGCGCGAGAACATCGTGCGCCACATGGAGCGCGGCGAAGACCGCATCACCGCCGCGCGCCAGGGCACGGCGGAGATCGGCCTGGCGGTGGCGGCGACGACGTTCTCGATCGTCGCCGTGTTCGTGCCGGTGGCCTTCATGCCCGGTGTCAGCGGCGAGTGGTTCCGGCCCTTCGGCGTCACCGTGGTGGCGTCGGTGCTGGTCAGCCTGTTCATCAGCTTCACGCTCGACCCGATGCTGTCGGCCTACTGGGGCGACCCGCCGGGGCACCACCTGGCGCCCAAACGCGGCATCAGCAAGTGGCTGGCCGGCTTCAACCGCTGGTTCGACCACCAGGCCGACCGCTACGGCCGGATCATCGCCTGGGCGCTGCACCACCGCCGCTGGATGGTGGTGTTCGCGGTGCTCAGCCTGGCGGCGGCGATCGCGCTGCAGGCCAAGTTCGGCGGCTCCAGTTTCCTGCCGGCCTCCGACGCCGGCGTCGTGGCCATCGAGGTGCGCACGCCGTCCAGCAGCAGCCTGGAGTACGGCCGCCTGAAGGTCGAGGCCGCGGCGACGCTGGCGCGCACCTTGCCCGAGGTCAAGGCCACCAACAGCTACGTCAACCCGGGCGGCGGCCGCATCTACGTCGACGTCGGCAAGAGCACGCAGCGCAAGCGCTCGGCCACCGAGATCGCGCAGGAGCTGCGCGGCCTGACGGCGCGGCTGGTGGGCGCCGAGTACGTGGTGCTGGACGACCTGAACAACGGCGCGCAGAAGCCGGTGCAGATCCGCTTCACGGGTGCGGAGTCGCGCAAGCTGCTCGAGATCACCCACCAGTTCATGGACAAGCTGCGCCAGGTGCCGGGTGCGGTGGACGTCGGGCTGTCCGAGCAGGACCCGCAGAACGAGCTGAAGATCGAGCTCGACCGCGGGCTGGCCAACACGCTGGGCATCTCGGTGAGTGACGCCGCGCAGGCGCTGCGCGTGGCCTTTGCCGGTGTCGAGGTCGGCGACTGGGTCGACCCGGCGGGCGAGACGCGCGACGTGTCGGTGCGCCTGCACCCCAACGACCGCGTCGACGCCAGCAACATCGAGCGGCTGCCGATCGCGGTCAGCGGCAGCAACCGCATGGTGCCGCTGGAACAGATCGCCACCGTGACGATGGGCAAGGGCCCGAGCCAGATCCAGCACGCCGACGGCAAGCGCACGATCAGCGTCGGAGCCAACGCGCAGGGCCGCTCGCCTGGCGAGGTGACGGCCGACGCGCTGAAGCTGGCGCGCGACATGAGCTACCCACCGGGTTATGGGCTGGAGCTGGCCGGCGCTTCGCGCGACCAGCAGGAGGTGTTCAAGCAGATGGGCATCGCCCTCGTGTCGGGCGTGGCGCTGATGTACCTGATCCTGGTCATGCAGTTCGGCAGTTTCACGGCGCCGCTGGCGGTGATGCTGTCGCTGCCGCTGAGCCTGATCGGCGTCGTGCTGGCGCTGCTGATCACGCGCGGCACGCTCAACCTGATGAGCTTCATCGGCGTCATCATGCTGATGGGCCTGGTGGCGAAGAACGCGATCCTGCTGCTGGACGCGGCGCGCAACCTGGAGCGCCAGGGTGTCGACCGCGAAGAAGCGCTGATGGCCGCCGGACGCCTGCGGTTGCGGCCGATCCTGATGACGACCTTCGCGCTCATCGCCGGCATGCTGCCGGTGGCCATCGGCGTTGGCGAAGGCGGCGAGTTCTACCGGCCGATGGCGGTGGCGATCATCGGCGGCACCATCACCAGCACCTTGCTCACGCTGCTCGTGATCCCGAGCTTCTACGACAGCATCGAGACCTCGCGCGACCGTGCGGTGGCCAAGTTCAAGGCGCGCGAGCTGCGCTGGAACGCCTTCTTCGCCTTCGTCGTGACGATGGGCGAGGCGCTGCTGACGCTGCTGTTCCTGCGCTTCGTCTGGCGGCTGCTGAAGCGGCTGCTGGGGTTGGTCAATCACCGCGACGGGGGGCCCGATGCGCAGCCGGTCTGAGAACGTGGGTGCGGTGGACCTCCTGCCCGCCATCGAGCGCATCGCGCGCGAGGCAGGTTCGCTGGTCATGCAGGTGTACGGCAGCGACTTCGCGGTTCGCGCAAAGTCCGATGCGTCGCCGGTGACGGCGGCCGACGAAGTGGCCGAGTGCTGCATCCTCAACGCCTTGCGCGGTCTGTCGCCCGGCACTCCCATCGTCGCCGAAGAGGCTGCGGCACGCGGCGAGGCACCCGCGCCGGGTGCGCGGTTCTGGCTCGTCGACCCGCTGGACGGCACGCGCGAGTTCGTGTCGAGGAACGGCGAATTCACCGTCAACATCGCGCTCGTCGAGAACGGCGAACCGGTGCTCGGCGTGGTCTACGAGCCGGTGGCCGACCGTCTGGTGGCCGGCGTGGTGGGGCACGGGGCGTGGCGGCAGGATGCGCGGGGCCGCCTGGCCATCGCCTGCCGACGTCCGGCCGCCGATGGCGTGGTGCTGGCCTGCAGCCGCTCGCACGGCGACGAAGCCGCCATGCTTGCGTGGCTCGGTGGCCGCCGCGTGCTGCGCCGCATCGCGGTCGGGTCCTCGCTCAAGTTCGGGCTCATCGCCGCCGGCGAGGCCGACCTCTACCCGCGGCTGGGCCGCACGATGGAATGGGACACCGCGGCCGGGCATGCCGTGTTGCGCGCCGCGGGTGGGCAGGTGCTGGACCTGCAGGGCGCGCCATTGCGCTACGGCAAGCCCGGTTTCGAGAACCCGCACTTCGTGGCCCGCGGCCTGCCGGAATCGACCGGGTGAAACCCCCGGCGGGAGTGCCGGCGAGCGGCTCCTAGAATGAGCTTCGTTCTGCCAGCCAAGAAAGCACCGCATGCCCACGTCCCGCCGAGCCCAGGCCGCACCGCCCGAAGGTGATGCCGCGAGCGCGGTTCGCGTGCTCAAGAAGTACCCCAACCGGCGCCTGTACGACACCCAGACCAGCAGCTACATCACGCTGGCCGACGTCAAGCAGATGGTGCTGGCCGGCGATGCCTTCGAAGTCCGTGACGCCAAGACGTCGGAGGACCTCACGCGCAGCATCCTGCTGCAGATCATCCTGGAAGAAGAGTCCGGCGGCGTGCCGATGTTCACGGCGGCCACGCTGAGCCAGATCATCCGTTTCTACGGCCACGCGATGCAGGGCGTGATGGGTTCGATGCTCGAGCAGAACATGAGCACCTTCGCCGAGCTGCAGAAGCAGTTCGTCGCCCAGAGCGCCGGCCTGTACGACCCCAAGCGGCTGAACCCCGAGCTCTGGAGCCAGTTCATGAGCGCCCAGCCCAACGCCCTGCAGGGCCTGATGGGCACCTATGTCGAGCAGGGCCGCGCGATGCTCGAGAAGATGCAGGAAGCGGGCAATCTGTTCCCCGGCATGGCCGGCTTTCCGCCGGCCAAGAAGTAGCGCGTCGAGACGGGTAGCGCGGTGCATCAGCATCGCGCAATGAGCTCATCTTTCTTGCCCGCCCTCAGGTCGGCCAAGGCGCCCTCAGCGACATTCCCTGCCTCGAACCCATCGGCGCGAAGCGGTCGATCGTGAGAAGGCCTGCGACGCACGGGCTGTTCACGGGGCGGCCTGGCCAATGGGGCAAGAAGGAGGGGGCAAGAAGGAGGGGGCAGGAAGCTGCATCCTGAGTACACGCACAATCCGTTCGACCCCTCGAGAAGCGGCTGCGCAGCCGTTTCGACGGGCGCGGACCCTTGCCGTTCCGGCTGGCGGCAGGCCGCGCCACCCGTTGATCACTCGATCAACTCGTCGGCTCTGCGCAGCAGGGGCTGCGGCATGACGAGATCGAGTGCCTTGGCCGTGTGCAGATTGAGTACCAGATCGAAACGGGTCGGCTGTTCCATCGGCAGCCCGCCGGGGTTCGCACCACGCAGGATGCGATCGACCTGCTGCGCGAGCTGCTTCAAGATCGTCGGCCAATCGGGGCCGTAGGACATCAGTCCACCCGCTGCGGCGTACTCGCGCAGCGTGAAGACGCCGGGCAGGCGGTGCTGCAGCGCCAGTGCGGCGATGCGGGCGCGGTTGACATAGGTCTGGAACGTCGGCTCGAGCAGGAACGCCTGCGTTCGCCCCGCGCCGAGAGCGGGAAACGCGGCCATCAGCTCGTCCAGGTTCCTGAACCAGTGGAAGTCGAGTTCGATCCGCAGTGCCCGTGCCGCGCTGCGCAGTGCGGTCTCGAGCTTCGCCTGCTGACCGGCGTCGCCGGAACCCAGCGGGGCGGGTGCCAGCACCCCGATGCGGCCGGCCGCAGGCAACAGCGTTCTGACCAGCTCCAGGCGCTTGGCGCGCGTCTCGCCCAGCATGCGCGACACGCCGGTGACGTTGCCGCCCGGCCTGGCGAAGCTGTCAATCAGGCCGTCCTCGACCGGATCCATGCCGTTGTAGACGAGGACGATCGGCAGCTTGGATGTGAGCCGCCGTACGTACGTTGCGTCCGAGTGCGCCAGAGTCATGATCACATCCAGCCTGGCCTCGACGAGTTCCTGCGCCAATGCGGGCATGCGTTCGAACTTGCCGTCGGCGAGACGTCGCTCCACGACCAGGTTGCGGCCCTCGATCCAGCCGAGTCGACGCATCTCGAGGCTCCAGGGGTCGCGCAGCAGCTCGGCCTCGGTCGCCGGCCTCGCGCTGGAGAGGTATCCGACGCGAGCGATCCTGCCGGCGGTCTGCGCGCGGCCGGACAGCGGTGCCATGCCGACGCCGAGGGCGAGGCCGGAGGCAAACCTGCGTCGAATCATCGTCACTCCGCTACAGCGATCAGTGGGGAGTCAGGGAGCCGCCCGTTGCCTGGAAGCGAGGTTGCCGCGCCGGCGAGCTCATGTCGTGCGCGGCGCTGCTCAGTGAATTCACGGCCGCCACAGTGCCCGCCGTAACGAGGACAGTTCGTTCAATGGCCCGGCTTCCGTGACGATAGGCCAATCGGCCCCGTCGGTCGAGGCCCTCGATGAAGTTCATGGGGGGCCGAGATCATCAAACGACTTGCTCCAACCCAGTTCCACAGGTGTACCCGTTTGCGGCCGAACTCCCGTGCTCCGGCCAAATACTCCTGCGACGCCTGACCGCCGGCAAGTGACCGTTCGACCGTGGGACGAACGCCCAGATCTCGCGGCGACTTGGGCGGCCGCCGAAGACGGGTGCTTGCCCGATGGCACGGCGCGCGGCTCACGCGCTCACGGGTGATCGGCGAGAATCCGGCCCATGACCCAAGCTCACTCGGCGGATGCCGCCACCATCAGCCCGACGATCGCCTTCGTCTCTCTCGGCTGTCCCAAGGCGCTGACCGACTCCGAGCTGATCCTGACGCAATTGCGCGCCGAAGGCTACGAAACCAGCAAGACCTACGCCGGCGCCGACCTCGTCATCGTCAACACCTGCGGCTTCATCGACGACGCGGTCAAGGAGAGCCTGGACACCATCGGCGAAGCGCTGGCCGGCAACGGCCGCGTCATCGTCACCGGCTGCCTGGGTGCGAAGGCCGGCGCCGACGGCGGCAACCTGGTGCGGCAGATGCACCCCAAGGTGCTGGCCGTGACCGGGCCGCACGCGACGCAGGAGGTGATGGACGCCGTGCACCTGCACGTGCCCAAGCCGCACGACCCCTTCGTCGACCTCGTACCCGCCGCTCGCGCAGAGTTCAGGGGCATCGCCGGCATCAAGCTCACGCCGCGCCATTACGCGTACCTGAAGATCAGCGAAGGCTGCAACCACCGCTGCACCTTCTGCATCATCCCCAGCATGCGCGGCGACCTCGTGTCGCGCCCGATCGGCGACGTGCTGGGCGACGCGCGGGCGCTCTTCGAAAGCGGCGTCAAGGAACTGCTGGTCATCAGCCAGGACACCAGCGCCTACGGCGTCGACATCAAGTACCGCACCGGCTTCTTCGACGGCCAGCCGGTGAAGACGCGCATGCTCGACCTGTGCGAGCGGCTGGCCGCGCTGGCTGAGCCTTTCGGGGCCTGGGTGCGGCTGCACTACGTCTACCCCTATCCGCACGTCGACGAGGTGCTGCCGCTGATGGCCCAGGGCCGCATCCTGCCGTACCTGGACGTGCCGTTCCAGCACGCGCACCCCGACGTGCTCAAGCGCATGAAGCGCCCGGCCAGCGGCGAGCGCAACCTCGAGCGGCTGGCGCGCTGGCGCGAGATCTGCCCCGAGATCGTCGTGCGCTCGACCTTCATCGCCGGCTTCCCGGGTGAAACCGAGGCCGAATTCGAAACGCTGCTGGACTTCATGCGCGAGGCGCAAATCGACCGCGCCGGCTGCTTTGCCTACTCGCCGGTGGACGGCGCTGCGGCCAACCAGCTCCCGGGCATGCTGCCGCAGGCCGTGCGCGAGGAGCGCCGCGCGCGCTTCATGGCCGTCGCCGAAGCCGTCTCCACGGCCAAGCTGCAGCGCCGCGTCGGCGCGACGATGCAGGTGCTGGTCGACCACGCGCCGGCGCTCGGCCGCAAGGGCGGTGTCGGCCGCAGCTACGCCGACGCGCCCGAGATCGACGGCACGGTGCGCCTGCTGGCGCCCGAGAAGGCCAGCAAGACGCTGAAGGTGGGCGAGTTCACGCGCGCCCGCGTCGTCGCCACCGACGGCCACGACCTGGTGGCGCTGCCGATCTGAACATCGACCCCCGGAACATCCAGCGACCATGCCGCAAGACCTGATCACGGACCTCATCCACCACCCCTACCAGCCGCCGGCCGGTTTCGAAGCGCCGACACCCGGCGTCTTCAAGGCCAGCACCGTCATCTTCCCCAACACCGCCGCGCTGCGCGCACGAGACTGGCGGCGGCGCGACACCTACAGCTACGGCCTGATGGGCACGCCCACGACCTACCTGCTGGAGGAACGCATCGCCACGCTCGAAGGCGGCTTGCAGTGTGTGCTGGTGCCCAGCGGCCTGGCCGCGGTGGCGCTGGTCGACATGGCGCTGCTGTCGCCCGGCGACGAGGTGCTGCTGCCGGCCAACGTCTACGGCCCGAGCCGCGAACTCGCGCGCCACGAACTCAAGCGCTGGGGCATCGCGCACCGCCTCTACGACCCGCTGGACGCCGCGGCGCTGGAGCGTTTGATCGGAGCGCAGACCAAGCTGCTGTGGCTGGAAGCGCCGGGCTCGGTGACGATGGAGTTTCCGGACCTCACCGAGCTCGTGCGCGTGGCACGCGCCAAGGGCGTGACGACGGCGCTGGACAACACCTGGGGCGCGGGTGTCGCGCTGCGCGGTTTCGAGCACGGCATCCACATCGTCATGCAGGCGCTGACCAAGTACCCCAGCGGCGGCGGCGACGTGCTGATGGGTTCGGTGACGACGCGCGACCTGGCACTGCACGAACGCATCAAGGGCACCCACATGCGGCTGGGCCTGGGCGTGGCCGGCAACGACGCCGAGTTCGTGCTGCGCGGACTGCCGACGCTGGCCGTGCGCTACGCGGCGCAGGACGCGGCCGGTCGCCGGCTGGCACAGTGGCTGGGCACGCGGGCGGAGGTCGCGCGCGTGCTGCACCCGGCCGTCGACGGGTCACCCGGCCACGCGCACTGGCGCACGCACTGCACGGCGGCGGCAGGCCTGTTCTCGATCCTGCTCGACGAGCGCTTCAGCCGCGAGCAGGTGCATGCTTTCGTCGACGCGCTGCGCCTGTTCCGCATCGGATTTTCGTGGGCCGGGCCGGTGAGCCTGGTCGTGCCCTACGACCTGACATCGATGCGCGGCGACGGCCACGGCCTGAAGGGCCACCTGGTGCGTTTCTCGGTGGGCCTGGAGGCGGTGGTCGACCTGCAGGCCGACCTGCAGCAGGCGCTGGAAGCGGCGTTGGGCGCCGCGCGCTGAGCGCACGGCGCCACCGCCGGACTGCTCAGGGCCGCGTGAAGAGGTGCACGCCGGACGCGGTGTTGCCGCCACCGGTGAGCAGGATGGTCGAGAACACCAGGCCGTTGGCGTCGCGGCCGACGAAGTTGCCGCTGAACAGGCTTGAGCGCGGGTCGAAGGCGATGCAGCCGGTGCAGGTGCCCGAGCTGTAGTTGCCGCTGAAGGCGCCCGACCGCACGGCGTCGCTGTAACTGCTGCTGCCATTCAAGCCGGCAAAGATCTGGCTGCCGATCTGGAAGCCCAGGTCGCGCAGCGCGATGGTGCGGCCCGCAAAGTCGACGCCGATGGTGCCGCTCACGCCAGCCAGCGAGCCGCCGGCCGGCGTGAAGGTGCCACTCGCTGCCGCGGGCATGGCCCGCGGTGCGTCGGCGAACACGTAATCCACCCGACCCAGCGAAGGCGCCCGCACCGTGCTGCCGGCGATGTTGAGTTCCGCCGATGCCGTGGGTGTGGAAAGCCATGCGCCCCAATAGGCCACGCCGCCGTCGCTCATCGTGGTCTGCCCGGTGCCCGCCACGGTGGCTGCGCCGCGGTCGGCCACCGGCACGCCGGCGCCTGCGCTGGTGCTGACGATCCTCTCGAGCTGGTTGCTGCGGATCAGCACTTCGGCGCCACGCCATTCGTTGGAACCGCCGGCGCTCAAGGGCGTGGCGGTGTCACTGCCGACTGTGTACGACAGCGCCACCACCTGGCGCGGCAGCGACGCGCTGGTCGAACCTGCGGGGTTGCTGGTGAAGTCCAGCGCGTCCTTGCGGGCCGAGGCGTCGCCGGCCGAAGGCACCGTGACCACGGTCTGCCCGGCCTGCAACGCGGCCAGCGCGCGCGACAGGTCGACGACGTAGGCGGTCTTGCCACGCTCCACCGCGGCGCCGGCAGCGGCGGCCATCACGGCGCGCATCTGCAGCGAGGTCGAGACCGTGATCTCGGGCATCGACTGCTGCTGATCAGCCGCCAGGCCGAAGCCGGGGTCGAGTTCGGCGGCGCGCTTGAAGGACTCACGCGCTTCGGCGAAGCGGCCCTGGTCCTTGAGCTCCAGGCCCTGCGAGAAGGCGCGGAAGGCCTCGACGTTGGAGGTCTGGAAACGTTCGATGCGGGCGCGGACCTCGGGGCTGAGCTGCTCCAGCGACACGCCGGCGGCGCGCAGGATGCCGAAGGTCATCGACTTCTGGGCCCGGAACAGCGCCGCGATGTCGCCGCGTTCGCTGATCACGCCCAGGCTCGCGCCACTGCGGCTGTCGATGACGGCACCTTCGAGTGCGAAGCCCTGGGCCTGCGCGGCGGCGCCGCTGGCGGCCAGCCATGCGGCGGCGATGAAACGGATGGGGTTGCGCATCATTGCACCTCGAAGTTGCCGACCACGACCTTCTCTGCGCGCATCAAGCGCCCCGAGCGCACCGCCGATGCCTTGTCGGCGAGGCCGCTGTCGCCGAGCTTGGCCTCGTTGACGAGCAACTGCACCTTCTCGCGCTCCAGCACCTTCAGTCCGGGCACCTTGGACAGGTCGGCGATGATCATCGCCGCCAGCCCCTTGGCCATCGCGCGGTAGTTGGCGTCACCCTGGTTGACGAAGGCCTGCACGGCGATGCTGCCGGGCTCGGGCGGGCTGCTCACGACCTCGCGTTCACGCGCCACGGCCTGAGCCACCTCCTGCTGCAGCTGGGTCGAGCTCAGCAGCGTCAGCGTCTTGGGCACCTCGCGCGATGCCGCACCTTCGGGGTCTTCGCGGGCGTACTGCTGCAGCAGGCTCAGCGCTGCCGCGTTGTCTTCGCGGCGCAAGGCGATCAGGCCCAGGTAGTACGACACCAGCGTCTCGCCGGGTGCGACGCTGCGCACCGACTCCAGCGCCTGCACGGCCTGCGCGTCGTTGCCCTGATTGAACGCTTCGAGGCCGGTCTTGAGCAGTTGCGCCACGTCGGCCCTCGCGCGGCCCGCGGCGGCCTGGGTGTCGTTGATGTTGAGCAGCGCCGGCTGGGTGGCCAGCAACTCGGGCCGGCTGGTGGCGTCGACCCAGCGGAAGGTGCGGCTGCGCAGCACCGAGCGCCCGCCCTGGTATTCCAGCACCGCTTCGCCTTGGGCGATGCGGCCGTACAGGCCTTGCGCTTCGGTGCAGGCGGCCGCGCAATCCTGCAGGCGCAGGAAGCCGGTGGTGCGCAGGCTGCGGTTGCCCAGGTCGACCTGCCATTCGCGTGTGCTGGCTGCGCTCAGGGCGAGGCCGCCGCGCAGCAGCGTCAGCTGCCGGTTGCCGGCCTTGGGCAACTGGACTTCACTGGCCGGCGGCAGTGCGATCACGCTGCCGTCGCTCATCAGCACCTGCACGGCGCCGTCGACCCCGGTGGCCAGCAGGGCGCCCGATGCAGCCTGGCCGCGGGTGGCTGCAAAGCCGCCGGCGCGGACATCACCTTTCGCCTGCACGATGCGGCCCTCAAGTGCCTGGGCCTGGACCAGCGGCGCAAGGCCGGCCAGCAGACCGAAGGCGGCCGCCGTTGCGGCGACGGCACGGTACCTGGAAAGGGTGTTGGGCATGGTTTCCTCGGGCTTCAGAACTGGTAGCGCACTTTGAAGGTCAGGGCCTTGCGGCGGGTGTCGTACAGGTCCTGGTTGGAGTCGGTGACGGCCCAGGTGGCGTCGGCGCGCAGCGACCACTGCGCGTTCAGCGCGTAGTTCAGCACCACGTCGGCGCTGACCGACTGGTCTTCGCGCACCGCGTCCGGGTCGCCCGCCGACGCGAAGACGAAGTCAGGACCGCCATAACGCTCGAAAGAGCCGGACAGGCCCGCCGACACGCGCAGGCGCTCCAGTGGCGTCACCGAGCCGAAGACGCGCAGCAGCGGGCCTTGCTTGCTGAAGTCCCTTTGCCCGCGCTGGTTGTCTTCCTGCGCGTAGACCAGGCGCGCTCCGAGCGAAGGCGAGCCCCATGCGTTCGACAGGTTCTGCGTGAACATCGCGCCCAGGTTGATCAAACGGCCGTCGCGGTTCTCGTTCGTCGCCGCGTGGCTGCGCTGGCTGTACTGGGCGAACAGCAACAGGCTCTGCGTCGGGCTGAAGGTGAGGCTGGCCTCGGTGCCCAGTTGGACGGCGTCACGGTAGCGCGTGCCGCCCACCAGCAGCTGGCTGGTGGTGAGCGTGGTGCGCCACAGCGCGGCGCCGCTGAGCTGCGTGAAGCCGACGTAGAGGCTGCCGTTGCTGATGTCGTAGATCTCTTCGCGCTCGTTTTTGCGGTGGTCGAGGTCGGCGCCGATGAACACCGACATGCGGTTGGACACACGCATCTGGTGCTGCCCGCCGATGGCCACCTGGGCCACGTAGTCGCCCACCTGGCGGCTGGCCGGGTCGGGAACGCCGGTCCCCGAGCCTAACCGGTAACTTGGGTTGTAGGTGCCGCCGCTGACGTTGTTGTCGTAGCCGCCGCCGAGTTCGGCGTAGAAGCGGGCGCTGGCGCGGCGGTCGGACGACTCGCGGGCCTGCATCGCCTGCAGGAAGCCGGCGATGTTGGCGCGCACGCCGGCGGGCTGGTTGTAGCGCAGCACGAACTCGAACTCCGAGCGTGCTCGCGGGTACTCGCCGAGCAGGAAGTAGCCGCGCGCCAGCTCGAGCCGGGCGCGGTCGTTGGCGGGTACGGCGCTCAAGTGCCGTTCCAGCGCGAGCAGACCTTCGGCGACCCGCCCGACGTTGATGGCGGCCACGCCGTACAGGAAGTCGAAATGCACGTCGCCGATGAGCTGAGGATTGGCCTGCGCGGTCTGGTAGGCCTGGTCGAACTGGCTCGACTCGACCTGGCGCCGGATGTCGTCCAGCGGTGCGGCCTGGCCGCTGCAGGCCCACATCGCGAGGAGAGCGGCCGCCAGCAGTTGCCGCACGGGTGGGCGGACCGCGCGGCGGGCCAAGGGCAGGGTGGTAAGGGTCATCGGCAGTAGTTTCGGTTGTGGTCTTGTGTCGGCAGACGATCAGGGTGCGGTGGCGGCGCCGCCCATCAGACGGCGCAACTGCGGGTCGATCGCGATCAGGGGCATCTTCGACAGCGCCTGCAGCGTCAGCTGCCGGCCATCGCCGGACAGCAGCTCGGCGATCTCGCCGGCCGTGAGGGTGCCGACCACCGTGCGCGCACGGGCCGCTTGGGGCTGCGTTGTCGTTGCCGCTGTGGACAAGGGATTGGCCGAGGCGCTGGCCCGCTGGAGTTCGCTTTCCAGCGCCTGGCGCTCGGCCTC
>JAYUPN010000353.1:0-6498 GCA_043760065.1 Rubrivivax sp.
GCTGCACTTCCACGGCAAGGTGCACGGCATCGGCACGCTGATGGAGGGGCTGCTGGCCGTCGGCACCGACGGCCGCATCGTCGGCGCCAACCGCGGCGCGCTCGAGCAGCTCGGGATCAACGGCGCGGCCTTGCGCGCGCACACGCTGGACTCGCTGTTCGGCGTGCGCGTCGGTGCGCTGGTCGACCGCTTCCGCTCGCCGCTGACGACGGCGATGCCGGTGCAGACCGCCGACGGCCGCAGCTTCCAGATCCTGGCGCGTTTCGATTCGCCGGCGCCGTTCAGCCTCGCCGATGCGGTGCCGGCGCCAGTGCACCGGGCGCCAGCGCCGAACGCGATCCGGCCGACGGCGCCGCTGGACGCGCTGCGCACCGGCGACCCCCAGCTGCACACGCTGCTCGACAAGGTCGCGCGCGTCATCGACCGCGGCATCGCGCTGCACATCGTCGGCGAAGGCGGCAGCGGCAAGCTGCACCTCGCCCGTGCGGTCCACGCCAGCTCGGCGCGCGCCGACCAACCCTTCGTGGTCCTGCGCTGCGACGCCCTCAACGAGAGCCTGCTCGAGGCCGACATGCTCGGCTGCGACGGCACCGGCACCGGCACCGGCGCCCAGCGGCGCCAGGCCAGCGTCGGCCGCGTCGTGCAAGCCAGCGGCGGCACGCTGGTCCTGCGCGACGTCGGCGAGCTGCCGCGCGGCTTGCAGCTGCAGCTGCTACAGATCCTGCGCGAGCGTCAGGTGATGCCGCTCGGCGGCACCCAGCCGGTGGCGGTGGACCTGCAGCTCATCTGCTGCAGCCGGCGCAGCCTGCGCGAGCTCGTCGAGCAGGGCCGCTTCGACGAGGACCTGTACTACCAGCTCAATGGCCTGAGTGTGCAGCTGCCCGCATTGCGCGAGCGCAGCGACCTGCTGAGCCTGGCGCGCGGCATCCTGCTGCGCGAGAACGCGGCACCGGCACCGCCCTTGTCGGCCGAGGCCTGCGAACTGCTGTGCGCCTACACCTGGCCCGGCAACCTGCGCGAGCTCGTCAACGTGCTGCGCGCCGCGCTGGCCCTGGCCGCCAACCGGCGCGAGATCAGCGCCGACTGCCTGGCCGACGAGGTGCTGGCCGCGGTCGAGGCCGAAGTGGCCATCCAGCGCATTGCCCAGCGCTCGTCGGCCACGACCGCCGTCGGCGCAGGCCCGCCGCGTTCGCTGGAGGCGGTCGAAGTCGACCTCATCCGGCGCTCCGTGGCGGCTGCCGGCGGCAACATCTCCGCCGCCGCCAAGGAGCTGGGCATCAGCCGCAACAAGGTCTACCGCAAGTTGCGCTGGGCCTGACACATGGCTGCCGCGGCGCTCTTGGTCGACGGACTGGTCAAGCGCTACGGCGAGCGCACGGCACTGGCCGGCGTGTCGCTGCAGGCCGGCCCGGGCACGCTGTGCGTGCTGCTCGGGCCCAACGGCGCCGGCAAGTCGACCCTGTTCCAGGTCCTCACCGGGCTCTTTGCGGCAGACGCCGGCTGCGTCGAGATCGCAGGCCATGCGATGGCGCGGTCGCCTGCGGCCGCACTGGCGCACATCGGCGTCGTCTTCCAGCAGATGTCGCTCGACCTCGACCTGTCGGTCGACCGCAACCTGCGCTTCCACGCCGCGCTGCACGGCTTGCCCGCGGCACTGGCGCGCCAGCGCATCGCCGAAGGCGCAGGCCGCGCCGGCATCACGGCCGATCTGCAACGCCCGGTGCGCGAGCTCTCCGGCGGCAACCGGCGCAAGGTCGAACTGGTGCGCGCGCTGCTGCACCGGCCCGCGGTGCTGCTGATGGACGAGCCGACCGTCGGCCTCGACCCCAAATCGCGCCGCGAGCTTTTCGCGGCCATCCGCGCCGACATCGCCGAGCGCGCCACGACGGTGCTGTGGGCCACCCACCTGGTGGACGAAGCCGATGCGGCCGACCGCGTGCTGGTGCTGCACCAGGGCCGTCTGCTGGCCGACGGTGCACCGGCGGCCGTGGCCGCGATGCTCGGCGGCGCCACGCTCGAGGAAGCCTTTCTGAAAGCCACCGCGCGCCCTGCCGCCGCTGCCCCTGAAAGAACCGCTGCATGAAGATCCGACTCGCCGCCGCCCTGCTGGCCTGGTCCACCACCCTGTGCGCCCAGGGCGTGGCCTACGTGTCCAGCGAAAAGGACCATGCGCTGACGGTGCTGGACATGAAGACCCGCGCCGTGACCGGCACCGTGGCCACCTGCAAGCGGCCGCGCCACCTGCAGCTCAGCGCCGACGGCAAGCTGCTGCTGGTGGCCTGCGGCGACTCGCACCAGGCCGACGTCATCGATCTGGCGACGCGCAAGTCGCTGCGCCGCATCGAGCTCGGCCAGGACCCCGAGATCTTCGACCTCTCGGCCGACGGCAAGACGCTGTACGTGTCCAACGAAGAGGACGCCGAGTTGGGCATCGTCGACATGGCCTCCGGCAAACGCACCGGTGCCGTCAAGGTCGGCGGCGAACCCGAAGGCGTGAAGCTGTCGGCCGATGGCAAGCTGGTCTACGTCACGTCCGAAGTCAAGGGCGTCGTGCAGGCCGTCGACGTGGCCACGCGCAAGGTCGTGCACGAGATCAAGGCCGGCAAGCGGCCGCGGCGCATCGTGCTGACGCCCGACGGTTCGCAGCTGTGGGTCAGCAACGAACTCGACGCCAGTGTGACGGTGATTGACACCCGCGAACACAAGCCGCTGGCGACCATCAAGTTCGAGGTCAAGGGCATGCGCGCCGCCGACATCACGCCGGTGGGCCTGGCGCTCAGCCGCGACGGCCAGCGCGTCTTCGTCGCGCTGGGCAAGGCCAACCACGTGGCGTTCGTCGACGTGGCCTCGCGCAAGGTCACCGACCTGGTGCTGGTGGGCAAGCGCGCCTGGGGCCTGGGCCTGGACAAGACCGGGCAGACGCTGCTCGTCACGAACGGCCTGTCGGACGACCTGAGCTTCGTCGACGTCGCCAGCGCCAAGGCGACGAAGACGATCAAGGTCGGGCGCGTGCCGCATTCGGTGGTGGTGGTCGAGTAGTGCCGTCTTCCCAGCGACCCTTTCTGCACCACGGCGCAGCGGCGTCGGCGCAGGCCCTGCTGCGGCAGCGTCTGCCGCGGGCCCTGCTGGCGGGCCTGGCCGCGGGCCTGAGCCTGGCCGCGCAGGGCGCCACCTTCAAGGTCGCCTTGCTGGTGCCGGCGCAGGACGAGCGCCTGTCGCGTGCACGGCTGGAGCGTGCGCTGCCGGCGCACCCGGCCGGGCCGGCCGTCGAGGCGCTGAAGGTGGCGCTCGACGAAAGCCGCGACGAACTGCAGTCCGCCGGCGCGCGGATCGATCTCGAAGTGGTCGAGGTCGCCAGCGCGGCGGCCGCGCGCGCGGCCGCGGCGCGCCTCGAAGCATCGGGCACGGCCGCGTTGATCACCGACCTGCCGGCGGACTGGACCGTGTCCGCCGCCGACGGCACGCGGCTGCCGACGCTCAACGTCGGGCAGGCGGCGGATGCGCTGCGCCAGGCCGACTGCCGCCGCCACCTGTTCCACCTGGTGCCCAGCGACCGCATGCGCGCCGATGCGCTGGCACAGTGGCTGGTGGCCCGCCGCTGGAGCCAGGTGCTGCTGCTGGTCGGCCCCGACGACGCCGATCGCGGCGCGATGGTCGAGTCGGTGATCAGGCGCTACGGCCTGAAGCTGGCCGCGCGCAAGCCCTTCAAGCTGTCGGCCGACCCGCGCGAGCGCGACCTCGCCAACCCGCTGCTGCTCACCGGCGCGGCCACCGCGGGCAGCTACGACGTGGTCTGGGTGGTCGACAGCGACGGCGAGTTCGCGGCCTCGCTGCCCTTTCGCACCGGCCTGCCGCGGCCGGTGGTGGGCGACGGCGGCCTGCAGGCGCTGGCCTGGTCGCCGCAGTTCGACCGCTTCGGCGCGCCGCAGGTGACGCGGCGGCTGCGCAAGGCCGTCGGCCGGCCGATGGCTGCGGCCGACTGGCCGGTGTGGCTCGCCGGCCGGGCCATCGTCGGCGCCGCGCTGGCCACGCCCAAGGGGCCCGCGGCCGCGTTCCACAAGGCCCTGGCCGAGGGCGAACTCGACGGCTCCAAGGGAGTGCTGATGAGCTTCCGGCCCTGGGACGGTCAACTGCGCCAGCCCCTGCTGCTGAGCGACGGCATCGCCGTCATCGGCCAGGCGCCCGCCGAAGGCGTGCTGCACCCGAAGAACAACCTCGACACGCTGGGCGCCGACGCGCCCGAGAAGCTGTGCAAGGCGCGCGCATGAGCCTGCCCGGCCGCCCGAAAGGCGAATACCGCAGTGCGAAGCACGGAGGTTGCCTGATGAGCGCCGCGCGGCCGCTCCGAAAGCGCTCGCTCCCCCTCGGGGGGACGACGCGCTGCGTCTTGGGGGCACCATGAGCGAAATGCTGCCGCGCCGCGGCGTGGCCCATGCACTGCAGGCCATGGGCGCGATCGTCGCGCGCGAGGTGCACAAGTTCTCGCGCCAGACCGGCCGCCTGGTGTCGGCGCTGGTGCGCCCGCTGCTGTGGCTGGCGGTCTTTGCGGCGGGCTTTCGCAACGTCTTCGGCGTCGCGGTGGTCGAGCCCTACGACACCTACATCCCCTACGACGTCTACATCGCGCCGGGGCTCGTGGGCATGGTGCTGCTGTTCAACGGCATGCAGTCCAGCCTGGCCATGGTCTACGACCGCGAGATGGGCCTCATGCGGTTGCTGCTGACGGCGCCGCTGCCGCGCTGGTGGGTGCTGCTGAGCAAGCTGGTGGCCACCGCCACGCTGTCGCTGGCCCAGGCCGCCGCCTTTGTCGCCGTTGCCGCGCTGCTGGGCACGACGCTGCCGATCTGGGGGCCGCAGACGCCGCAGCTGCTGCTGGCGGCTGTGTCGTCGGCACTGATGCTGGGCGCGCTGGGGCTGCTGCTGTCGGTGCACATCCGGCAGCTCGAGAACTTTGCCGGCACGATGAACTTCGTCATCTTCCCGATGTACTTCATCTCCACCGCGCTGTACCCGCTGTGGAAGCTGGAGGAATCGGGCGCGGTGTGGGTCTACCAGCTGGCCCGCTTCAACCCCTTCACCCACGCCGTGGAGTGGATGCGCTTTGCGCTCTACGGCAAGGACCCGGGCTGGGCGCCGTGGGTCGTGCTCGGAACCCTGGCCTTGTGTTTTGCCGCCGCGGCCTGGGGCTACGACCCGCAGCGCGGCTTTGGCCAACTCGCCAAACGCGGCGGAGGACCCCCTTGAACCCGATGTCCCTTCCGCGCGGCAGGCGCAGCTTCGGCGCCGCACTCGCCGCCCTGGCCTTCGGCCCCGCCTGGTCCGCCGTGCTGGCGCAGGCCCCCGATCGATTTCCGCGGCGGCCGATCACGCTGTGGGTGCCGTGGCCGGCCGGCGGCGCCACCGACCTGACGATGCGGCTGCTGGCCGAACTGGCCGGTCAGCGGCTGGGTCAGAAGGTGGTGGTCGACAACCGCGCCGGCGCCGGCGGCACGCTGGTGATGCCGCTGCTGCAGCAGGCCGCGCCCGACGGCTACACCATCGCCCAGCTGCCGCAGCCGGTGTTCCGCGCGCCCTGGATCCAGAAGCTGAGCTGGGACCCGATCCGCGACACGACGCCAATCCTGCAGGTCAGCGGCGTCACCTTCGGCATCGTCGTTCCTGCAGCCAGCCCGTGGCGCACGCTGGACGACATCTTCGCCTGGGCGCTGGCGCATCCTGGCCTGCTGACGGTGGCCACCAACGGCATCGGCACCACGCCGCACGTCGTGATGGACGAGCTGTGCGCGCGGCGCGGCATCCGCTACGTTCACGTGCCGTACAAGGGCACCTCGGAACAGATGCTCGCGGTCTCGTCGGGGCAGGTCATGATGGGCATCAACTCGAATGGCTTTGCGCCTTTCGTCGACGGCGGGCAGCTGCGCCTGATCGTCACCTTCGGACCCCAGCGCACCAGGCGCTGGCCGCAGGTGCCGACGCTGCGCGAGCTGGGCCACGGCATCGTCGCCAGTTCGCCCTACGGCCTGGCCGGCCCGCGCGGCCTGCCGGCGGAGGTGGTGCAGGTGCTGCACGACGCTTTCCGCGCCGCGATGCTGGACCCCGCCCACCTGGCCGAGCTGGCTCGCTACGACCAGGAGCCGGCCTACCTGGGCCCTGAAGACTACGGCCGGGCGATGCGCGAGGCCTACCAGACCGAGAAGCGGACGGTCGAACGACTGGGGCTGGCGCGCACGAACTGAGTCGCACACGAGCTGCCGCCAACGCGGCAGCAGCTGGCTCAACGCTGGATGGTGTTCAGGAAGGCCATCAACTCCTTGATCTCGCCTTCCTTGAGGATGTCCTTCCACGTCGGCATGCCGGCGTCGACGCGGCCGTTGCGGATCGTGTTCAGCGCCGTCTCCTCCCACTTGGCGTCATAGCGGCTCTTCAGCCGGCGCAGGTCGCGTTCACGCACGGCGCTGTAGCCGTCCTGGCCGTGGCAGTGCGAACACTGGTCGTTGA
>JAYUPN010000354.1:0-19215 GCA_043760065.1 Rubrivivax sp.
CTTCGTCGACGCCGATGCCGATGTAGCCCTCGATGCGGTCGCGCGCTTCCTGGGTGACGATGGGGCCCATCTCGGCGTCGAGCTCCATGCCGTTCTTGACCTTGAGCTTCCTGGCGCGCTCGGCCAGCAGCGGCACGATCTTGTCGGCGACGTCGCCCACCAGCACCGCCACACTGATCGCCATGCAGCGCTCGCCGGCGCTGCCGTAGCCGGCGCCGATCAGCGCGTCGACGGCCTGCGCGATGTCGGCGTCGGGCATCACGACATGTGGTTCTTGGCCCCGCCGAGTGCCTGCACGCGCTTGCCGTGGTGGGCGCCGGTCTCGTAGATGTACTGTGCAATCGGCGTGCTGCCGACGAAGGAAAGCGCGCGCACGTCGGGGTGCTTGAGCAGCGCGTCGACCGCCACCTTGTCGCCCTGGATGACGCTGAAGACGCCGTCGGGCAGCCCGGCCTGCTGCAGCAGCTGCGCCATGAAGACGCTGGGTGACGGGTCACGTTCGCTCGGCTTCAGGATGAAGGCGTTGCCGCAGGCCAGCGCCACCGGGAACATCCACATCGGCACCATGACCGGGAAGTTGAAGGGCGTGACGCCGGCCACCACCCCGAGCGGCTGGCGCAGCGTCCAGTTGTCGATGCCGGTGCTGACCTGGTCGGTGTAGTCGCCCTTGAGCAGTTGCGGGATGCCGCAGGCGAACTCGACGATGTCGATGCCGCGGCTGACCTCGCCCTGGGCGTCGGTGAAGACCTTGCCGTGTTCGGCGGTGATCATCGCCGCCAGCGTGTCCTTGTGCTGGTTGAGCAGGGCGAGGAAGTTGTTCATCACGCGCGCGCGGCGCAGCGGCGGCAGGTCGCCCCAGGCCGGCTGGGCCGCCACTGCGGCAGCCACGGCGGCGTTGACGTCGGCAACGCTGGCCAGCAGCACCTGGCGCGCGGCGGCGCCGGTGGTCGGGTTCCACACCGTCTGGCTGCGGTTGCCGCTGCCACGGTGGAGCGCGCCGGCGATCCAGTGGCCCACGTCGGTGGTCTGGGTGAAGGCTTCGGGTGCGCCCATGGTTGCAGCTCCTGTGGTTGAGCCCTCAAGTCTAGTGCGGTGTGAAGCTGCGCAACGCCAGTTCGCGCACCGACTGCTTGAGCCGGTGCCAGGCTTCGTCGCTGCGCAAGTCCAGCCCGCCGAACAGGCGAATGTGGCGCGAGCGCACCAGCAGGTACTGCACGCCGGCCACCAGCAACAGCGTCACGCCCTGCATCCAGGGCTCGCGTGCGAACTCGGGCCCGCCCAGCACGCGGCTGGCTTCTTCGCCCCAGGCCTCGCGCTCGGCTTCCAGGATCGCAGTCAGCTCGTTGCGCTGAACGACTTCGGCGGCCAGCAGTTCCAGCGTCAGCGGGCGTGCGCGCAGGGCGTCGATGAAGTGTTCGAAGAAGCGCGCGTAGCGCTCGGCCACCGGCAGCGCCAGCAAGACCTGCGGCGCGGCGCCCAGCAACTCGTCGACACGGGGCCAGAAGCGCCCGCTGTGGCCCCATGCACGCAGCAGTTCCGGCAGGCCACCGAAGTAGCGGTAGATCAGCACTTTGTCGACGCCCGCCGCCTTGGCGATGGCGTTGACGCCGACGCCCGCAAAGCCGTCGTGCACCAGCACCTCGCCCACGGCGGCCAGGATGCGGTCTTCGGTGGCGGCGCGGTCGCGCGCGCGCGGCGCAGCCGTGGCGACGGCCCGGGTCTTGGCGGCGCGCCCAGCGGCCGGCTCGCGGCCCTTCATGCGCGCACGACGTGTGCGTCCAGGCCGCGGCGCGGTGCTGGCTGGACGGCTTGCGCGTAGCCCACGCGGGCCCACATCTGCACCGTCTCGGCGGGCTGCGGCGCGTCCAGCAGGCGGTGGATGTCGGCGTGCAGCCGGGCCTGCTCGGGGTACTCCTGCAGCGCCTGCTGCAGCGGCTGCATCGCCAGGCCCTGCGCCGTGGCAGCGAGCTGCACGCGGGCGTAGGCGCGGCCGGCGTTGACCTGCGTCGCGCGGTCGTTGCCGCGGCTGACCAGCCACAGGAAGGCCGGCGTCGACTCGATCTTGCGGTCGAAGTCCTTGATCTGCCCGGTGGTGGCCATCGAGTCCGCCGCCGGCGCCTGGCTGCGGTCGAACAGGCCCAGCCGGGTCAGCGCGACGACCATCGGGTCGGTCATCGACAGACCGTCGCGGTGCTGCGCGATCTCGCTGGCGCCGACGCGCAGCACCTTGAAAGTCTCCAGCATCGCCCGCGGCGTCGTCAGCTCGACCTTCCAGGCCGCGCGCGCGATATCGCGGTGGCGCTGCAGCGCCGGCGCCTGCCCGGTGCCGACGAAGCCGAAGCGCAGGTCGTGCGGCTGCACCGCGGCCGCCGCCGCCTCCGACAGGGCCCGCCAGGCCGGCGCGGGCACCGGCCGCGCCAGGTCGTAGGCATTGCGGTTGGTGTGGCGATGCAGGATCTGGCCGAACAGCGGGTCCCGGGCCACCGACGCGTCGGGCACCAGGCGCACGCGCGCCACCGGGCGGCCGTCGATGCGCTCGGGACCGAAGACGCCTTCGGGGAACAGCGTCGTCTCGGCACGCAGCCCGCGTTCGCGCGCCGCCAGGTCCAGCAGCTCCAGGAACGTGCCGTGGCTCATCATGATCTGGCGCGAGAACGGGTCGGTCTGCGGCAGCAGACGCCCAGGGTCGCAGCGCAGCAGGATCTCGTCCGGCACGCGCAGGTCGACGAGCCAGGACTGCAGGTTGTGCGAGTGCGGCGCCAGGATGGCGTGGCCGAGGATCCAGCGCCGCGGGTCGGTCTCGTTCACCGGGCCCTTCCAGGCCGCGATCGCGTCGTCGGGGATGGCGTTGGAGCAGGCCGCCAGGGGTACCGCGGCCGCGAACACGGCGCCGCCGCCCACCAGTCGCACGAAGATCCGTCGTTCCATGCCAGGCTCCATGTCACTTTGAAGTGACAAGAGCATAGTCACCGATGGGTGACTCGTCAACGGCCGGGCTTGCGGCCGCCACCGGCGAGCCCAAAAAAGAACCCGCTGCCGAAGCAGCGGGCCTTGGAAAGCCTTCCGGAGAAGGCGTCGTTGGGACCGGGGGACTGCGCCTGCCCGACAATCGCACCGCGGCAGCCCATGGGCAGCAATCTATCCGGCTTGCCGCAGCCGTGCGACCTTCAAATCAGGGGGCTCTCCTCGTGTCAACCGCCACTGCCCCGGACGACGCCGCACTTGAGCGGCTGCAGCAACTGCTCGACGGCCTGCCGGAGAACCTGCAGCCGCTGGACGTCAGCGCGCTCGACGGCTTTCTGTGCGGCGTGCTGCTGCAACCACGCCCGGTGCCGGCCGAACGCTGGCTGCACCACGTGCTCGACCTCGAAGGCCGCGCCGCGCCGAGCAGCGCTGCCACCGACGAGCTGCGGGAGCTGGTGCTGCGGCGCCACGCCGAACTCGATCAGGCGATCGCCAACCGGCACTGGTTCGACCCCTGGATCTACCAACTCGACGACAGCGACTCCCCCAGCGAGGCGGTGTTGCCCTGGGTGGCGGGTTTCGCCGCCGCCGCCGAGCTGTTTCCCGAGCTGACGGCGCTCGGCGACCCCGAACTGGTCGAGCCGCTGGCGCTGCTGTTCATGCACTTCGACCCCGAAGACCTGGAAGACGCCGACGCGCTGGCCGCTGTCATCGAAACACTGGAGCCGCCCGCCGACCTGGCCGAGGCGGTGCAGGACGTGGTGCGGGCACTGATGCTGATCGCCGACGTCTCGCGGCCCCGCCCGCAGGCCGCGGCAGCGCCGCGCCGGCGCACCCCTGCCCCGCGCCCTGCGCGCAAGACCACCGCCCGGAGACCCCGATGAAGAAGTTCTGCCTGATCACGGCGCTCCTGCTCGCCGCCCTCGCTCACGGCGCGGCGCAGGCCGCCGACACGCCCGAGCCCGCACCGGTGGCGAAAACGGTGCCGTCCGCGCAGCCGCTGGCCGCGGCGCAGGCCCACATCAAGGCCGCGCAATGGGGCGCCGCCATCGAGGAGCTCCGGCGCGTCAACGCCAGCAGCAGCGCCGACTGGAACAACCTGATGGGCTACGCACTGCGCAAGCAGGCGCGGCCCGACCTGGAAGGCGCGCAGAAGCACTACGACGCGGCGCTGAAGATCAACCCCCGGCACCAGGGCGCACTGGAATACGCCGGCGAGCTGGCGTTGATGAAGCGCGACCTCGCCGCTGCCGAAGCGCACCTGGCCACGCTGTCCAGGCTGTGCAGCACGCCTTGCGAACCGCTGGACGACCTGAAGAAGGCCGTGGCCGCGTACAAGGCGGCCAACCGGTAGGCGGTTGCGCCGGCCCGCCGGCCGGCATCACGCGCCGGCGCCGAACACCGCGCGCGCGTGCAGCCCCAGGCCCTGCGCGACGCTGGCAAAGCGGTCGCCGCGCACCTGCTGCGCGGCCGGAAAACACGCCGCGATGCGCTCCACCAGCGGCGTCAGGCCGGTGGAGCCGCCGGTGAAGTACAGCGTCTGCACCTGCGACGGCGCGACGCCGGCCTGGCGCACGGTCTCCGCCGCGCCGCGCACGATGCGTTCGAGGTCGGACTCGATCGCCGCCGCGGCGGTGGACTCGCGCAGCGCCGAGCGCAAGCCGGGCTCGAGCAGGTCGAGGTCGATGAGCGCCTGGCCGTGCTGCGCGACGTCGATCTTGGCGCGCTCGGCGGCAGCGGCCAGCGCGTGGCCGAGATGCTCCTCGACGGTGCTCAGCAGCCGGGCGTGGTGGCGCGGGTCCGCGTACCAGCTCTTCATGCTGCGCAGCTCGGCCAGCCGCGCCGGCGCGTAGACGGTGTTGATGAGGTGCCAGGTCGCGAGGTCGAAGTAGACGCCGCTCGGAACCTCGCGCGGCAGCTCGCCGGGCTTGGCCGGGCGCAGGGCGCCATAGCCCAGCAGCGGCAGGATGCAGGCCAGCTCGACGTGGCGGTCGAAGTCGGTGCCCGCCAGGTGCACGCCGTGGTTGGCCAGGATGTCGTCGCGCCGCTGCGCGCTGCGCCCGGCACCCTGGGCACGGCGCGCGCGCTCGGGGCCGACGCGCACGAGCGAGAAGTCCGAGGTGCCGCCGCCGATGTCGGCCACCAGCACCAGCCGTTCTTGCTGCACCGTGCTCTCGTAGTCCAGCGCCGCGGCGATCGGTTCGTACTGGAACTGCAGCTCGGCGAATCCGGCCCGCCGCGCTGCCGCTTCCAGCGCCGACTGGGCCTGCGCGTCGCGTTCGGGCTCGTCGTCGACAAAAAACACCGGCCGGCCCAGCACGGCGCGCGTGATCGGGTGGCCGGCCACGGCCTCGGCGCGGGCCTTGAGGTGGCGCAGGTAGCCGACCACCACGTCGCGGTACTTCACCGAGCGGCCGCCGCCGATGTCGGTGCCCTGGTCAAGCAGGCTCGAGCCCAGGATGCTCTTCATCGAGCGCATCAACCGCCCGTCGACACCTTCGACATAGGCCGCCACCGCGGCGCGGCCGTACAGCCGCTCGGCCTCCAGTTGCTGCGGCGGCGTGTCGGCGCGGTAGAAGACCGCCGTCGGCATCGTGGGCTGGCCGGGCTCCAGTTCCACCAGTCGCACGCCGCCTTCAGGCCGCGGCAGGGCGACGGCCGAGTTGGAGGTGCCGAAGTCGATGGCGACGAAGCCTTGCGGACCAGCCATGCGGGCTTCCAGGGCGAAAGGGGCGCGATTGTATCGATGCCCCGCACGCGGGAGCAGCGGCCGTGAATTGGCACACGTCGGCCCTTTTGTTCGGCGTGCGCTGGCCGTGCGCTCAAGTGACACTGCTTACCAACGCACACACCCCACGTCCACCACCGAGAACCGCCGCCATGAGCAACGAGCCGACTCCGCCCCGCTGGTTCTCGGGCTGGCGCACGCGGCAAGCGCCGGACTATGACGATCCGGCCGACATGGGCACCGCCTTCGGCCTCGACCTGAGCCTCAGCGAGATCCCGCACGAGCCGGTGGCCGCGACGGCTGCGCCAGGGCTCGAGCCGGGCTGGGTGCGGCGGCTGACCGGCCGATCGAAGCCGGCGGCCTGAACACAAAACCACCCGGTTTCAGTAGCGACTACCCGGTTCACCAGGCGACGACGCCGACTAGAATCAGCGCATGTCGCGCATGTCGTTCAAGGAACAGGTGCTGCGCGTCCGCGAGGACGCGATCATCGCTTCGGTCAACCGCCTGCTGGCGGACAAGGGCTTCGACCTCATGACGGTGGACGAAGTTGCCGCCGACGTCGGCATCGCCAAGGCCAGCCTGTACAAACACTTCCCGTCCAAGGAAGCGCTGGCCAGCGCGGCGATGTTGCGGCTGATGGAGCGCACGCAGGCGGTGGTCGACCAGCAGGCCGCGCGCACCGACGCACGCCCGGTCGAGCGGCTGCGCGCGCTCACGCGCTGGGCGCTGGAGGTGCTGCTGGCCGGCGAGATGCCCACCGTGCCGTCGCAGAACTCGAGCCTGCGCGCCGAACTGATGGCCAACAAGCCGTACCTGGACGCCATCCTGCGCGTCAGCGACGTGCTCGGTGCCTGGATCGTGCAGGCGCAGGCCGACGGCGACATCAACCCTGCACTGCCGCCCGAAGTGGTGCTGTACACGATCTACGCCCGTGCCTGCGACCCGGTGCCGGCGCTCCTGAAAGCCGGCGGCAGTTTCAGCGACGCGCAGATCGTCGAGCTCGTGCTCAGCACCTGCTGGCAGGGCCTGAAGGCTTGAGCGCCTGAGCCGCGGCCGCGGCGGCCGACCCGGCTCAGCGAATCAGCAGCACCGGCGTCGTGCAGTGGGCCAGCACCTTGGTGGCGACAGAACCCATGACCAGGTTGACGATCGCCCCGTGGCCATGGGATCCCATCACCAGCAGGTCATGGCGCCCCTTGCGCGCGGCGTCGGCGATGACGCTGGCGGCCGGCCCGGTCTTGGCGACGAACTTTGCCTGCAGCCCTTGCCGGCTGAAGAAGGTGCGGATCGGCTTGAAGACCTTCTCGGCCGACTCGTCGTAGTAGGCCTTCAGCGTGTCCTTGTCCAGCATGTCGACCGCCGTCGGCGGCACCGCCGGCACGGCATGGACCACGGTGTACTGGTGGCGGTCGCCCAGCCACTCGTCGTGGGCGGCCAGGTAGGCCAGCATCTTCTTGGTGAACGGGCTGCCGTCGACGGCGACGAGGATCTTCATGGACCTTGCTCCTGCCAGGCGCGGGCCGGGGCGGCCCACGCCACGCAGTGTCTGCCGGTTGCCGGCCGGGTGGCTTGACCTCGCTCAGACTTGCAGCAGCAGGCCCGGGTCGAAGCCTTCGTCCTCGCCCTTGTGCACCAGGCCGCGCGCGTTGCACACCACCCGCGCCGGCGCGCGTCCGGCGCGGTCGACGCGGTAGTCGTGGCGGCAGTGCAGGTGGCCGTGCAGCCACAGGTCGGCGCGTGGGATGAGGTCGTCGTCGGCGTTGCAGAAGCTCGCGGTGCCGGGCTGGCGGCCGTAGCGCGGGTCCGCACTGCGCAGGCTTGGCGCGAAGTGAGTGACTACCAGCGTCTTGTCCCACCGGCCTTGCGGTGCGCGCTGCAGCTCGGTCTCCAGCCATTGCCGGCAGCGCAGGCTCTCCTCGCGCACGGCGGCGGCATCGAAGGGCTGGCCGTGGCGCGTCGTCGCCATCAGGCGCAGGAAGTACTCGGCGGCGCGCTCGGCGCGCGGGCGTTGTTCGGCGCCGAAGAGGTCGAAGTCGCTCCAGCGCGCGCTGCCCAGCACGCGCACGCGTTGGCCGTCGGCGGCCTGGATGAGCAGCGATTCGCGCTCCAGGAAGCTGAAGCCGAGCCGCGCGCAGAGTTCGCGCATGCCAGCCAGCGCGGCGTCGAAGTCACGGTCGTCGAACTCGTGGTTGCCGGCCACCACCAGCACCGGCACCGGCCAGCCGGCGAAGCGTTCGTAGCCGGCCCAGGTGGCGTCGATGTCGCCGGCCAGCACGAGCCCGTCGGCGCCGGCTGCGGGTTGGGGATCGAAGGCTTCGGTTTCGAGGTGGAGGTCGGACAGCAACTGCAACTTCATGCCGCAGTCTGCCATTGCACCCAGGTGCCATGCGGATGGCACACGGCCAGCAGCGTGTCCTGGCCGCCGGGCCAGAGGCGGCAGCGCAGTTCCACCCGCAGGTCGGCCCGCGGCGGCTCGAAGCGCAACCAGGCCAGCGGTGCGGCCGCCGTGGCCGCCGCGGCTGCAGCATGCATCCGGTCCCGGATGTCGGCCTGTTCAGCGGCGTCGATGTACTGCCAGACCACCGAGTGCATCAGCACCCAGGCCGCACCCGTGGGCCGGTGCGCCAGTTGCTCTTGCACGAAGTCGGCGGCGCGCCGGCGCTGCACCTGCACGCCATGCCGCGCCATGCAGTCGCGGGCGACGGAGACGGCCGAGCGCAGGCGCGCCAGGCGCTCGGGCTGGTCGGGCCAGATGAAGGACGCCAGGCGCAGGTCCTCGCCGGGCAGCTGCAGGTTCACCGGAGCTGCGTCGCAACCCGCGCGCTGCAGGATCCGCAGCTGCGCCAGCGGCGGCGGGCTGCCGCTCCATTCGCAGGTCAGCCGCAGCGCAGCCGCCGGATCGCCCCAGTCCCAGACTGGGGCCGCCGCTGCGTCGGCGGCCTGGTAGCGGTACTGGTCGCACCACAGGTTGAGGCCGGCCGAGGAGCCGATCTCGGCCAGCGCCAGCGGCCGCTGCGTGTGCGCTGCGATGTGCAGCAAGCCCGGCAGCAGCGCGACGCTGCGCTGCACCTCGTTGGTCTGCGGCGGACCGGCCAGCGCGGCCTGCAGATGCGTGTGCTGCTGGCGCCAGGCGGCGTCGATGGCAGTGTCGATCGCGGCTTCGTCCGGCAGTGTGGCGGCCTGCTGCCACAGCCCGGCCCAGGGTTCGCGCCCCAGCAGCGCCAGGTGGTGCAGGCCGGACAGCCAGCGCAGCGCCACGGCGCCCGTGAGCGGGTCTTCGGCCGCCGCGGCCACGGCCGACAGCGCGTCGCCGTGCGCCGCCAGCCAGACCCGGCTGCGCGCGAGCACGCGGGCGCTGAAGGGCGACAGCTGCGAGCACCAGCCGATCTGGCGGTCGAAGGCCTCGAACAGCCGCGCCGCGTCGGCCAAGGAGCTTCAGCCCAGCGCGGCCAGCCGCTCTTCGATGCGCGCCTGCGTCGCCGGCAGTTCGGCGGGCAGGTGATAGGCGAGCTGCTGGAAGAGTTCGGTGTGAAGTTGCAGCTCCTGCTGCCACGCCGCCTTGTTGATGCCGATGACGGTGTTGAACTGCTCGCGCGTGAAGGCCAGGCCGTCCCAGCGCAGGTCTTCATAACGCGGGCTGGTACCGAAGACGTTTTCCGCACCTTGCGCGCTGCCTTCGGCGCGGCCGATCATCCACTCCAGCACGCGCATGTTCTCGCCGTAGCCGGGCCACACGAACTTGCCGTCGGCACCCTTGCGGAACCAGTTGACGCAGTAGATGCGCGGCAGCCGGGCGCTGGTTTGCGCGAGCTTGTCGCCGAGGTCCAGCCAGTGCTGGAAGTAGTCGGCCATGTTGTAGCCCATGAAGGGCAGCATCGCGAAGGGGTCGCGGCGCACCACGCCTTGCTGCCCGGCGGCGGCGGCGGTGGTCTCGCTGCCCATCGTGGCCGCCATGTACACACCTTCGGCCCAGGTCCGCGCTTCGGTGACCAGCGGCACGGTGGTGCTGCGGCGGCCGCCGAAGATGAAGGCGTCGATGGCCACGCCGGCGGGGTTGTCCCACTCGGGATCGAGCACCGGGTTCATCGTCGCGGCGACCGTGAAGCGGGCGTTGGAGTGCGCGGCCTTGGCGCCGGTGGCCTTGGCCAGATCTGGCGTCCAGTCGCGGCCCTGCCAGTCGATCAGGTGCGCCGGCGGCGTGTCGGTCATGCCTTCCCACCAGACGTCGCCGTCGTCGGTGAGTGCGACGTTGGTGAAGATCGTGTCGCTGCGCACCGACGCCATGCAGTTGGGATTGGTGTGCGTGTTGGTGCCGGGCGCGACGCCGAAATAGCCGGCCTCGGGGTTGATCGCGTACAGGCGTCCGTCCTCCTGCGGCTTGATCCAGGCGATGTCGTCGCCGATGGTCGTCACCTTCCAGCCGCTGTAACCGGCGGGCGGCACGAGCATGCTGAAGTTGGTCTTGCCGCAGGCGCTGGGGAAGGCGGCGGCGACGTGGTACTTCTTGCCGGCCGGCGTCGTCACGCCCAGGATCAGCATGTGCTCGGCCAGCCAGCCCTGGTCACGGCCCATCGTGCTGGCGATGCGCAGCGCGAAGCACTTCTTGCCCAGCAGCGCGTTGCCGCCGTAGCCCGAACCGTAGGACCAGATCTCGCGCGTCTCGGGGTAGTGCACGATGTACTTGGTGGGGTTGCACGGCCAGGACACATCCTGCTGGCCAGGCTGCAGCGGCGCGCCCACAGTGTGCACGCAAGGCACGAACTCGCCGTCGGCGCCCAGCACGTCGAGCGCGCCGCGGCCCATGCGCGTCATCGTGCGCATGCTCACCGCGACGTAGGGGCTGTCGGTGAGCTCGACGCCGATGTGCGCGATGTGGCTGCCCAGCGGGCCCATGCTGAAGGGCACCACGTACAGCGTGCGGCCCTTCATCGCACCCTTGAACAGGGCCAGGGTTCCATCAGCACGGCCCGTCTGCAGCAGGGCCCGCATCTCGGCCGGGTCCATCCAGTTGTTGGTCGGGCCGGCGTCTTCCTTTTGCGCGCTGCAGATGTAGGTGCGGTCTTCGACGCGCGCCACGTCGGTGGCGTCGCTGCGCGCCAGGAAGCTGCGCGGGCGCAGTTCCGGGTTGAGCTTCATCAGCGTGCCGGCGGCGACGAGCTGATCGGTCAGGCGCTGGTACTCGGCCTCGCTGCCGTCGCACCAGTAGACCCGGGCGGCCTCGGTCAGCGCGGCGACCTGCGCCACCCACTCGACGAGCCTCGAGTGGGTCACGTAGGCAGGCACGTTCAGGCGCAAGCCTTCCAGCGCGGGACGGTTCATGGAGTCTCCAATCATGGCAATGTCAAAGGCGGAATTGGGCCAGCGCCGACCGTCCTTGCATCAACGGAATCGAGGCTCGCCGAATGCCGCACGCCGCCCCGTTGTGGTGGGGTGGGGCGACGATTGTGGGCGCAATGTAATCACCCGGTAACCACCGGGCTGCAGGGGGTCATGCAAATCCCGCATGACCTGATGCAACCGGCTGCGCAGCCGTCGGCAATCGTTTGCGATCCCGGCGAGGGCTAGAATCGACGCTCCGATTTCTCGGGCTCCGCGCCCCGGCCTCATGGACTCGAACCGGTTTTTTCTGCCTCGGTCGGGCGCCTGGGGCCTCCTGGCTGCAGCCGCCCTTTGGCTGCGCGCAGCTGTGTTGCGCCGTGAAGCGGTGAGCCCATCCGGCCCGGGCTGCGCGCTGACGAGCAGACGCACCACCGGCAGGGCCGCCGGGTGAGCCCGGCCCGGCGCTGGGCGCTGGCGGCCTGCATGGCCGTGCTGGCGAGCCCCGTGTGGGCTGCCGACGCGGCGGCCGCCGAGCCTGCGTTCCTCTACACCACGGCAGTCGGCGACACGCTGATCGGCCTCGGCCGCCGCTTCCTGGTCGACCCGGCAGGCTGGCCCGAACTGACGCGTGCCAACGCGGTGCCGAATCCGAATCGCATCCCCATCGGCACCGTGCTGCGCATTCCGCTGCGCCTGATGGCGACCGAGCCGCTGCCGGCCCTGGTGACCGCCGTCAGCGGCGAGGTGCGCACCAGCGGCGATGCCGCCGTGACGGCCGGGCAGTCGCTGCCCGAAGGATCGGAGCTGCGCACCGGCGACGGCAACGCGACGGTGCAGCTGGTCGACGGCACGGTGCTGCGCCTGCGGGCCGCCAGCCGGCTGCAGATCGACGAGTCGCAGCGCATCCCGCGCGCCGGCATGGTGCGCTCGGGTGTTCGTCTGCAGCAGGGTCAGGTCGAGGTCCAAGCCCGCCGCGCCGCCGCCGGGCAGCCGGGCTTCCGCATCGGCACGCCGCAGGGCGTGCTGGGCGTGCGCGGCACCGAGTTCCGTGTCGGCGCCGACGACAGCTCGGGCCTGACCCGCGGCGAGGTGCTCGAAGGCGCGGTCGCCGCCGACGGCGCCGCGGCGCGGCCCGGGCAGCTGGTGAAAGCCGGCTTCGGTGTTGTCGTCGACCGCACCGGCAGCGTCGCGCCGCCGGTGGCGCTGCTGCCGGCGCCCGACCTGTCGCAGTTGCCGGCGCTGCAGGAGCGGCCGCTGGTGCGCTTCACGCTCGCCGCGATGACGGGCGCCGCCGCCCACCGCGGCCAGGTGTCGCGCGACGCCAGCTTCGAGCAGTTGCTGGTCGACACCCGCACCACGTCGACCGAGCTGCGCATCGCCGAGCTGCCCGACGGCGACTACGTGCTGCGCGTGCGCGGCGAGGACGTGCATGGGCTGCAGGGCCTGAATGCAGAGCACCGCTTCCGCCTGAAGGCGCGCCCTGAGCCGCCGCTGCCCAGCGCGCCGGCGCCGCGCGCCATCTCCTCGGGCGACGGCGTCGGGTTCGCGTGGACCTTCAACCCCGACGCCCGCAGCTACCGCCTGCAACTGTCGCGCAGCGAAGACTTCGCCGCGCCGCTGCAGGACCTGCGCGGCCAGACCGAGCGCACGCTGGCACTGGCCGGCTTGGCGCCGGGCGTCTACTTCTGGCGCCTGGCCAGCGAGCGCAGCGCCACCGACCAGGGGCCGTTCGGCGCCGTGCACCGCTTCGAACTGCGGCCGCTGCCGCCGCCGCCCAAGCCGGCGCAGGTGGGCGAAGAATCTCTGCAGCTGTCGTGGGAAGGTCTGCCCGGCCAGACCTTCGAAGTCCAGTTTGCACGCGACGCGGCGTTCACGGCGCTGATCCTCGAGCGCAAGGTCGATGCGCCCTCGATCGAACTCGCGCTGCCCGGCAGCGGACGCTTCTACGTGCGCGTGCGGGCGCGTGATGCCGACGGCTTCGTCGGGCCCTTCACGACGCCGCAGCAGTTCGACATCCCGAACTGTCTGCGCGCCGGCAGTGGCGGCTGCGTCAAGGCCGGCGGCCAGTCGATCCTGATCGCGCCGTGAACGCAGCGCTGCGCTGGCTGCAGCCTTTTGGCGGCCAGCGCGGCGAGTGGACGGTCGCGCTGCTGCTGGCGGCGCTGGCCTTTGCGCTGGCCGCCGGCGGCTGGACCTGGCGCGCCGACCGCGTGGTCTACGACTTCGGGCTCGGTGCCTGGAGCCGTCCGCCGCCGCCCGAGGTGGTCATCGTCGCCATCGACGACGCCAGCATCGACGCCATCGGCCGCTGGCCATGGCCGCGCGCGGTGCACAGCACGGTGCTCGAGCGGCTGGCGCAGGCGCAGCCGCGGGCGATCGGGCTCGACCTGATCCTCAGCGAACCCGACCCCGACCCGGCGCAGGACCGGCTGCTGGCGCAGATGCTGCGCCGCGCCGCGCCGGTGGTGTTGCCGGTGGCCTGGCAGCCCGGCGCCGCCGGCCTCGCGCCGCGGTTGCTGACCCCCGCCAGCGAACTGGCCGCCGCGGTGTCGCTGGGCGCCGCAGAAGCCGCGGTCGACGCCGACGGCGTGCTGCGCCACGCTTTCCTGCGCACCGGGCGCAGCGGTCAGGGCTACCCGCACATGGCGCTGGCGCTGCTGCAGGCCGGCGGCGAGCGGCTGCCGGATCGCTTCCCGGTGGACACCGAACCGCCCGCAGCCACGCCCGCAGGCGACACCGGCTGGGTCCGCGCCGACCGCTTCCTGATCCGCTACGCCGGGCCGCCGGGGCACGTGCAGCGCGTGTCCTACGTCGACGTGCTGCGCGGCGCGGTGGCCCCCGAGGTGCTGCGCGGCCGCTACGTGCTGGTGGGCATGACGGCGCTGGGCCTCGGCGACACGCTGGCGACGCCGGTCAACCGCGAGCAGCACGCCATGCCCGGCGTCGAGGTGCTGAGCAACACGCTGTACACGCTGCGCAGCGGCGACACGCTCAGCGCGCTGCCACCGTGGCCGGCGGCGGCGCTGTCGGCGGCGCTGGTGTTGTTGCTGGTGGCGGCTTTCGAGCGCGTGGGCACGCGCTGGGCGCTGGTGTTGGCGCTGGCGTCGGTGCCGCTGGCCGTCGGCGCGAGCCTGCTGGCCCTCGGCGCCGGCGGCTGGTGGAGCCCGCTGCCGTATGCGCTGGCGGCGGCGCTGGCGTATCCCTTCTGGAGCTGGCGGCGCCTGGAGCGCGCGGTCGACAGCCTCGACGTCGAGATCCGCCGCCTCGAGCCCGAAGGGGGCCTGCAGCCCGAGGCCGCGCCCTACACGATGCCGGTGCCCGACCCGCGCGACCGCCTGGCGTCGCGCCTGGACACGCTGCACGTGGCCACCGAGACGGTGCGCAGCGCGCGCCGCTTCCTGGCCGACGCGCTGTCCGGCATGCCCACCGCGATGCTGGTGGCCGACGAGCACGGGCGCGTGCTGCTGGCCAACGCCCTGACGGCGAAGCTGTTCGAGGTCGACAGCGCGGCCGCCATGCAGGGCCTGGACCTGCCGGGGCTGCTGGTCGAGTTCACGATGCCGCAGCCACTGGAGTGGCCGGCGCTGTTTGCCGCCGGCGCCGCGGCACCGCCCGGTGGCCTGGCCGTCGAGGCGCAGCTGGCGCGGCTGGGCGACTTCCTGCTGCACTTTGCCAGCGTCATCCTGCTTGGCCAGCAGCGCTGGGTCGTGACCTTTGCCGACGTCACCGCCATCAAGCAGGCGCAGCGCCGGCGCGACGAGACGCTGGCCTTCGTGACGCACGACCTGCGCTCGCCGGCGAGCTCGATCATGCTGCTGGCCGACCTGCACCTCAACGGCCACATGAGCATGGCGCACGGCGAACTGCTCGCCGAAGTGCGGCGGCTGGCCGAGCGCACGCTGCAGCTGTCGGACGACATCGTGCGCGTCGCGCACGCCGAATCGCGGCCGCTGAACCTGGCACCGGCCGCGCTGCAGGCGCTGCTGGACGAGGTGCTGGCGGACTTCAGGCCGCAGGCGCTCACCGCCGAGGTCACTTTGCGCGCCCGGCCGCACGACGCGCACGCGAGCTGGGTCATCGACCGTCCCCTGGTCTTGCGGGCGCTGGGCAACCTGCTGTCCAACGCCATCAAGCACAGCCCGCGCGGCGGCGTCGTCAGCCTGCGCAGCGCGCTGCACGAAGACGGCCTGGTGCTCGCCGTCAGCGACGCCGGGCCCGGACTCACCGCGGAGCAGCGCCAGAAGCTGCAGAGCGAAGCGCAGGGCCTGCCCGCGGGCGATGCCCGCGGCGTCGGCCTGGGGCTGTTGTTCGTGCAGCGCGTGGCCGCCCGCCATCGCGGGCAGCTGGTCACGCGCGTGGGCGAACAGGGCGTCGGCACGGCTTTCGAACTGATGCTGGGCGAGTTGCCGGCCGAGGCCCACGGGCGCTGAAAGGACGCGGGAGACGTTCGATGCCAAGGCCCCGGACTTCACCATGGGCGAGGGTGTCCTCGACACACCAAGCCACTCTGCAGTTCGGCAGTTCGGCAGTTCGGCAGTTCGGCAGTTCGGCAGTTCGGCAGTTTGCGAGGCGCCAGCGGCGCGTGGCGCGACACGTCGATGCGACGTCCAGCTGCAGGCTCGAAGCTCGTTCGGCGTCCCGCACATCTGCCATGCCACACGCGCGCCAAGGCAGGCAGCCATCGAGTGCAATCCTGAAGTGCGATTGAAGGCGGGAGCGGCCGGCCGCATCGGCCCTGGCAAGTCCCAGCCTTGACAGCGGACTCGCCCGCCGTATAGTCGTTCAGCAGCAACGTCGGGGGAGAACTTCCTGTGGAAAGAACGCCGATCTCCCCGGTTTCGACCTCCACACAAGTTCATCGTCGGGTCTCGCAAGCTGCTGCCTATTTTGAACTGACCAAGCCGCGAGTCGTCGCGCTGATCGTCTTCACGGCAGTGGTGGGCATGCTGCTCGCCACCCCAGCATCCATCACGCCGCAGGTCTTCTTCTGTGCCACGCTCGGCATATCGCTTGCGGCGGGTGCGGCGGCGGCGTTCAACCACGTTCTGGACAGGCGAGCCGACGCCATGATGGCGCGCACACGCTCGCGGCCACTGCCCTCCAGCCTGCTGTCCGCGCGGCAGGCCTCGCTCTTTGGCGTCGCCTTGACTGCGGTTGCCGGGCTGATCCTGGTCTTCGGGGTCAACCTGTTGACGGCCGTTCTGACCTTGCTGACGCTCGTCGGTTATTCGGTGGTCTACACCGTCTTCCTCAAGCCTTCGACGCCGCAGAACATCGTCATCGGCGGTGCCGCCGGAGCCGCTCCTCCCGTGCTCGGGTGGGCCGCGGTCACGGGGGAGGTCACGCTGGACGCGATGCTGCTGTTCCTGATCGTGTTCACCTGGACGCCACCTCACTTCTGGTCGCTGGCGCTGTACCGCGAGAAGGAGTACGCCAGCGCCAACATCCCGATGCTGCCGGTCACCCATGGCAGCGCCTACACGCGCCGCCACATGCTGGGCTACACCTTCGCGCTGGCCGCGGTGTGCATGCTGCCCTATGCCCGAGGCATGAGCGGGCCGGTCTACCTGTTCGGCGCGCTGGCGCTGAACTTGCGCTTCGTCGCCTACGCGTGGCAACTGAACGCCAGCTACAGCGACGCGCTGGCGCGCAAGATGTTCAGGTTCTCCATCCAGTACCTGGCGGCGCTGTTCGCGCTGCTGCTGCTGGACCGTCTCTTGATGTCCTACCGGGCCGAATTGCAGTCCCTGCTTGTCGCGCTGGTCCGCTGATCCGCTGCGGCCCAACCGACCAGGCCGCTCAACGAACGCCATGCACTGCTGGAGTCCACCATGAAGATGCTTCGTCACTACTTCATCAGCGACAGTCTGGACGATCTGGAGGTGTTCGAAGAGCAGCTGGAGGCGGCGGGCATCTCCACTCCCCAGATCCACGTGCTCAGCTCGAACGATGCCGACGTTGCCAAACATTCGCACCTGCATGCCGTCCAGTCCTTCCTGAAGAGCGATGTGCTGCACTCGACGGTGCGCGGCGCGATGGTCGGCATGGTCGCATTCGTCCTCGTACTTGGCGTCGCCTACCTGGCGGGATGGACGCAGACAGCCGCTGGCTGGATACCGTTCATCTTCCTGGCCGTGATCCTGCTGGGGTTCTGCACCTGGGAGGGCGGGTTCATGGGCATCCAGAAGCCCAACCACAACTTCGCGCGTTTCGAACAGGCGCTGAAGGACGGCAAGCACATCTTCTTTGTCGACCTGGAGTCGCATCAGGAGGCGACGCTGGACAAGATACTGAAGGCGCACCCGCAGGTTGAACTCGCAGGGACCGGTGCCCCTGTCCAACACTGGATCGTCAGCCTTCAGCAGCGGCTGGGGATCGGCCGCCACACGCCCGGCACCGCGAGACCGGTCCGTGGCGGCGGGTAGAAGTCCCGCGCAGCACGGCAGCCGGGCGCAAGGCTGAGGCTAGGGCTTTGCCGGCGCTTGGTCGCTGGTGCCGAAGAATGTGCCGCGCGTGGTGAAGGTGTGTTCGGCTTCAATGGCGCCGATACCCATCAGCACCAGCAGCAGCAGCGGCGGCAGCACGATGACATACACCAGGGCCAGCCGCTCCCACACCATGTGCATGAAGACCGCGACGATCAGTCCCGCCTTCAAGAGCATGAAGGCGACGATCAGGCTCCACCTGAGCAGGCCCTGGACGTGGAAGTAGTCGACCATGTAGGACGCGATGCTGAGCACGAACAGCAGGCCCCAGATCTTGAAGTAGATGCCCAGGGGATGCTGTTGGCCGTGCGCCCCGGAGGGTGCGGCCGTGGATGCGTGATGTTCGCCTGCATGTTCCATGTGCTGCTCCTGCGCGCGCGCCAGACCGGGCTACCAGAGATAGAAAAACGCAAAGATGAAGACCCACACGAGGTCGACGAAGTGCCAGTACAGGCCCATGATCTCGACGATCTCGTAGTTGCCGCGGCGACCGGTCAGGAAGCCCGGCCGCTCGGCGTCCAGGTCGCCCCGCTTCACCTTCACCGCCACGATGATCAGGAAGATCACGCCGATCGTGACATGGGTGCCGTGGAAGCCGGTGATCATGAAGAAGGCCGCGCCGAACTGCGCCGCCCCCCACGGGTTGGTCCACGGCCGCACCCCCTCGTGGATCAGCTTGCTCCACTCGAACACCTGCATGCCGACAAAGGCGGCGCCCAGCGCTGCCGTGAGCAGCAGCAGGATGAAGGTCGTGCGGCGATCGCGCCGGTAGCCGAAGTTCACCGCCAGCGCCATCGTGCCGCTGCTGCTGATCAAGACGAAGGTCATGATCGCGATCAGCAGCAGGGGCACGTTCTGGCCAAACATGTCCAGCGAGAACACCTGGCTCGGATTGGGCCACGGCGTGGTGGTGGACATGCGCACCGTCATGTACGAGATCAGGAAGCTGCCGAAGATGAAGGTGTCGCTGAGCAGAAAGATCCACATCATCGGCTTGCCCCAGGGCACGTCCTTGAACGCGCGCTGGTCGGATGAAAAGTCTGCGCTGATGCTGCGCAACCCTTGGGCCTGCGGCAGCGGCAGCGCCGAACCGCTCATGTCATGTGAGGCCATGGCTGGGAGTCCCCCTCGTCGATGATCGCGGACAGCGGAGTGTCACAGCGGTACGCTTGTCGAACAGATCGACAGGCCCAGGAAGTTGGACGCCAGCACCGCGAACAGCACGAGCCAGACGACGAGCAGAAAGTGCCAGTAGGTGGCGCACAACTCGACCGAGAGCTGCAACCTGTCCGCTCTCGCGCCACGCCAGGCGCGTGCGGACGTTCGGCTCCAGGCCACGAGACCGCCGATGACATGCAACCCGTGTACCGCCGTCAGCATGTAGAAGAAACCGGTGGCCGCGCTGTTGGCGATGAAGTAACCGGCATCGTGGAGCTGCTTCCAGACCACGAGCTGCCCGACCACGAAGCCCAGCGTGAGCAAGCCGGCGACGATCAGGCCCGACTTCACCCGGTTCACGTCGCGCCGTCGCGCCGCGAAAACCGCCCATTGCATCACGATGCTGGCCAGCACCAGCAGTGCGGTGTTGAACGTCAGCAACTTGGGCTGGGGCAGCGGACTCCAGTCGAGATAGTTGATGCGCATCGCGTAGGCGCTGACAAAGAGGGCAAACAGCGATGTCGCGACGGCCAGGAACACCCACAGCGCGGTCTTTGC
>JAYUPN010000355.1:0-19206 GCA_043760065.1 Rubrivivax sp.
GCTCGACAGCCACGCCAAGGCGCTGGCGCGCAGCAGCGGCAAGCGCATGGTCATCGAAGGCCACACCGACGAGCGCGGTGGGCGTGAGTACAACCTGGCCCTGGGACAGAAGCGCGCCGAGGCCGTGCTCAAGTCCCTGGCGCTGCTGGGCGTGCCCGAGCCGCAGCTCGAAGCCGTGAGCTTTGGCGAAGAGAAGCCCGCCGCCACGGGCGCCGACGAGTCGGCGTGGTCGCGCAACCGGCGCGCCGAACTGAGGGACCGCTGAGATGCGGCTGCGTTGCTGGCCGTTGGCGGCCCTGGCCCTGGCCTTGGGCTGCCTGGCGGTGATGCCGGTGCAGGCCGGCCTCTTCGACGACGAGGAGGCGCGCAAGGCCATCGTCGACCTGCGGGCCCGCATCACGTCGATGGAAGACCAGGGCAAGACGCGCGCCGGTGAACTGACCGCGGCGACGGCGCAGAACGCGCAGCTGGTGGAGCAACTGGCCGCGCTGCGGCGCAGCCTGCTCGACCTGAACAACCAGCTCGAGGCCATGCGCGGCGACATCGCCAAGCTGCGCGGCAGCGACGAGCAGGTGCTGCGCGAGGTGGCCGACCTGCAGCGCCGCCAGCGCGACGTGGCGCAGGCCTTCGACGACCGGCTGCGCAAGATGGAGCCGGTCAAGGTGACGATGGACGGCCGCGAGTTCATGGTCGACCCGGAAGAGAAGCGCGTCTTCGAAGAAGCCTTCGGCGCCATCCGCGGCGGCGACTTCGACAAGTCGGTGGCGCTGTTCACCAATTTCAACAAGCGCTACCCCGGCAGCCCTTACGCCGACGCGGCTCGCTTCTGGCTGGGCAACTCGCAGTACGGCCGGCGCGACTACAAGGAAGCGATCAACGTCTTCCGCGGTTTCGTGACCGCGGCGCCCGAGCACCCGCGCGCCCCTGAAGCGCTGCTCGCCGTGGCCAACAGCCAGGCCGAGATGAAGGACCCGCGCGGCGCGCGCAAGACGATCGAGGACCTGATGAAGGCCTACCCGCAGTCCGAGGCGGCGCAGGCCGGCAAGGAACGCCTGGCGACGATCAAGTAGCCTGGCCGGCGCATGCAGGAATCCGATCTCCCGGGCCTCGTGGCGCAGGTGCTGTGGGCGGCCTTTGCGCTGGCCGTGGTCTTTGGCGCCATCGCACAACGCACACACTTCTGCACCATGGGCGCGGTGGCCGACATCGTCAACATGGGCGACTGGACGCGCATGCGCATGTGGGTGCTGGCGATGGGCGTGGCCGCCATCGGCTTCAACACGCTGGTGGCGATGGGCCATGTGCAGGCCGCTCAGAGCGTCTATGCCGGTCCGCGTCTGATCTGGTTGAGCAACCTGCTGGGCGGCCTGCTGTTCGGCTTCGGCATGGTGCTGGCGTCGGGCTGCGGCAGCAAGACGCTGGTGCGCATCGGCGGCGGCAGCCTGAAGAGCATTGCCGTGTTTTTCGTGCTCGCGGTGGCCGCCTATGCCACGCTGCGCGGCGTCACGGCGGTGGCGCGTGTTGCCACCGTCGACACGGTGGCGCTGACGCTGCCGGTGGGGCAGGACCTGCCGTCGCTGCTGGCCCATGTGACGGGTCTGCAGCGCACGCAGATGGCGCTGTGGGCCGGCGTGGGCCTGGGCGTGCTGATGGTGGCCTTTGCGCTGGCGCGACCCGAAGGCCGCAGTGCCGACGTGCTGATGGCCGGCCTGGGGCTGGGGGCGGTGATCGTCGCGGTGTGGTGGGTCTCGGGCCGGCTGGGCCACCTGGCGGAACACCCGGTGACGCTGGAGGAAGTCTTCCTGGCCACCAACACGCAGCGCATGGAGTCGCTGACCTTCGTCGCGCCGATGGCCTACACGGTGGACTGGCTGATCCTGTTCAGCGACAAGAGCAAGGTGCTGACCATCGGCATCGTCACCACCGCCGGTGTCGTGCTGGGTTCGGCGCTGGTGGCGCTGCTGACGCGCACCTTCCGCTGGGAAGGTTTCGGTGGCACCGAAGATACCGCCAACCACCTGGTCGGTGCGGCGCTGATGGGCGTGGGCGGCGTCACCGCGATGGGCTGCACGATCGGGCAGGGCCTGAGCGGCGTGTCGACGCTGGCGCTCGGCAGCTTCATCGCCCTGGGCGGCATCATGGCCGGCGCCGTGCTGGCGCTGCGCTACCAGGTGTGGCGCCTGGAAAGCAGCGTCTGACCGGGGCCGCCGTGCCCAGGCAAATGCCCGTGGACGAGGCCGACGCCGAACGCCGCTTCGGCGGTTTGCGCAGGCTCTACGGCGACGCCGGCTACGCGCGCGTGCGCCGCTCGCGCGTGGCCGTGGTCGGCGTCGGCGGCGTCGGGTCGTGGGCGGCCGAGGCGCTGGCGCGCAGCGGCGTCGCCTGCCTCGTGCTGCTCGACCTGGACCACGTGGCCGAGTCCAACATCAACCGCCAGGTGCAGGCCACGGGCGGCACGCTGGGCATGGCCAAGGTCCAGGCGCTGGCCGCCCGCATCGCCGACATCCACCCGGGCTGCGAGGTGATCGGCGTCGAGGACTTCGTCACCGCCGACAACTGGCCGGCGCTGCTGCCGGTGGCGGTTGACGCCGTCATCGACGCCTGCGACCAGGTCGCGGCCAAGGCCGCGCTGGCGGCCTGGAGCCTGCAGTCGCGGCTGCCGCTGGTCTGCGTCGGCGCCGCGGGCGGCAAGCGCACCGCGCAGCGCGTCGAAGTCGAGGACCTGGCCGACACCACGCACGACCCGCTGCTGGCCAGCCTGCGCCAGCGACTGCGCAAAGACGGCGCTGCGCCGCGCACGGGGCGAATGGGCGTGCGCTGCGTGTTCTCGCGCGAAGCCGTGGCGCCGCCGGCCGATGCCTGTGGCGCCGACGCCGCCGCCGCCGGCGACGGCACGCTCAACTGCCACGGCTACGGCTCCAGCGTCACCGTGACGGCCACCTTCGGCATGGTGGCGGCGGGTGAGGTGCTGGCGCTGTTGCAGCGCGCTCCGGTGCCTGCACCGCAGGCTGCCGAATCGGCCGAGTAGGGCCCCCGAGTCCTGCTATAATGTGAGGCTCTACGGATGGGTCGTTAGCTCAGTCGGTAGAGCAGCGGACTTTTAATCCGTTGGTCGCGTGTTCGAGTCACGCACGACCCACCACGCGAAAACCGCACCGGGCCCCAGGCCCGGCGCACACCGGTTCCAGGGCTCTTAGCTCAGTTGGTAGAGCAGCGGACTCTTAATCCGTTGGTCGCAAGTTCGAATCTTGCAGGGCCCACCAACAAAACCAGCGGTCCAGGCAGCGATGCCCGGACCGTTGGTCCTTGTGGCCGCGCAGGCGCTCTACCGGCTTGCGCGCATCGGCCCCAGCAAATCCTGCGACCCGGCGGCCAGCAGCCGCGCATCCGAGCCCAGCGTGACAAAGCGAAATCCCAGGTCGACGCGCGCCTGCGCCACGTCGACGCGGCCGTTGTGGATGCCGGCGACCACGCCGTGCGCCTTGGCGCGAGACACGATGTGCTCAATGGCCTGCTGCGCCTTGGGCTCGACATCGTCGAACACCGGCTTGCAGCCCAGGCTCAGCGACAGGTCCGACGGGCCGATGTAGATCGCGTCCAGGCCCTCGACGCCGAGGATCGCGTCCAGGTTGTCCAGCGCCTGCGCGGTCTCGATCATCGCGAAGGCGACGATCGTCTTGTTGGCGTGCTGCGCGTAGTCCGGGCCGCCGTACAGGCTGGCGCGGATGGGCCCGAAGCTGCGCGTGCCTTGCGGCGCGTAGTGCGTGTAGGCGACCAGCTTCTGCGCGTCTTCGCGCGTGTTGATCATCGGGCAGATGACGCCGTAGGCGCCGGCGTCCAGCGCCTTCATCAGGATCCCCGGCTCCAGCCACGGCACGCGCACGATCGGCACCGTGGGCGTGGTGCTGATGGCCTGCAGCATCGGCACCAGCGCGGCGTAGTCGATGACGCCGTGCTGCAAGTCGATGGTCAGCGTGTCCCAGCCCTGGTGCGCCATGACCTCGGCGCTGAAGCTGCTCGGGATGGCCAGCCAGCCGTTGAGCGCGGGCTTGTCCTCGGCCCAGAGCTGGCGCAGGCGGTTGGGTCTCATGGCGGGGCTCCTGTCGACGGTGGCGGGCTCCGGTGCGGCGCCCGCGATCATTGTGACGCGGCGCGGCGCGCAGGGCCGGTCGGCGTCGACCGATGCGGGACTTCGCCAGGGTGCCGGAGCGGTCTCGGCAGCCCGCACCCCCCGGAATGTCCCAAGCCGCGGGACGGCAGCAGCCGGTTAGCCTGGACGTTCTGCGCCCGTCGGTGGCGCGCTGCCAACATCCCGCCGTGGCCTCTTACCTGCAAACCTTGCTGCTGACCGGCGCCGCCGGCACCTTGGGCCGCGCGCTGACGCCGGTGCTGCAGCGACCGGGGCGGCGGCTGCGCGTGTCGGACCTGGCCGCACCACTGGCGGCCGCAGCCGCGCTGCAGCCGGTGCCGGACGGCGTCGACGTGGTGCCGTGCGACCTCGCCGACGCCGCTGGCGTGCACGCCTTGCTGCAAGGCGTGGATGCAGTGGTGCACCTGGGCGGCATCAGTGTCGAGGGGCCGTGGGAGCCGATCCTGCAGGCCAACATCCGCGGCTTGCACCACCTGTACGAGGCGGCGCGGCGCCAGCGCGTGAAGCGCATCGTCTTCGCCAGCAGCAATCACGTCACCGGCTGCTACCCGCGCAGCCAGACGCTGACGCCGCTGGACCCGCCGCGCCCGGACGGCAACTACGGCCTGAGCAAGCTCTTCGGCGAAGGCATCGCGCGCCTGTACTGGGACCGTTTCGGCATCGAGAGCGTGTGCCTGCGCATCGGCACCGCGACCCCGACGCCGCCCGACCGCCGCGGCCTGTCGACCTGGCTCAGCCTGCCCGACCTGGCGCGGCTGGTCGAGTGTTCGCTCGGCGCGCCCGGCGTCGGCTTCCTGGTCGCCTACGGCATGTCGGCCAACACGCGCGCCTTCTGGGACACGACCGACGCCTGGTCGCGGCTGGGTTTCGTGCCGCAGGACCACGCGGAAGACTTCGCCGCGCAGGTCGAGCACCTGCAGCAACCCGAAGGACCGCAACGTGAGCTGCAAGGCGGCAGTTTCGTCTGCGCGGGCCCCTACGACGACCCCCGCGTGGGCTGAAAAAGGACACAAGTCAATGGACTCCGGAACCCGCTTCGGCTTCGCGCCCTCGCAGCGCCTGCCCGACCCGCGCATCAGCGTGCTCGACGAACGGTTCCTGCCACTGCGGCTGCTGTCGGGCACGGTCGAGCTGCTGGCCAGCGGCTTCTACTGGGCCGAAGGGCCGCAGTGGTTCGGCGACGGGCGCTACCTGCTGTTCTCGGACATCCCCAACAACCGCATCCTGCGCTGGGACGAGACCACCGGCGTCACGAGCGACTTCCGCAAGCCGTCCCACCACGCCAACGGCCTGGCGCGCGACCGCCAGGGCCGGCTGCTGGCCTGCGAGCACGGCACGCGCCGCGTCACGCGCACCGAGTACGACGGCCGCATCACGGTGCTGGCCGACCAGTACAAGGGCAAGCGGCTGAACTCGCCCAACGACATCGTCTGCGCCAGCGACGGCGGCATCTGGTTCACCGACCCGCCGTTCGGCATCCTGGGCTGGTGGGAGGGCGAGCCGGCCACGCCCGAGCTGCCGCACGGCGTCTACCGCATTCACCCCGCCAGCGGTGAACTGCACTGCCTGCTCGACGAGCTGCAGGGCAGCAACGGGCTGGCCTTCAGCCCCGACGAGAAGCTGCTGTACGTGGTCGAGAGCCGTGCCATGCCGCACCGCAAGATCTGGCAGTACGACGTGGTCCCCGGCACGGGCGGGCCGTTGCTGAAGAACAAGCGCCTGTACGTCGACGCCGGCGGCCCCGGCGCCTACGACGGCATCGCGGTCGACCAGCAGGGCAACGTGTGGTGCGGCTTCGGCAGCAACGGCTCGCCCGACGCCGACCTGCACGCGCTGGACGGCGTGCGCGTCTACGACCGCGAGGGCCGGCCGCTGGCGCACATCCACCTGCCCGAGCGCTGTGCCAACCTGTGCTTCGGCGGCGCCAAGCACAACCGCCTGTTCATGGCCGCCAGCCACTCGCTGTACGCGCTGCACGTCAACACGCGCGGCGCGGTGTAGCGCGCGTCTTCAGCCCGCGGCGCGCAGCACCAGGTACAGGCCGGCGACCGGCACACGCTGGTCCAGGCGCAACGACTCGCGCGCGAGCGTCACCACCTCCATCGCGTGCGCCTGCGCCAGTGCGCGCAGGTAGCGCTCGGACTGCGCGTAGCGCGAGCTGGCCCGCAGTTCGTAATCCACCGCGTCGCCGGCCTCTTCGACCGAGAAGGCGAACAGGCCGCCGGGCTGCAGCACGCGCGCGGCGCCGGCGAACACCGGGCCCAGGTCGCCGATGTAGATGAAGACATCGGCGGCCACCAGCAGGTCGTGGCGGTGCGGCGTTTGCTGCAAGTGCTCGACGATGTCGGCCTGCACCAGTTCGTCGTAGACGCCGCGCGAGCGCGCCAGCGCCAGCATGCGCGGCGACAGGTCCACGCCCACCAGGTGCTGCACACGCGGCCGCAGGTGCGGGCCGCACAAGCCGGTCCCGCAGCCCAGGTCCAGCGCCGCTGCCGCGCGCGGCGCCGGCTGCGCGGACAGCAGCCGCGCCAGCACCGCCGGGGCGCGGTACTGCAGCTGCTCGAGCAGCTGCTGGTCGAAGGTGTCGGCGTAGCCGTCGAACAACTGCTCGACGTAGCCGCGCGGCGGCTGCGGCGGCGCTGCCTGGCCGGTCAGCGATGCCAGCAGGTAGCCGTTGACGGCCGCCTCGGCACCCAGATCGATGGCGCGCTGCAGCGCCTGGGCCGCGGCCTGCGGCTGGCCCAGGTCCTTCAGCAGCGCGCCGCGCAGCGCCCAGCCTTCGGCCAGCGTGCCCTGCAGCGCCAGCAGGCGGTCGACGCAGACCAGCGCCTCGGGCAGGCGGCCCAGCTGCGCCAGCGCCTGCGCACGCTGCAGCCAGCCTTCGCCGTGCGCGGGTTCAGCCTGCGTGGCCTGTTCCAGCAGCGGCAGCGCCTCCTGCGGGCGCGCCAGCGCCAGCAGCGTGGCGCCCAGGTTGGTCAGTGTCGAGGGCCGGCCGGGCAGCAGCCGCAGCGACGCGCGGTAGTGCTGCTCGGCTTGCGCGTGTTGACCGGCTTGCTGGCAGCGCAGGCCTTCCAGGAACTGCGCCTTGGCGGCTTCGAAGTCGGTGTCCATCGCTCGCATGTCGCTGGCCTCAACGCTCGGCAATGTAGTGCTGCATCGTCGGTGCTGCGCCGCTGCGCAGGTGCGGCAGCAGCTGCGCTTCCAGCTCCTGGTCGGCCAGCGTGGCGCGGGCGCGCTGGTGCAGGTAGCCGGCCCAGCTGGTGACGATGAAGCGCTCGACGTAGCGCGACGGGTCGCCCAGGTCGCGGTAGATGCGCCAGAAGGTGGCGCCGTCGCGCCGCCGCGGCGCACGCATCAGGCTCACCGCTTCGAGGAAGGCCGCGGTGGCTTCGGGCCGCACGCGGTAGCCGATCTCCACCGCCACCGGGCCGGCTTCGGGCTCGGGCTGGTGGGCGACGAAGAGGTCGGCCGACAGCGTCGCCTGCGTCACTTCGTCGAGCTCGCTCATGCGCAGCGGGAAGGGCCGCGCCAGCAGCAGCCCGGCGGCCATGCAGCCGGCGGCCAGCAGCAGCGCCGGCATCAGGCCGACGATGTCCGACAGCGCACCCCAGAAGGCCGAGCCGATGGCAAAGGCGCCCAGCGCGCTGAGCGTGTGCATCGCGGTGGCGCGCGCGCGCACCCAGGGCGGCACGCTGGTCTGCGTGGCCGTGTTGTAGGTCGACATGACGCCCATCCAGGCGCCGCCGCCGGCCACCAGCGCGGCGTAGACCAGCGGCGGCCAGGTCGACAGCGCCGCGGTCGTCATCGCCAGCGCGAAGACCACGCCGCCGATGGCTACCAGCCGCTCCAGCCCAAGGCGCGATCGCAGCGGGCCGATCACCAACCCGGTCAGCACCGCGCCGGTGCCCAGGCAGCCCATCAGGAAGCCGAAGCCGGTGGCGCCCAGCCCCAGCTGCCGCTGGCCGATCACCGGCAGCAGCGCCCACAGCGCCGAGCCCGCCGCGCTGTAGGCCATCGCGCGCACCAGCTGCGCCAGCACGGTGTGCGAGTGGCGCGCAAAGCGCACCGCGCTGAGCATGCCGCCCCACAGCCGCTCGGCGGGCAGCCGCGAGGGCGGATGCGGCCGCGGCGGGTGCAGCCGAACCGCCTGCAGCAGCACCAGGATGCCGGCAACCGCGCAGACGAAGACCCAGCCGCTGCCGGCCAGCGCGAACAGCCAGCCGGCGATGGCCGGCCCGAGCGCACGCGCGCTGTTGTAGGCAATGCCCACCACCGTGATGGCCTGCGGCAGCTCGGCGCGCGGCACGACATCGACGATGGCCGAGTTCCACGACGGCGACAGCATGGCGGTGCAGCAGCCGGCGACGAAGGTCAACAGCAACAGCGTCGTCGGGCCGGCCCAGCCGATAAACAGCAGCAGCGCCAGCAGCGCGACCACCGCCGCCTGCACCAGCAGCGACACCACGATCAGCCGCCGGCGGTCGGTGGTGTCGGCCATCACCCCGGCCGGGAGCGCGAGCAGGAACATCGGCAGGAAGACCGCGGTCTGCACCAGCGCGGCCAGGAAGGAGCTGCCGGTCAGTTCGACGATCAGCCAGGCCGTGGCCATGGCCTGCATCGCGTTGCCGACGAAGTAGACCGTGCCGCCGCCGATCAGCGCGCGAAAGGGCCGGTGATGCAGCGTCGCGCGGATGGAGTCGGGGCCGGCGCTCATGCGGCCATTGTCGTTGGCGTGGGCGGCGCGGAAGCGCGGGCCTGGGCAATGGCCTTTGTCCAGCGATAGGTCCACCGCCGCCGGGGGCTTGACGCGCGCCGCGTCGGCAGGCGGCACAATCTGCCGATGATTGAACTCCTAAGCAGCCCCGAGGCGTGGATCGCCTTCGCCACCCTGACCGCGCTGGAACTGGTGCTGGGCATCGACAACATCATCTTCATCTCGATCCTGGTCGACAAGCTGCCCAAGGAAAGGCGCGAGTTCGCGCGCCGCATCGGCCTGTTCATGGCCATGTTCATGCGCATCGGCCTGCTGCTGGTGCTGGCCTGGATCGTCGGGCTGGTGGAGCCGCTGTTCACGGTCTTCAAGCAGGAAATCTCGGGCCGCGACCTGATCCTCATCGGTGGCGGCCTGTTCCTGATCTGGAAGAGCACGGGCGAGATCCACCAGTCGCTGGAAGGCGAGGAGGACAGTCCCGGCGCCAAGGCGGCGAAGGCCACCTTCGCCGCCGTCATCGTGCAGATCATGATCGTCGACCTGGTGTTCTCGCTGGACTCGATCATCACCGCGGGGGGCATGGTCGACGACGTGCGCATCATGATCGCCGCCGTGGTCGGCTCGGTGGCGCTGATGATGGTGTTCGCGGGGCCGATCGGCCGCTTCGTGTCCGACCACCCTACGATCAAGATGCTCGCGCTGTCGTTCCTGGTGGTGGTGGGCGTGGTGCTGGTGGCCGAGGGCTTCGGCCACCACGTGCCCAAGGGCTACGTCTACTTCGGCATGGCGTTTTCACTGGCGGTGGAGATGCTCAACATCCGCCTGCGCAAGAAGAGCGCGCAGCCCGTCCACCTGCACCAGGCCCGCATCCCGGGCAGCGAGTGAACCTGCGGCCGGGCTCGCTGTGCATGCAGCGGGCCCTGCTCGCTGCGCTGTCAGCGGCTGCAGTCGCCGGGGCGCAGGCTGCGCCGGCGCTGATCGAGGACTCGATGGCGCAGCGCCTGGTGGCCTGCACCGTGTGCCACGGCAAGCAGGGCCGCGCCGCGCCCGACGGCTACCACCCGCGCATCGCCGGCAAGCCGGCGGGCTATCTCTACAACCAGCTGCAGAACTTCCGCGACGGGCGCCGGGGCTACGGCCCGATGGTGTCGCTGGTGGCGCCACTGCCCGACGACTACCTGCAGGCCATCGCGCGGCACTTCGCAGCGCTCGAGCTGCCGTACGAAGCGCCTGTCCTGCGGCGCGACGAGGCGCGGGCGCTGGCGCGCGGCCGCCAACTGGCGCTGCAGGGTGACCCCGCGCGGCAGCTGCCGGCCTGCGGCGCCTGCCACGGCGCAGCGCTCACCGGCGTGCAGCCGGCCACGCCCGGTCTGCTGGGCCTGCCGCGCGACTACCTGGTCGGCCAGCTTGGCGCCTGGGTCACCGGCCAGCGGCGGGCGCACGCGCCGGACTGCATGGCGCAAGTGGCGCAGCGCCTGGACGGCAGCGACATCGAGGCGGTGAGCGCCTGGCTGTCGAGCCAGCCGCTGCAGGCGTCGCCTGAGGCCGTCGTGCCCGATGCGCGCGTCGAGCCGCCGCTGGCCTGCGGCAGCGTGCCGCGCCGCACGCCGTGATGCGCAAGGCGCTGTCGGTGCTCGCGGCGCTGGTGCTGGCGGCGGCGCTGGGCATCGCCGTGTGGGACCGCGCGCCGGCCGTCGAGGTGCAAGCGGCCGGCGAAGTCAACGCGGAGCAGCTCGATCGCGGCCGCGTGCTCGCGCTGGCCGGCAACTGCGCCGGCTGCCACACCGCGCGCGGTGGCGCGCCCTACGCCGGCGGGCGCGCCATCGGCACCCCCTTCGGCACCGTCTACGCCGGCAACCTGACCCCGGACGCTGCCACCGGCATCGGCGGCTGGAGCAGCGGCCACTTCTGGCGCGCGCTGCAGCACGGCCGCGGCTTCGACGGCCGCCGGCTGGTGCCGGCGTTCCCGTACACCGAGACCACGCGCATCACGCGCGCCGACAGCGATGCGCTCTTTGCGTGGCTGCGCACGCTGCCCGCCGTGCAGCAGCCCAACCGCGCACACGAGCTGCGCAGGCCCTTCGGCACCGAGCCCGCGCTGGCCGTCTGGCGGGCGCTCTTCTTCCGCCCCGGACCGTGGCAGGACGACCCGACGCGCAACGCGGCATGGAACCGCGGCGCCTACCTCGTCAACGGCCCCGGGCATTGCGTGGCCTGCCACGGCGGCCGCAATGCGCTGGGCGGCGCCGCCGACGCCGGCTTCGGCGGCGGCCTGGTGCCGACGCGCAACTGGTACGCGCCGGCTTTCACGCGCGCTGCCGAAGCCAGCGTCGCCGGCTGGTCGCGCGACGACATCGTGGCGCTGCTGCGCGACGGCCGCAGTGCACGCGGGCTGGCCAGCGGGCCGATGGCCGACGTGGTTTCGCGCAGCACGCAGCACCTGCCGCTGGCCGACCTGCAGGCGATGGCCCAGTACCTGCAGTCGATTCCTGTGCAGCCCGACGCCGCGCCGGCGCCCGTGCGCGATCCGGCGCAGGCGGCGCGGCTGGTCGCGCAGGGCGATCTCATCTACCGCGACCACTGCGCCGGCTGCCATGGCACGCAAGGCGAGGGTGGCGTGCTGGCCAGCGGCGAGCGTGTGGTGCCGCCGCTGGCCGGCAACCGCATGGTGGCGCAGGAGCCACCGGCCAACCTGGTGCGCGCAATCGCGCTCGGCGGCTTCGGCGCCGTGACGGCGGCCCACCCGCGGCCCTTCGGCATGCCGCCCTTCGCACACGTGCTGAGCGAGCAGCAGATCGCCGCCGTGGCCACCTTCGTGCGCCGCAGCTGGGGTGCAGCGGCGGCACCGGTTGGCGCCGCCGAGGTCGCCCGCTGGCGCGGCGGCAGCGACGAATAGGGCGCCCATCGCCGGCCCGGCACTGACCGTGCGCGGCGACAATCGGCGGCGTGAACACCGAGCCCACCGCCATCGACCCCGCGCTGCTGCAGTTTCGCGAGTTGCTGCGCAGCAGCCAGCAGCAGGGCCGCTGGCTGCGCCTGGTGCTGGCCAGGCCGCAAGGTGCCGAGCCGGGGCTGCAACGCGTCGTCGTGCGGCGGCTGCTGCTGCGTGGCCAGCCGGCGCTGTGCTTCGTCTACAGCCACGCCACGCGCGACATCACCAAGAACCTGGCGCTCGAAGAAGGCCTGGCGCAGGTCGACGCGCTGCTGGGCGCCAGCTTCCGCAACGCCCACCTCTTCACGCCGCAGGACGAAACGCAGCTGACGCTGAGCAAGAAGGGCAAGGCGCACGTCACGGTGCGCCGCCTGGCCGCCGCCGCCGACGAAGCGCCGTCTGCCGCGGCAGCACCTGCCCGCCACGACCGCGAGAAGCAGCGCTGGATCGACATCCAGCGGCCGTTCCTCGTCGCGCTGGGCGTGACCAACGCGCAGCACCAGCTGGTGCCGGCAATGGCGCGCAAATGGAAGCAGATCAACAAGTTCGTCGAGATCTTCGCCCACGCGCTGCAGTCGTCGCCGCTGGCCGATGCGCAGGCGCTGCGGATCGTCGACTTCGGCGCCGGCAAGGCCTACCTGAGCTTTGCCGTGCACGACTGGCTGCGCCACACCCGCGGCCTGCAGGCCGAGGTCACCGGCGTCGAGCTGCGGCCCGACCTCGTCGAGCAGGGCAACCGCGCCATCGCCGAACTCGGGCTGCAGGGCCTGAAGATGTCGCAGGGCGACGTGCGCGACTGGCCGGCCGGCGCGATGGACGTGATGATCGCGCTGCACGCCTGCGACACCGCCACCGACCACGCCATTCACCTGGGCATCCGCGCCGGCGCCAGCATCATCCTGTGCTCGCCCTGCTGCCACAAGCAGCTGCGTCCGCAGCTGCTCAGCCCGCACCCGCTGCGCAGCGTGTTCCAGCACGGCATCCACGCCGAGCAGCAGGCCGAGATGCTGACCGACAGCCTGCGCGCGCTGCTGCTCGACGCGCAGGGCTACGAGACCCAGGTCTTCGAGTTCGTGGCGCTGGAGCACACGCGCAAGAACAAGATGATCCTGGCCGTCAAGCGCGGCAGCCCCAAGGCGCCCGACGCCGCGCTGGCGCAGGTCGAGGAACTCAAGCGTTACTTCGGCATCCGCGAGCAGTGCCTGCAGACACTGCTGCAGGCCGACGCGGTGGCCTGAAGCGGCGCCCGCCCGGGGCAGCTCAGGGGCAGCCGGACGGCGGTGCGGGCGTGAAGCTGCGCTGCTCGAACGCCAGCCCCGGCGGCGCAACGTGGCTCAGCCGCAGGCGGCCGTCCTCGAGCCGCAGTTCGGCTCGGCGGTCGCCGGTGGCGCCTGCGCTGTGCAGCGTGCGGCCGTCGATGCGGCCGTCGAAGACCAACACCGGCGCGACGGCGCCCCGTGCGGCGAGGGTGGCCGAGAAGCGCTGGAAGCGCTGACTGATCTCGAGCGTGCCGCCGGCCGTGCACCACAGCCCGTGCACCTGCGCCGGCACGCGCCACAGGTGCAGCGTGCTGCGCTTCTCGCGGCCGATGGCCTTGTCGGGCGCGTCGACGCTGATGCTGCGGTCGGGAGCCCAGTCGCCCAGGTCCCAGTCGTGGCTGACGATGCGCGTGCCGGCGGGCAGCTCCAGCAGGCGCGGTCGCAGCTGCAGGTTGACCTCGGGCAGCAGGTACATCGTGATCACGCTGGCGCCGCGCAGCTCGGTGGCAAAGAGATCCTGCTCGCGGAACTCCACGCGGTCCGCGACACCGGCCTGTTGCGCGTTGCGGCGGCTCTGCGCGACGAGGTCGGGCACGATCTCGACGCCCAGGCCGCGCGCGCCGAAGCGTTTGGCCGCGGTGATGACGATGCGGCCGTCGCCCGAGCCGAGGTCGATGACGTGGTCGCCGGCAGCCACCCCTGCCAGGTCCAGCATCGCCACCGTGACGTTGTCGGGCGTGGTGATGAAGGGCACTTCTTCCTGCGCCAGCGCGGCAGCGGGCAGCACGGCCCAGATCACCGCCACTGCGGCGATGCGCACCGCAACGCCCGCGCCGCGCGCCCGCTTGCGCACCGGATCAGGCCGTCGGCAAGATGTGGTCCTTGAACTGCTCGCGCAACTTGATCTTCTGCATCTTGCCGGTGGCGCCGAGCGGGATCGCGTCGACGAAGACCACGTCGTCGGGTGTCCACCACTTGGCGATCTTGCCGTCGTAGAAGGCGAGCAGTTGCTCCCGCGTGAGCTCGGCGCCGGGCTTCCTGACCACCACCAGCAGCGGCCGCTCGTCCCACTTGGGGTGCTTGGCCGCGATGCACGCCGCCATCGCCACCGCGGGGTGGGCCATGGCGATGTTCTCGAGGTCGATGCTGCCGATCCATTCGCCGCCGGACTTGATGACGTCCTTGCTGCGGTCGGTGATCAGCATGTAGCCGTCGCGGTCGAACTTGGCGACGTCGCCGGTCGGGAACCAGCCGTTGCGCAACGGGTCGCCGCCCTCGTTCTTGAAGTAGCTGCTGATGATCCACGGCCCGCGCACCAGCACGTCGCCCGCTTCCTTGCCGTCCCAGGGCAGGTCCTTGCCGTCCGCGCCGACGATCTTGATGTCGACACCAAACACCGCACGGCCCTGCGTGGCCATCACCGCCAGCCGCTGCTCGGGCGTCTGCTGCAGGTGGTGGGCCTTGAAGGCGCCGGCGGTGCCGATCGGGCTCATCTCGGTCATGCCCCAGGCGTGGATGACGCGCACGCCGTAGTCGTCGAGGAACTTCTTGATCATCGCCGGCGGGCAGGCCGAGCCGCCGATGGCGCTGCGGCGCATGGTGCTGAACTTCAGGCCATTGGCCTCGACGTAGCTCAAGAGGCCCTGCCACACCGTGGGCACGCCGGCCGACAGCGTCACCTGCTCGCTCTCGAACAGTTCGTACAGCGACTTGCCGTCGAGCCCGGCACCGGGCAGCACCAGCTTGGCGCCGGTCATCGGCGCCAGGTAGACGATGCCCCAGCTGTTGACGTGGAACATCGGCACCACCGGCAGGATCGTGTCGGCGGCACCGGCGCCCAGGCAGTCGGGCAGCGCGGCGGCCATCGTGTGCAGCAGCGTCGAGCGGTGGCTGTACAGCACGCCCTTCGGGTTGCCGGTGGTGCCGCTGGTGTAGCACAGGCCGCTGGCGGTGTTCTCGTCGAAGCTGGGCCAGTCGTAGCGGTCGTCCTGGGCGGCGATCAGCTCTTCGTAGCACAGCAGGTTGGGGATCTTGGGGTCCGCCGGCATGTGCGCGCGGTCGGTCATCAAAACCCAGTGCTTGACGGTCTTGGTGCGAGAGGCCACGGCCTGGATCAGCGGCAGGAACGTGAGGTCGAAGAACAGCACCTGGTCTTCGGCGTGGTCGGCGATGTAGACGATCTGGTCCGGGTGCAGCCGCGGGTTGACGGTGTGCAGCACGGCGCCCGAGCCGCTGACGCCGTAGTACAGCTCCATGTGGCGGTAGCCGTTCCAGGCCAGCGTGGCCACGCGGTCGCCGAGCTTGACGCCCAGCACACCCAGCGCCTTGGCGACCTGGCGCGAGCGCCGGGCGACCTCCTTGTAGGTCGTGCGGTGGATGTCGCCTTCGACCCGCCGTGAAACGATCTCGCGCTCGGCGTGGTGCCTTTCGGCGTGCACGATGAGGGAAGAAATCAGCAGCGGCTGCTGCATCATCTGGCCAAGCATGGGTGTGTCTCCTGGTTTGCGGACGGCCCGCGTCGGTGCGCGATGGGGGCGATTCTGGACCACGGCCGGCGGCGCCTGCCGCGGCCGCCGGCGGTGGTTCAGGTCTTGGGCGCGGGCGGCGTCTTGTCGCTCCACAGCTGTCCGCCGCTGGCCCAGTCGTGGCGCTGCACGTCGGTGAAGATCACGTCGACGCCGTCGGGCGAGCCGCCCAGGGTCTTGACGGTGGCTTCGGTGAGGGCGCTGGCCAGTGCGCGCTTTTGCTCGATGGTGCGGCCGGCGAAGAGTTCGACGTGGATGGTGGGCATGCAGGCTCCAGACGGTTGCGGCAAGGACGGCATCGTCGCACGGGCCGGCCACACCCTGCGGTCGGCAGCCCGGGGCGGGGCGATGCCGGAGAATCGGGCCATGCCTGGTCCCGCACGCTGCAGTCGCAAGGCCCCGACGTGAGTGCCGCTGCCCCGCTGCCGGAAGTCACGCGGCTGTCGCTGGCCGCGTCGCCGGCCACCTGCCAGCCGCCGGGTCAGCCGAGCCGCGAGCTCGGCCCGCGCGACGCGGCGCTGCTGGCCTGGTTGTGCATCGAAGGCCCGACGTCGCGTGCCCGCCTGGCAGCGCTGCTGTGGCCCGACAGCGACGCCGAAGCGGCGCGCAACGCCTTGCGCCAGCGCCTGTTCCAGCTGCGCCGGCAGCTGGGGCTGGACGTCGCCACCGGGGCCGTCACGCTGGCGCTCGCCGCAGGCGTCGAGCACGACCTGGCCGACGCGCAAACCGTGCTGGGTGACAGCGCGCACGAGCACAGCGAGGCCTTCGCGCAGTGGCTGCAGGCCCAGCGCCTGCAGCGCAGCCAGCAGCAGGCCGGCCGCTGGGCGGCGCAGGCCGACGCGGCCGAGCGCGCGCGCGACTACGACGCGGCGCTGGCCTGGGCGCAGCGCCTGCTCGCGCATCAACCCGCCAGCGAAGTCGCGCACCGCCGCGTGATGCGGCTGCACTACCTGCGCGGCGACCGCGCCGCGGCGCTGCTGGCCTTCGACGAGTGCGAGCGTCTGCTCAAGGACGAGGTCGGCACGCGGCCCGACGCGCAGACGATGGCGCTGCTGGCGATGATCGACTCGGCCACCACGGCCGCGCCGCCGGCGCCGCTGCGCAGCCTGCCGCCCGGCGTGCTGCGCCCGCCGCGGCTGATCGCCCGCGACGACGCGGTGGCGCAGGTGCTGCGGCCGCTGGCGCAAGGCCAGCACGTGCTGCTGCTGGCCGAAGCGGGCCTGGGCAAGACGCGGTTGATGGAGGAGTGCGCCGCCGCGCTGGCGCTGGGCGTGGCGGCAGCGCCAGAAGTTGCACCCGCCGTGGCCCGCGCCGGCGCCCGCCCCGGCGACAAGGCGCGGCCTTTCGCCTTGCTCGCGCGCGTGCTGCAGGTGCTGGTGCCGCAGCCCGCCGCGCTGGCCGACGAGGACCGCACCGCGCTGGCCTGGGTGATGCCGGACTTCGGCCCCACGCCCAAGGGCGCGCTGCAGGCCGGGCCTTTCGAGGCCGCCGTGGCCCATGTGCTCGCCGGCGCCGGCGTGCTGCTGATCGACGACCTCCACTACGGCGACAACGCCAGCATCGAGCTGCTGCTGCGCTGTGCCGCCGAAGCGGCCAGCCGGCGCTGCGTGATGGCGGTGCGGCCGGCCGAGCTGCCCCCGGCGCTGCAGGCCTGGCGCGCCGGCGGCGGCGTGTCGCTGCACACGGCCGAGGTCACGCTGCAGTCGCTCGACGAGCACGGCGTGGCCGCACTCGTCGACTCGCTCGCGGTCGACGGCATCGACGGCGCCACGCTGGCGCCGGCGCTGTCGCGCCACACCGGCGGCAACCCGCAGTTCGTGCTTGAGACGCTCAAAGCGCTGCTGCTCGCGCAGGGCGGGCCGGGCAGCAGCAGTGCGCAGGACTTCGCCAGCGGCCACCTGCCGCTGCCGCGCACGGTAGGCCGGCTCATCCACCAGCGGCTGCGCCAGCTCAGCGCCGGCGCGCTCAAGCTGGCCCGGCTGGCCGCGGTGGCAGGGCAGGACCTGAGCCCGGCGCTGGCGGTCAGCGTGCTCGGCCAGGGCCTGCTCGACCTAGCCGACCCGTGGGCCGAGCTCGAAGCCGCCGGCGTGCTGCGCGGCAACGCCTTCGCCCACGACCTGGTCAGCGAGGGCACGCTCGAGACCATGCCGCAGGTGCTGGCCGCGACGCTGCACGAGGCCGTGGCGCAGTGGCTGCAGGCCCACGACGGCGAAGCAGCGCGCATCGCGGCGCACCTGCGCGCGGCCGGCCGCGACCGCGACGCCGTGCCCTGGCTGATGAAAGCCGCGGCGCACGCCAGCGCTCGCATCCAGCTGCGCGATGCCGCTCAGTTCTGCGAGCAGGCCGCCGCCATCTGCCGCGCCGCTGGCGACGCCGCGGCTGAACTCGACGCGCTGCAGGCCGCGGTCGACGCGCTGTTCGACGTCGAACTGGGCGAGCGCATGGAGCAGCTGCTGCAGCGGCTGCAGACGATGCCGCTGCCCCACGCGCAGCGCGCGCGCGCGCTGTGCTCGGTGGCCGCGGTGCGCCACTTCAAGTTCGAGCACGACGCCGCGCGCGAGCTCGGCCGCGAGGCGCTGCAGCTGGCGCTGGACACGCAGCAGCCGGCGCTCGAGTTCCGCATCCGCTACGGCCTGGTGCAGGTGCTGAGCCACCTGCGCGACCTGCCGGCGTGCGAGGCGCTGCTGGCGCCGACGCGCAGCTGGGCGGCCGAACACGGCGACGAGCCGCAGCGCCTGCAGATGGCCTGCATGGAAGGCTGGGTGCAACTGGCCAGCGAGCAATACGAGACGGCGCTGCTGACCTGGCGCAGCGTCGAACGCCAGGCCGCGGCGATGGAGCGCCCGCGCGAGCAGGCGATGGCGCTCAACCACCTGCACGTCGGCCTGGCCCGCATGGGCCGTTTCGCCGAAGGCCACGAGGCCGGCCTGCGCGAGCTGGCGATCGTGCGCCGACACCGGCTGGCCGGCACGCGCCACATGTACCTCGACCTCAACCTGTCGATCTCGGCCTTGCTGCTGGGGCGCTACGCCGAGTCGATCGCGGCGCTCGACCGCGCCGAGAGCCAGCGCGTGCTCGACCAGGCCACGCTGCACCTGCGCCGCGCCGCGCTGTACCTGCAGCTCGGCCAGGGCGCGCGCTTCCTGGCCGAACTGCAGCCGCTGCTTGACGGCCGTGTGGCGCCGCCGCCGGTGGTGCAGTTCAACGCCGTGCTGCTGCAGCTGCGCTGGCTGCAGCAGCAGCGCGGTTCCGGCAGCCACGCCCGCGACGAGGCTGCTGCGTTGGCGCTGGCGCAGGCGACGCAGCTCGCGGCCGTGACGCAGCGCGTCGAACACGCCGCGCGACTCTTGCTGTGGCGTGGACGCATGGCCGAGCCGGCTGCGGCGCTGCCGCTGCTGCGCGAGGGTCTGGCGTTGGCGCAGCGCCATCTGCTGCACGGCCTGGAGGTTGTCGCCCAGGCCTGGCTGGCGCGCGCGATGGCAGCCGCCGGCGACCTGGCCGCTGCGGGCCTGCACATCCGGCAGGCGCTGGCGCTGCGCGAGTCGGGCCACGTGAGCGAATTGCTGCCGGGTGTCGAGCCCGACCTCATCGCCGTGGAGCTGCTTGCGACGATCGACCCGCCCGAAGCC
>JAYUPN010000356.1:0-6481 GCA_043760065.1 Rubrivivax sp.
CGCGCAGAGTTTCTGGGCACGCTCAGTGCCGGGCTGCTGGCCTTTGACGGTGACGGCCGCCTGGTGTCGGTCAACGGCCCCGCGCGCAGCCTGCTCAGCGGCCTGCAAGCCAGCACGGGCACACGCTTTGAAGAGCTTTTTGGCGAGCCGCTTGAGCATGTGCTGGCACGCCTGCACAAGAGTGGCGAGGTGCGCCTGCGCGACGCGTTGGGCAGCGCGCTGGTGGCGCGCATGGTGAACCAGCCGGGGGGCGAGGCCGCGCGCAGGCTGCGTCTGCCGGTGGCCGAGCCCACCCTGCAGCGTGTGCGCACGCGGGCCTCCGACCATGCACCCACTCATGCGCCCACTCATGCCCCCAATCCCGCACCCGACCGCGCATCCCACCACCCCCCCGACCACAGCTTCCTGGCCGACGACCCGGCGGTGGCCGAAGCCTGCCGGCTGGTCGAAGCCGCGGTGCAACTGCACGTGCCGGTGCTGCTGCATGGCGAGACCGGCACCGGCAAGGAACTGCTGGCGCGCCATGCCCACGCCAACAGCGGACGTCGTGGCGAGTTCGTGGCCGTCAACTGCGCGGCGCTGCCGGCCGAGCTGTTCGAGGCCGAGCTCTTCGGTTACGTCAGCGGCGCCTTCACCGGCGCGCGGCGTGAGGGCAGTCCGGGGCTCATCGTTGCCGCCGACGGCGGCACGCTGCTGCTGGACGAGATCCGGGACCTGCCGCTGCAGTTGCAGGCGGCGCTGCTTCGCTTCCTCGACGACCAGACGGTGCGCCCGGTGGGCGGCCAGACGACACGGCGCGTCGACGTGCAGCTGCTGGCCGCAAGCCACGGCGACCTGGAAGACGCGGTGCAGGCGCGCACGTTCCGCGCCGACCTGCTGCACCGGCTGAACACGGTGCGGGTGACGCTGCCGCCGCTGCGCAGCCGGCGCGACCTGCCCGAGGCCGCGCGCCGGGTGCTGCACGGCATCGTCCCGAACCAGACCATCGACGACGATGCCGTGGCGGCGCTGGCCGGCCACGGCTGGCCCGGCAACTTCCGCGAACTGCGCTCGGTGCTGACGCGCGCGCTGCTGCAGCGGCCGGCGCAGTGCCGCGGCCTGGCGCTGACGCGGGCCGACGTGGCCGCCGTGCTGCCGGCGCCGGCGCCGCACGAGACACCGTCGCAACTGCAGCGTGGTGCCGCCGAGCTGGTGCGCGCGGAGTTCGAACGCTGCGGCCACAGTGTCAGCCGCACGGCGCGCGCGCTGGGCATCTCACGCACCACCGTCTACCGGCATCTGCGCCACTGAGGCGCGGCGCCGGCGGGCCCCGGCCGTCGATCGTGGCAGCGAGTGAGTCGAAGTCAGGGTCGGCCGCGGACTTCGAACACGCCCAGCTTCTGGTGCAGCGGTGTTTCGTCGGCGATGAACAGGAACGCCGGCGCTGTGGCCGAACTGTTGCTCAGCGTGACCGGCGTGTAGCCGGGGGCGCAGCAGGTGTCGGCTTCGGCGAGCACGAAGGCATCGACTCCGGCGTCGCTGTCGACCTGCACACGGGCGCCGCCTTCGATGACGTGGAAGACCATCGCCGGTGACCGCACCGGCAGCTCCAGCACCTGAGCCGGACGCAGCATCAGCGCGTAGAAGCCGAGGATGTTCTCGGCGTGGCCGCCGGTCTCGGGGTTGGCGTAGGTGATCTGCAGCGCTTGCTGCTCGGGCCGGTCGTCGGCCAGGGCCAGCAGCGCCGCGCGCGCGTCCACCCAGGGGTAGCGCAGCATCGGGTAGGCCTTGCCGCGGCGCGCGGCGTCGCGCTCGAACACAGCCGTCGGCAACAGGCCGCCGCGCGTGTAGGCGCGGTCGCCGCGGCCGGGCCGTTGCTGCTGGCGGCTGCCGTTGATGTGGTAGCTGGCTTCCATGTAGTACACGAGCGGCAGGTCGAGCACGTCGAGCCACACCACGGGCTGATCGCCGTCGTGGCCGTGTTCGTGCCACAGCCCGGTGGGCGTGAGGATCAGGTCGCCGCGGCTCATCGGGCACTTCTCGCCGTCCACCGTGGTCCACGCACCTTCGCCTTCGACGACCATGCGCACGGCGTTGGGCGTGTGGCGGTGCGACGGCGCCCACTCACCCGGCAGCAGCAGCTGCATGCCCAGGTAGATGGCGGCACTGGCCTGCATCTTGTCCAGGCCGTGGCCCGGGTTGGCCAGCACCAGCACGCGGCGCTCGGCCTTCTCGATCGGCGTCAGCTCGCCGGCCTTCAGCAACAGCGGCTTGATGTCCTTGTAGGCCCAGGCCGTGGCGCGCGTGGACAGGCGCGGCCTGTGCGGCGGCAGCACGCCGCGCAGGCTGGGCCACAGCGGCACCAGGTTGAGTTGGCGCAGCGCCTCGACGTAGTCGGCGGGCAGGTCTTCCAGGCGGCCGAGCTCCTGGTCAGCGTGGCTCATCGGGCGTCTCCTCGGTGGGCGTGAATTCAGGCGGTGATGCAGGTCTCGACTGTCCAGCCGTAGAGCCACTCCATCGCATCGTAGAAGCGTTCGGGGCTGCGGCCCTTCCAGAGGTCATTGCGCACCAGGCGTTCGACCCCTTTGGCGTGGAAGATGCGGCCCATCTCGCGCGCCGACAGCACGATGCGCGCGGTGCGGGCGATGCGCGAACGTTCGTACAGCGCAAAGGCCAGGTCGAAACGGCCACCGTGCACGCGCAGCGCTTCACCCAGCGTGACGGCGTCTTCCAGCGCCATGCAGGCCCCCTGCGCCAGGTACTGCAGCGTCGGGTGCGCGGCGTCGCCCAGCAGCGTGGCGCGCCCGTAGGTCCACTGCGCCACCGGGTCGCGGTCGGCGGTGGCCCAGCGCTTCCAGCTCTTGGGCAGATCGATCAGCTGGCGCGCCTTGGGGCAGATGCCCTCGAAGTAGCGCTGCACTTCTTCGCGGCTGCCTTCGCGCACGCTCCACTCTTCCTTGTCGCGGCTGTGGAAGGTGACGACCACGTTGTACTGCTCGCCGCCGCGCAGCGGGTAGTGCACGAGGTGGCAGTCGGGGCCGACCCAGATGCTGGCCGCGTTCCATTGCAGGTCGGCCGGGAAGTCCTTCTTCTCGACCACGGCGCGGTAGACCACGTGGCCCGAGACGCGGGCTTCGTCGCCCACGTACTGGCGGCGCAGCGCCGACTTGACGCCGTCGGCGCCAATCACCGCCGCGCCGCGGTGGCTGCGGCCCTGGGCGTCGAAGACGGTCACGCCGTTGTCGTCCTGCTCCACGCGTTGCACGGTGGTGCTGGTGGCGACCTCGATGCGCTCCGAGGCCAGCGCACCTTCGAGCAGCGACTGGTGCACGTCGGCGCGGTGGATGACGGCGTAGGGGTTGCCGAAGCGGCGGCGAAAGGCCTCGCCGGTGGGGATGCGGCCGACCAGCGTCTCGTCCAGCGCGTCGTGCATGACCATCTCGTCGGTGACCACCGCGCGGCTGCGCGCGGCCTCGCCGACGCCCAACGCGTCGAAAGCCGAGAAGGCGTTGGGGCCGAGCTGGATGCCGGCACCGATCTCGCCAAGCTCGCCGGCCTGCTCCAGCACCTTGACCGCAAAGCCCTGCCGCGTCAGCGCCAGCGCCGCAGCCAGGCCGCCGATGCCGCCGCCGGACACCAGCACCGGCGGTGGGGACGGGGGCTTGTTCATGGCGCGTTCCTGCAGGGTTGGACGTGAATGGCACGCATATGATCAGTACGCTGATGATTAGTGTAGTGATAACATGCACGGAGACGCACCCGAGCAAACCCGATCTCCGAGCCATGCCCAAGCAATCGGTCGCCCTCCCGGTGGCGCTGGAGTCCCTGCCCGGCCACCACATCCGCCGCCTGCACCAGATCGCCGTCGCCATCTTCCTGCAGGAGACCGAGCCGCACGGCCTGACCCCCGTGCAGTACGCCGCCCTGCAGAGCCTGGCCAACCACGGCGGCGACGACCAGCGCACGCTGGCCGGCCGCATCGGGCTGGACACCTCCACCGTCGCCGGCGTGATCGACCGCCTGGAGGCGCGCGCGCTGCTGCAGCGCAATGCGTCGCCGCAGGACAAGCGGGTGCGCCTGCTCACGCTGACCGACGCCGGCCACGCGCTGCTGCGGGCGGTGGAGCCGACGATGCGCCTTGCGCAGCAGCGCATCCTGGCGCCCTTGCCCAAGGCGGAGCGGGCCGAGTTCATGCGCATGCTGCGGGTCCTGGTCGAGGCCAACAACGCGCTCAGCCGCGCGCCCAGCGACTCCGCCTGAGCCGCGCGGCCGGCCCTGCGCTTGAGGCCGGGGCTGCCGGCGCGCGCTTCAAGCCGGCGAGGCCGGCGCGCGCTTCAAGCCGGCGAGGCCGGGGCGCGCTTCAAGCCGGCGGGGCCGGCGGTGGCCGGTCCTTGATCAGTTGCAGCACCGCCTTGAAGTGCGGCGACCGGCACGAGTGCAGCCACTCGAAGGCTACCATCTCGGCGCTGACCAGCGTCGCACCCGCCTGTTGCAGGCGCTGCATCGCCAGCGCCTTGTCCGAGGGTCGCCGGCTGCCGCAGGCATCGGGCACCACGGCCACCTGCAACCCGGCCGCGAGCAGGCCCAGCGCGGTCTGCAGCAGGCACACGTGCGCCTCGCACCCGGCCACCACCACCTGGGCCAGCGGCCGCCCGCCGGCGCGCAGCGCAGCGCCCAGGCCGTCGGCGGTGGCGTCGAAGTGCATCTTGGGCAGCGTGCATTCGCACAGGTCGCGCACGGCCGCGACATTCGGCCCCAGCCCTTGCGGATTCTGTTCGGTGCCCAGCACCGGCACGCCGAGCACACGTGCCACGCGGGCCAGGAAAACGGCTTCGGCGACGGCCGCCTCGCCACCGGCGATCGACGGCATCAGGCGCGCCTGGTAGTCGACCAGCACCAGGGCGGCGCACGCAGGGTCGAGCTGCAGGGCACTCATGCGGGTCCCCGCTTGGGCAGCCGGGCCGGGGCGCGGCACAGCAGCGCTTCGACGTAGCTCACGAACAGGTCCTGCGAGGTGCGGCCGAACATGCGGATGCGCCCGGTGTGGCTGAGCACCAGCAGGCCCACCGTGTGCGCAAACAGCGCCGTCACCTCGGTGAGGGCCTCTTCGGCGCCGAAGCCCAGCGCCAGCAGCGCCGCCTCCTGCGGCCGCATCGCGTCGCGCAGGCGGGCGTTCAGGCGCTCGTTCCACTGCGGCGTCAGTCCGCGCGGCTGCATGCCGTGGAAGAGGTAGAAGCCCAGGTCGAGGTCGCGCGGGTTCTCGCGGTAGAAGTCGAAGAAGGCCAGTGCGCGCAGGCGCAGTTCGTCGTCGGCGGCGCCGGTGGCTGCGGCAGGCCGTTCGGCGCCGATGACGCGGGCGTTCAGGCGCTCGAGCGACTCGCCGAGCAAGGTCGCGTAGACGTCCTCCTTGCTGGCGAAGTAGCCGTAGAGCGCGCCGGCGGTGTAGCCGGCGCGGCGCGCGATCTCGCGCAGGCTCGCGCCTTCCAGGCCGAGCTCGGTGAAGGCCTCGCGCGCCGCGGCCAGCACATGCTCGCGCCGGGCGCCGGCCAGGGCGCGCTGGCGGCGCTCGCGGGGCGACGGCGCCGCCGGCTGCAGCGCAGGGACTTCCGGCTTGTCCATGCGGTGATCTTACGCTTGCAGACTTCACTGAACACTGTTTAGACTGCAAGCGCCGACCGTCCTGGAGCCGCCATGAACGCACCCGAGTCCCACCCGCAAGGCCCGACATCGACCGCGCACCTGATGACGAGCCGCGACTACCGCGAATCGCTGCGGCGGTTGAAGCCGGTGGTCTATGTCGACGGCCACCGCGTCGACTCGGTGGCCGACGAACCCAGCCTGCAGCCCGGCGTGCAGGCGTTGGGCGTGAGCTACGACTTCGTGCACGACCCGGCGTTGGCGCCGCTGATGCTGGCGACGATGGACGGCAAGACGGTGCCGCGCATGCTGCACATCAACCAGTCCGCCGGCGACCTGCTCAACAAGCTCGAAGCGGTGCGCGTGCTGTGCCAGGAGACCGGCTGCGCGCAGCGCTACCTGGTGCACGACGCGATGAACGCCATCGGCCAGGTCGCGGCGCGCATCGACGACGCACGCGGCAGCACCGAACACCGCGCCCGCTTCAAGGCCTACCTGGACCACGTGCAGACGCATGACCTGGCGCTGGGCATCGCGATGACCGACGCCAAGGGCGACCGCTCGCGCCGCCCGCATGAACAGGCCAACGCAGACACCTACGTGCACGTCGTAGAGCGCAACGCGCGCGGCGTGGTCATCTCCGGCACCAAGGCCATCGTCACCGGTGCGCCCTACATGCACGAGTTCCTGGTCATGCCCTGCCGCAACATGGGCCCGGACGACGCCGACTTCGCGGTCTGCTGCGCGGTGCCGGTGGACGCGCCGGGCATCACGATCGTCGCGCGCCCCGCCGGCCGGCCCGGCGACAAACTCGAGCACGGCGCGGCGCTGTTCTCGCGCAAGTACGGCCAGTCCACCGGCGTCG
>JAYUPN010000357.1:0-19094 GCA_043760065.1 Rubrivivax sp.
GCAAATGCTCGCCATAGCCCGAGCTATGGCTGCGCTTTGCGCCTAGATCGGACGCCTTCTGACGCGCTGCTCGGACACGCTCGAAAAACTCTCAGCCTCTAAGGCGTCGCGGCCCTGGCCCCGGTGCCTCAGCTGCCGCTGCGACCGCTGAGGTCCAGCGTCACGGTGGCCGAGTCGCAGTTGGCGGGACTCGCGATCTCGCAGATCGTGTAGCCGAAGGTGTAGAGGCCGGAGCTGGTCTTCGGCGCCACCGTCACCGCCCCGGTGCTCAGGTTGAGGCTGATGCCGTACGGCAGCGGCGCGGGCAGGGACAGCCGCACCGCCGACGTCGTGGCCCGCGCGCCATTGAAGGTGTCGTTGGCCAGCACGCTGGCGATGGCCACGCCGCTGGTCTTGGACGAAGCGCGTGCTGAGTCGTTCACGGCGTCGATGCTGTGGGGCATGACCGTGGCGGTGGTCTGGGCGCAGTTGACGGGGTTGGCGATCTCGCAGATGCGGTAGGTCAGCACGTGGGTGCCGTGGGGCGTGGCCGGCGCGACGTTGACGGCGCCGGTTGTTGCGTCCAGGGTCAAGCCGGGATGGCTGCTCGACACCAGGCTCAGGCGCACCGTCGCCGTGGTCGGCACCGTCGTGCCCAGGCTGTCGTTGGCCAGCACGTTGGCAATCGCGCGCCCGCCCGTGTGCATCGACGCATAAGCCTGGTCGGCGCGCGCCACCAGCGCGAAGGAACGCACGACGACCGTGGCATCGGCGCTGTCGCAGAACTCGCTCGCCACGGCATTGCAGATGCGGTAGTTCACGGTGTAGGTGCCGGCGGCCATGCCGGCGCAGACGCGCACCGCGCCGTCGCTGGTGTCGAGCCAGACGCCGGCGGCAGGGCTGGAGACCTGGCTCAGCAGCACGTTGCCCAGCGTGGCGCGTTGCCCGCCCACCCAGTCGTTGGACAGCACGTTGGCCACGGCCACGCCGGCGCCCGGTGCTGCCAGGGTGCCGAAGTCGTCGTTGGCGTAGACCGCCGGCGTGCCGCGGCCGGTGGGCCGCCACATGAAGAGGCCCTTCGCGGTGCTTGCGTGCAGCGGCGAGAAGATGCGGAAACCCGCGCTGCCGTCATTGAGGTCCAGACCCACTTCGCCGGCATACGGCGCGGCCGGCAAGCCGGGCGCCGCAAGCGAAGCCGTCATGCCGGTGCTGAACCTGGAGTTGAAGCAGCCCTGGTAGGTGGGGCAGCCGGAGAGGCTGGCCGTGATGCCGAACGCGTGGTGTCCCCGGCACGAGCAGGTATACAGCTGGAAGCGCCACCGCGTTGCGCGTGAAATGAAACCCCCAAGCTCACTCCGTTCGCTGCCCCCCGAGGGGGCGCTCAGTAGCTTCGGAACGGCCGGGCGGTACTGAAGGGCAACCGATTGCAACGCAGGCGCGCGCCGGCGGGATGCGGCCGCGCAGCCAGCGCTTCGCGACGGCGCCAGAGCAGCGCGGTGGACGCCATTGCGGCGCTGGGGGGTGCCGTACCGGGCCGGTACGGCGGCGGTCTCAGTTCGTGGCCGGCCGCCCGATCAACTGGATGTCCAGCCGGGGCTCGCTGATCTTGGCATCGACCCGGCTCTCGATGAAGATGCGCTTGGCTTCGATGCCGCGCTCGGTGAGGAAAGTGCGCAGCGCCTTCAGGCGCGCCTCGTTCAGGTCACGGTCGGTGTGGCCCGCGCCGTCGATCTGCCAGGGCCCGGTGGGCACCATCAGCGCCAGTTCCACGTCCAGGCCCAGCGCATCGATGATCACTTCGGTCAGGCGGGCCTTGGTGGCGTCGCTGAGCTGGTCGCCCTTGAACAGTCCCTTGGCGGGCAGCGTCGTCGTTCGCGGCGCGATGGGGCCGGCCGCGGCGGGCGCGGGCATGGCGGGTTTGGGCGCCTGCGCGGTCGCCGGGGTCGAGGCCGCCAACGCAGCCGCAGCCGCAGAGGCCAGCGACGCGCGCAGCAGCCAGGCCTTCAGCGCGTGCAAACGCGGCCGGCCGCCGCTGCGTTGGGGCAGATCGAAGACACGGCGTGCGTACATGAGGAGCCTTTCGGTGCAGGGAGGCAGCTTGAATTGCGGCAGATACGACCGGTCCGAGGATAAGGCCAGCAAGGCCTGCCGCCGCGCTCCCTGCGATCAGCGACGCGCGCGAGGCATCAACTGCACATCGAGCCGCGGCTCCGGCAACCCGGAGTCGAGCCCGCCTTCCATGAACACGCGTCCGGCCTCGATGCCGCGGTCGGCCAGGAAGGCGCGCAAGGCGCCCAGGCGCGCTGCATTGAGGTCACGCTCACCCCGGCCGGCGCGCCCGGTGGTCCAGGGCCCGGTGGGCACCATCACGGCGACCTCGACGGTCGTGCCCTGCAGGCCACGGATCAGCTCGCCCAGGCTGGCCTTGGCGCCTGCGCTGAGCTGGTCGCCCTCGAAGAGCCCGCTGGCCGGCAGCGACGTCATGCGCGCCAACGCCGGGTCGACCGCAGCCGCCGCCAGCGACGCGCCGGCCAGGCTCAGCACGCCCGCCAGGCCCCACGTCGAAGCCAGGCGCAACAGGTGCTGCCGCAGCAGATGGGCTCGGGCGGTTGGGTGGGTTTGCATCGGGTGTCCTTGGGCGGCGGCGGGGCATCGGGTCGGGCCGGCGCGGGGGCCGGGTCTTCCTTCGTGGGCAAGCGGCGTGCCCGCGCCACCGGCCAACGCGGTCTGGCGTTGGCTTCATGATCCGCGGATGCATCAATTTGCACGCCTCTACGAAGAGCTCGACGCCAGCACCGCCACCGGCGCCAAGGCCGAAGCCTTGTCGCGCTACCTGGGCCGGGCCGCGGCCGAAGACGCCGCGTGGGCGGTCTATTTCCTGGCCGGCGGCAAGCCGCGCCAGCTGGTGCCCACCGCGGTGCTGCGCGAGACGGCCTGCCGCCTGGCGGGCGTCGACGACTGGCTGTTCGACGCGTGTTACCAGGCCGTCGGTGACCTCGCGGAGACCATCGCCCACCTGCTGCCGCCCGCGGTGGAGTCGTCGCCGCTCGGCCTGGCGGCGTGGATGCACGAGCGGCTGCTGCCGCTGCGCGGGCTGTCGCCCCAGGAGCAGTCGCAGCGCCTGGCCGCCTGCTGGGGCGAGCTCGACGCGGCGGGGCGCTTCCTGCTCGTCAAGCTCATCGGCGGCGGTTTCCGCGTCGGCGTCGGCAAGCTGCTGATTCAGCGTGCACTGGCCTGCAGCACGGGGTTGGACGCGCAGTTGCTGGCGCAGCGCCTGGTCGGCTGGACCGATGCACGCCACACGCCCAGCGCCGCGCGCTGGCACGCGCTGGTGGCGGCTGCCGACAGCGGCGGCGGACCGACCGGGCAGCCCTTCCCCTTCTTCCTGGCGCACGCGCTGCGGGCCGAGCCGCAGACGCTGGGTGCGCTGCACGACTGGCTGGTGGAGTGGAAGTACGACGGCATCCGCGCGCAGATCGTCAAGCGAGCGGGTCAGGTCTGGGTCTGGTCGCGCGGCGAGGAACTGCTCAGCGACCGCTTCCCCGAAGTGGTGGCGCTGGCCGCGGCCTTGCCCGAAGGCACGGTGCTCGACGGCGAACTGCTGGTGTGGCTTGCCGGCAGCGAGGCGCCGAGCACTTTCAAGACGCTGCAGCAGCGCATCAACCGCAAGACGCTGCCGCGCAAGCTGCTGGCCGACGCACCGGTGGTCTTCGTCGCCTACGACCTGCTGGAGCAGGACGGCCAGGACCTGCGCGCGCAGCCACAGGCCGAACGCCGGGCGCGGCTGGAGGCGCTGCTGCGCGACGGGCCGCTGCGGCTGTCGCCCCGCGTCGTGGCCGACGACTGGACGGCGCTGGCCGCGCAGCGCCTGCAGTCGCGCCAGCGCGGCGTCGAAGGCTTCATGCTCAAGCACACGGCGTCGCGCTACGGCAGTGGCCGCACCAAGGGCGACGGCACGTGGTGGAAGTGGAAGGTCGAGCCGCTGACGGTGGACGCCGTGCTCGTCTACGCGCAGGCCGGCCACGGCCGCCGCGCCAGCGTCTACACCGACTACACCTTCGCCGTCTGGAGCCGCACGCCGGCCAGCGCGCAGGAAGCGCAAGCCGTGATCGACGCCATCGCGCGGCGCGACCCGGCGCCGCCGGCCGACTCATCCCAGCTGCAACTGCTGCCCTTTGCCAAGGCCTACTCGGGACTCAGCGACGAGACGTTCCACGCCGTCGACCGCGTCATCCGCGCCACCACGCTGGAGAAGTTCGGCCCCGTGCGCAGCGTGCGGCCGACGCTCGTCTTCGAGCTCGCCTTCGAAGGCATCGACCACAGCCCGCGCCACAAGAGCGGCGTGGCCGTGCGCTTCCCGCGCATGGTGCGCCTGCGCCAGGACAAGCCACTGCACGAAGCCGACACGCTGTCCACGCTGCAAGGGCTGCTCGGGCCCCGCTGACAGGTTGCGGGCGCCGCGCGCGTTCGGCGGGGCGGCGCCATGGCTGCGGCCGCGCCGGTGGTGGTGACTGAGCTCGGGTTACCGGTCATTTCCGGCGTTTGCCGCTCAAGCCAGCCCGCAAGCTGCCGAAACGCAGACTGGCGCTTGTTCTGCACGTGTCGCCTGCCCTTCGCTTCTCAGATCTTCACCACAGGACCCGATCCATGAAATACCTCGCCCTCGCCCTCGCCGCCCTGGCGCTGCAGGCTGCTGCTCCCGCGTTCGCCCAGGACCCCAAGGCCACCATCGCCGACCTCGACGCGCGCCTGGCCAAGATCGGGGCGCCCAAGGTCGACGGCACCGAGACGGTGGCTGGCAAGACCGTGCCCGCCCTCTACTTCGGCGATCGCAAGATCAACAACAACTACGATGTCGTCGACGCCGTGCGCAAGGCAAGGGCAACCCGTACTGCGGCCCCATCGACGTGCTCGGCACTGCCTTCGACGCTTGCTACAACCCCATCAAGGCGGGCGACAAGATCGTCGGCGTCAGCTACATCGGCCACAAGAAGTGAGCGCAGGATCGCCAGAGTGGGCCGATCGAACCGACGGGACAAGTGATGATGAAGAAGCTGTCGGGACTGACGAAACTCCTGTCGCGTCTGGGCGTGGGACAACAACTGGGCCTGGCCTTCGCGCTGGTGCTGCTGCTGTCGACGGCGTTGGGCGGCGTGTCGCTGTACTCGATGTCCTTGGTCGACGAGCGTGCCAGTGAGCTCTCCAACCGGTGGCTCGAAGGCGCCGGTCAACTGGCTGAAGCGCGGGTCGCGGTGGTCGAGATGCGCGACCTGGAAGTCAAGCACAGCCGCACCGGCGACAAGAGCTACCACGCCGAGTACGAAGAGAAGATCGCCGCCGCGGGCAAGACCGCCGCCGCGGCCCTGGCCGCCTACCGGTCGGGGGCCGTCGACGAAGAAGGCCTCAAGTTGCTGTCGACGCTGCAGCAGGGCCTGGCCGGCTACCAGAAGTTCAGCCAGCGGGTGGTGGCGCTGGGCCGCGAGAAGAAACAGGACGATGCCGCCGACATCAGCGATGGTGCTGCCGCCATGGCGCTCGACGAGACGCTCGGTGCCCTGGGGGCGCTCACCCAGTACAACTTCGCGCAGGGGCGTGCAGCGGCGGTGCAGGCCACGGCCACCCGCCGGCAGGCCAGGGCCTGGGTCATGGGCCTGCTGGCGTTGTCGCTGGCGCTGGGTGTTGCCCTGGCCCTGTTCATCACCCGCGGCCTGCGCGGCCAGCTCGGTGGCGAACCCCAACTGGCGGTGCAGATCGCGCGCGCCGTGGCCGCGGGCGACCTGAGCACCGAAATCCATGTGCGCGCCGGCGACAGCGTCAGCCTGATGGCCAACCTGCGGGACATGCAGCAGGGTTTGGTGGAAGCCGTGCGTCAGGTGCGCATGGGCTCCGAAGGTGTCGCCACGGCCAGCACGCAGATCGCCGACGGCAACCAGGACCTGTCGGGCCGCACCGAGCAGCAGGCCAGTGCGCTGCAGCAGACGGCCGCCACCATGGACGAGCTGGGCTCCACCGTGCGCAACAACGCCGACAACGCGCGCCGCGCCAACGAACTGGCGCAGGGCGCAGCCACGGTGGCCGGCAAGGGCGGCGCGATGGTTGGCCAGGTGGTGCAGACCATGAAAGGCATCAACGACAGCAGCCGCAAGATCGCCGACATCATCGGCGTCATCGACGGCATTGCGTTCCAGACCAACATCCTGGCGCTGAACGCGGCCGTCGAAGCTGCGCGCGCGGGTGAGCAAGGGCGCGGCTTTGCCGTCGTGGCCAGCGAGGTGCGCAGCCTGGCGCAGAGAAGCGCAGCCGCGGCGCGCGAGATCAAGTCGCTCATCAACGCCAGCGTCGAGCGCGTCGAGCAGGGCACGGCGCAGGTCGACCAGGCCGGCCAGACGATGGAAGAGATCGTCACCGCGATCCGGCACGTGAGCGCCATCGTGGGCGAGATCAGCGCGGCCAGCGTCGAGCAGAGCACCGGTGTCAGTCAGGTCAGCCAGGCCGTGACGCAAATGGACCAGACGACGCAGCAGAACGCTGTGCTGGTCGAAGAGAGTGCCGCTGCAGCCGAGAGCCTGAAACAGCAGGCCCAGCAGCTGGTGCAAGCCGTGGCGGTGTTCCGCCTGGCTTGAGCCGGGGCTCAGGACGCGGCCGGCGCGAAGGATTGCTCCATCTCGCGGCGCAGCGTGTAAGCGCGCGTGGTGGTGTCGATGGCGACGTCGGCCCAGCTCAGGCTGTGGCCCTTCTTCACCGGCCGCACGATGCGCGGGCCATGGGCCAGGCCCAGCGGCAGCCCGCCCAGCGCCAAGGACTTCGCCGACGGCAGCAGCTTGCCCCACACCGTGTAGCCGCCTTCGCCGTCGAGCACTTCGCCCACCGCCAGGTCGCGCTTGGCGGTGGCCACGACGTCGGCGTTCCAGCCCTGTGCCACGCCGGTGGCTTCGTTGCGCAGCATCACGCTGGCCACCGAGTAGCCGACCTCCAGCCCGATCAGGTGCCAGCGCTTGTAGAGCGTGAAGTAGCGGCCCGAGGGGTCGGTGTGGGCGTTGTACTCCTCGAAGCAGTTGCGGATGTACTCGGTCTCGCCTTCGACCGTGACCCACACGCCCATGCGGATGTCGTAGGGGATCTCGCGGCCGTCGGTCTCCAGCGACGAGATGACCTCGACCATGCCCTTCTTCTCCAGCACCCCGCCTTCGCTGACGGGGCGCGTGACGAAGGGGATGTCTTCGACGCTGGCCGGCGGGTACAGCAGCCCGTTGCTGGGCACCGCCAGCCCGGTGGCGTTGGCCACCGCCGTGCACTCGATGCTGGGCTTGCTGCCGTCGAGGAAGCTGTTGAACATCTTCGGGTTCAGGCCGCCGCGCGCTGCCTGCTCGGGGCTCAGGCCGTAGTGGCCCCACACCGTCTCGGGCGTGCTGTCGCTGAAGTGCGGCAGCCACTTGTGGCCGCGCCCGGCCGCCACCACCGGGAAGCCGCAGGTGCGCGCCCAGTCCACCAGGTCGCAGATCAGCGCCGGCTGGTCACCGTAGGCCAGCGAGTACAGCACCCCCGCGCGGGCCGCCCGCTGCGCCAGCAGTGGACCGCAGAAGGCGTCGGCCTCGACCGTGACGTTGACGACGTGCTTGCGCTGCGCGAAGGCTTCGAGGATGTGGTCGACGGCGGCAATCGGCGCGCCGGTGCTCTCGACGATGAGGTCGATGCCGGGGTGGCGCACCAGGGCCTGCCAGTCGTCGCCGACGTGGGTGTTGCCGTCGCGCAGCGCGGCGTCCAGGTTGGCGGCCTGCACGCGCTGCGGCTCCCAGCCGACCCGCGCCAGGTTGCGGCAGGCGGCATCGGGTGCGAGGTCGGCGATGCCCACCACGTGCACGCCGGGCGTGCGCGGCACCTGCGCCAGGTACATGCTGCCGAACTTGCCGGCGCCGATGAGGCCGACGCGGATCGGCCGTCCGGCGGCCGCGCGTTCGGCCAATTGCCGGTGCAGGCTCATGCTGCTGCCCTGACGAGCGCTGCGGTGGCCTCGAACGGCACCTCGCTGGTCACCAGCGCGCTGGCCGGCAGGCCCTGCTTCCACGGCACGTCGACCGGGTAGTCCCTGACCAGGCAGTCGTCGGGCAGGCAGGTGATGGGTGTGAAGTCGCGGTGGGCGATGAACTCGGGCCGCTTGTGGCGGCGGATGTGGTTGCTGACCGCACACAGGCTCAGGTAGACGCTGACGCGGTTCCAGGGGCTCAGGTTGCTGGTGCTGGCGTGCACCAGGCAGCTGTGGAAGAGGATCATCGAGCCTGCCGGGCCCATCGGGCTGACGATGCCACCTTCTTTGCCGCCGGCGCGCGCGACGAGCTGCGTGATCAGGTCGTGGTCCACCGTCCACAGCGGGTAGCTCGTCGTCGTCAGGTCATGGCGGGCGTCGACGACCCCTTTCTTGTGGCTGCCGGGGATGAACATCAGCGGGCCGTTGAACTGATTGACGTCGTCCAGGAAGATGGCCACGTTCATGGCCCGTTCGGTGGGCATCAGGTCGTCGTTCTTCCAGGTGCCGTAGTCCTGGTGCCACTGCCAGACGTCGCCTTCGAAGGCCATCTTGCCGTTGATCTTGAACTGGTGCATGTAGAGCGCTTCTCCCAGCAGGTCCTGCACCGGCTCGATCATGCGCGGGTGGCGGCCCAGGCGCGCAAATGGCTCGCTGATCAGGTGCGCGGCGAAGTTGGTGCGCACGGCGTCCTTGCCCTTCTCGCGCACGTTGAAGGCCTCGCGGCGTTCGTAGAGCGCCGGCACGGCTTCGTTCAGGCGCGCCGTCTCCTCGGGCGTGAAGAGGCCGGGGAAGAAGAGGTAGCCTTCGCGGTCGAACTGTTCGATCTGGGCCGGGGTGAGTTTCATCGTCGGTCTCCTGCCGCTGCGGGCGCACCGGGCCGATTGTGCCGTGCAGCCGCAGATCGGGCCCGTCGCTGGCGCTCGGCGCGCACGCTGTTTCGGCCAGAACCAGGGAACACCCTGAGGCATGAAAGCCCCCGCTCGTTCGTAATAGTTCGCAATACCCAGGTGCCCCCCAAAACCCGAGGAGTCCTGCCATGCGCACCACGCGAACCCTGAGCCTGATCACCGCCGCCTGTGCGCTGCTGGCCTCCTGCGCCACGTCGCCGCCGACGGGGCCGATGGGCTTCTTCATCACCAGCGCCGGCAGCGGCAAGGGTGCCGACCTCGGCGGCCTGGCCGGCGCCGACGCGCAGTGCCAGAAGCTGGCTGCTGCCGCAGGCGCCGGTGGCCGAACGTGGCGCGCCTACCTCAGCGTGCCGCCTGTCTTCGCGCAGGGCAGCAACCCGCCCGTCGCATCGACCAACGCGCGCGACCGCATCGGCAACGGCCCCTGGTTCAACGCCAAGGGAGCGCTGATCGCGCGCGACGTGAACCACCTGCACAACGGCAACATGATCAGCAAGGACACGGCGCTGGACGAGCGCGGCAACGTCATCAAGGGCCGCGGCGACCAGCCCAACGAGCACGACATCCTGACCGGTTCGCGTGCCGACGGCACCGCCTTCGCGCCGCAGACCGACACCACGTGCAAGGCCTGGACGAGCAGCAGCGACGGTTCGACCATCGTCGGCCACCACGACCGCATCGGCCCGCTGCCCGAGAACTGGGCCAAGTCCTGGAACTTCTCGCACCAGTCGGCCGGTTGCAGCCAGGAGGCCCTGGTGCGCACCGGCGGCGCCGGGCGCTTCTACTGCTTCGCGGCCAACTGAGATCGGACTGGAGGCTGCGGCAAGCAGCCGAGTGCTGGTCGAAGGCCTGCCGGCGACTTCATGCCGGCAGGCTGAGCCGCGTCGCGCAGCCACCGTCCGGCCAGGCCCCGAACAAGGCCTGAAGGACCCCGCTTTTGCCGCCCTGGCAGGCGGCCCCGCTCCCTAGCATGCGAGGAATCTGCATCCTGGAGGAGCCGGATGAACCTTGCCGTTGCTGCCGTGGCGCCTGCCGCGGCTCCTGCCGTCGCCCTGGCACCCGTTGCGCCCGAGAACCAGGCGCTGCTGGCGGCTGCGCGCAGCGGACAGATGAGCCTGCAGGACCTGATGGACCGCGCGCAATGGCTGCAGAGCGGCGCCCAGCCCGAGACCGCGGCGCTGCTGTACGAGACCTGGTTGGCGCACACGGCCTCGCCGCTGCGCCACGTGGCCTGCTTCAACTGGGGCACGCTGCTGTCGGCCTCTGGCCACAACGACAAGGCCGAAGCGGCCTACCAGCAGGGCCTGGACCACCAGCCAGGCTTCGCGCCGGCGCTGCTCAATCTGGCCCACCTGATGGAGCGCCGCGGCGACACCGCAGGCGCGCTGGCGCCCTGGGCTGCGGTCCATGATGCCGAACCGCCGGCCACCACCGAGCATCGCCTGCACGCCTTGAACAACGGCGCGCGGCTGCTGGAAGTGCAACGCCGCTACCCTGAAGCCGAAGCGCTGATGCGGCGCAGCCTGGAGCTCAAGGCAGGGCAGGGCGACGTCATCCAGCACTACGTGCACATCCGCCAGAAACAGTGCGCCTGGCCGCACGACCTGGCGGTGGGCGAGGTCACGCCCCACCAGTTCTTGAGTGGCACCTCGCTGCTGGCGATGATGGGCCTGTCGGACGACCCCGCGCTGCAGTTGCTCGCGGCACAGCGCTTCGTGCACGAGAAGGTGCCGGCCGCGCCCGCTGTGGCGCTGCACAGCCGCATGCCGGCGCGCAGCGGCAGGATCAAGATTGCCTACCTCAGCGGCGACCTGCACATGCACGCCGTCGGGCTGCTGACGCCCGAGCTCTTCGAGCTGCACGACCGCAGCCGCTTCGAGGTCTGGGGCTTTTGCTGGACGCCCGAATCGCCGCAACCCGCGTTCCACAAACAGCGCCAGCGCATCCTGCGCGCGCTCGACCACCACGTGCGGCTGGGCGGCGTCGACGACACCACGGCGGCCAAGCTCATCGCACAGGCCGGCATCGACGTGCTGGTCGACCTGCAGGGCCTGACCAGCGGCGCGCGCCCGGGCATCCTGGTGCAGCGGCCGGCGCCGGTGCAAGTCAGCTACCTGGGTCTGCCCGGCACCTCGGCCGTGCCGGGCGTGGAGTGGATGCTGGCCGACCGCTTCGTGATGCCGCTGTCGCTGCTGCCCTACTGCACCGAGAAGCCGCTGTACCTGCCGCACTGCTACCAGGTCAGCGACCGCCAGCGCGAAGTAGCCCCGCTGGGCGACCCCAGGATCGACCGCGCGCGCTACGGCTTGCCCGAAGACGCCTTCGTCTTCTGCAGCTTCAACAACAACCACAAGTTCACGGCCGAGATGTTCGCGGCCTGGATGCGCATCGTCGCCGCGGTGCCGCGCAGCGTGCTGTGGCTGCTGGCCGACAACGACACCGCGCGCGAGAACATGCTGCGCCAGGCCGATGCGCACGGCGTGGCGCGCGAGCGGCTGGTGTTCGCGCCGCGCGTGTCGCCGGGCGAGTACCTGGCCCGCTTCACGCTGGCCGACCTGATGCTCGACACCTTCCCGTTCAACGCCGGCACCACGGCCAGCGACGCGCTGTGGATGGGCACACCCATCGTCACCCGCACCGGCCGCACCTACATCAGCCGCATGGCCGGCAGCCTGCTCACGGCGGTGGGGCTGCCGGACCTGATCACGGAGACGGTGGCCGACTACGAGAAGCTCGCCATCACGCTGGGCCAGCAGCCGGCGCGCGTGGCCTCGCACAAGCGTTACCTGGCCGAACACGGCCGCAGCTCGCCACTCTTCGACCTGCCGCGCATCGTGCGCGACATCGAGACGCAGTTCGAGGCGCTGGCGGTCAGGGCCCGTTCGGCAGGGCCCGCCTGATCGCCGGCTGAAGCATGAGCGCCGCCCCCGCAGAACCCGTCGAAGGCACGGCGCAGCCGCCGCCGGGCGGGCCGCCGGCGTGGGACATCGACAACGACGCGCTGGCGCACGCCATCAGCTGGCTGACGCGGCACCACGGGCGCGAACGTTCGCCCGAGTCGCTGCTGTCGGGCCTGCCGGTGGCGGGACGGCTCGGGCCCGACCAGGCGCTGCGCGCGCTGCGTGGCGCCGGCTTCAGCGCCGGCCTGGTGCAGCGCCAGATCGGCGAGCTGCACCACCTGCTGCTGCCGGCAGTGCTGCTGCTCAAGGAAGGCGACGCCTGCATCGTGGTGGCGCGCGACGCCGCCGAGGTGCAGCGTTATCACATCGTCATGCCCGGCCGCGAGCACCACGCCTGCCAGGCCAGCGAAGCCGAGCTGGCGGCCGAGTACACCGGCGTCGCGCTGGTGGCCACGCCGCTGGCCACGCCGAGCGCCGCGCCGCAGGACGCCGAGCTGCTGCGCGACGCCTCCAGCCACTGGCTGTGGGGCACGATGCGGCGCTTTGCACCGTACTACCGATCGGCGCTGCTGGCGGCGATGCTGAGCAACGTGCTGATGCTGGTGACGGGCCTCGTCACGTCGGTGATCTACGACAAGGTGCTGCCGCACCAGGCCTACGTCACGCTGTGGGCGCTGGCTGCCGGCGCCGGCATCGCGCTGGCCTTCGACCTCATGGCGCGACAGCTGCGCGCCTACCTCATCGACATGGCCGGCCGCAAGGCCGACCTCATCGTCGGCAGCCTGCTGTTCCGCCAGTCGCTGTCGCTGCGCATGGAGCAGCGCCCCGACTCGGCAGGCGCCTACGCGCACCACCTGGCGCAGATCGAGCAGGTGCGCGAGTTCTTCGCCTCGGCCACGCTGTCGGCACTGTCGGACCTGCCGTTCATCATCGTCTTCGTCGCCATGACCTTCATCGTCGGCGGGCCGCTGGGCTGGGTGCTGGTGGTCTCGATCCCGCTGCTGCTGACGATGGCGGCGCTGATCCAGGGCGCGCTGCGCCGCGCGACGATGGAGCACATGCACCAGACGGCCGACCTGCACGGCGTGCTGGTCGAGGCCGTCGACGGCATCGAGGACATGAAGGCCGCCGGCGCGCAGGGCCGCTTCCTGCGCCAGTACGAAGCCGCCACCGCCGCCTTTGCGTCGAGCATGCTGCGCACGCGCAAGATCAGCAACTGGACGCTCAACATCAGCATGGTCGCGCAGCAGGCGATCACGCTCGTGATGCTGGTCTGGGGCGTGTTCCTGATCGACGACAAGGTCATCACCGCAGGTGCCTTGATCGGCTCGGTGATGTTTGCCAGCCGGGCGCTGGCGCCGCTGACCAGCGTCGTGCAGCTGGCGACGCGCTACCAGAGTGCGCGCACGGCGATGCGTGCGCTCGACCGCGTCATGCAGCAGCCGGTGGAGCGTGAGCCGGGCAAGGTCTACGTGCCCAAGCGCGAGCTGACGGGCCGCGTCGGCCTCGTCGACGCCGGCTTCGCCTATCCGCTGCATGGCGGCAGCGGCGAGCCCGGGCCTGCCGTGCTCAAGGGCGTGACGCTGCGTTTCGAGCCCGGCGAGAGAGTCGCCGTGCTGGGCCGCATCGGCAGCGGCAAGAGCACCGTGCTGCGGCTGCTGGCGGGGCTGTACCTGCCCACCGAAGGCCATGTCGAGGTCGACGGGATGGACCTGCGCCAGATCGACCCCGCCGACTACCGCGCCCGCGTCGGCTTCGTGGCCCAGGACCCGCGCCTGTTCCGCGGCACGCTGCGCGACAACGTGCTGCTCGACCGTCCAGCGGCCGACCCGGCGCGCCTGGGTGAGGTCGCGCGCCTGACCGGGCTGGACCGCCTGGTGGCGACGCACCCCAAGGGCTGGGAGCTGCCGGTGGGCGAGGGCGGCATGCTGCTGTCGGGCGGCCAGCGGCAACTGGTGGCGCTGGCGCGCTGCCTGGTGACGCGGCCGCAGATCCTGCTCATGGACGAACCGACGAGTTCGATGGACGCGCAGAGCGAGGTCGCCTTCCTGCGCCAGCTGCAGCAGGCCTCCAGCAATTGCACGCTGGTGATGGTCACGCACCGCCCGGCGGTGCTGGAACTGGTGGACCGCGTGCTGGTGGTCGACGCCGGCCGCGTCGTCATGGACGGCCCCAAGCCGCAGGTGCTGGCCGCGTTGTCGGGCGCCAAGCCGGCAGCGCCGCCGGCCGGCGCGCCCAGCAACGTGCACCTGCACCCCAGCTCGCAGCCGGTGCAGCGCGAGGCGGCGGTGTAGCCCATGTTCGGCTTCTTCAAACCCGACCTCGCCCGGGACCTGCAAACGGCCGACCTGCCCTATGTCAGCCCGGTGGCCAGCGCGCAGGTGCTCGAGCCGGCGCCGGCGGCGATGTACGCCGTCTACCTGATGCTGCTGGCGCTGGTGGTGGCGCTGGGCTGGGCTGCGGTGGCGCAAGTTGACATCGTGGCCAAGGCGAACGGCCGCGTCGTGCCCGACGGCCGCGAGCAGGTCATCGCGAGCCTCGAAGGCGGCATCCTGCGCGAGCTGCTGGTGCGCGAAGGCCAGCAGGTCGCCAAGGGCCAGTCGCTGGCGCTGCTGGACCCGACACGCGTGGAAGCGCAGCAGGCCGAGGGCCAGGCCAAGCGGCTGTCCTTGCGCGGCACGCTGGCGCGGCTGCAGGCCGAGGCCGCGGCGCGGTCGCTGGACTTTCCGCAGGACTTGCCCGCCGACGTCATCCAGGGCGAGACCGAGAGCCACGACGCGCGCCACCGTGCCCTGAACGACGCGGTCGACACCAACCGGCGCAGCATGGCGCTGCTGACGCGCGAACTCGCGGTGGCCGAGGGCATGTCCGCCAAGGGGCTGATGAGCGAGGTCGAGGTCATGCGCGTGCGGCGCCAGATCAACGAGCTGAGCTTGCAGACGAAGGAGCGCATCAACCGCTTCGGCCAGGACGCCAGCAGCGAACTCGTGCGCGTGCGAACCCAGCTGAACATGATCGAGGAACAGATGGTCGTGCGCGACGACGCCCTGCGCCGCAGCACGCTGGTGTTGCCGGTGCGCGGGGTCGTCAAGCAGGTGCGCATGAACACGCTGGGCGGTGTCGTCGCGCCGGGCGCGCCGGTGATGGAGATCCTGCCGCTGGGCGACAAGGTGCTGGTCGAGGCGCGCATCCGGCCGGCCGACATCGGCTTCGTCAAGGTCGGGCAGGCGGTGGAGATCAAGCTCAGCGCCTACGAGTACACCGTCTACGGCAGTCTGAAGGGCGTCGTGCAGTCGATCAGCCCCGACGCGCTGGGCGACCCCGACCGCGCCGCGGCGGTCGACGGCACCTGGTACCGCGCACTGGTGCGCGCCGAAGGCGGCACGCTGCGCGACAGCCGCGGCAAGGACGACAAGCCGCTGCAGGTGCTGCCGGGCATGACGGGGTCGGTGGAGATCCGCACCGGCCAGCGCTCGGTGCTGGGCTTCGTGCTGCGGCCGATGCTGAAGACGACCGAATCCTTCCGCGAACGGTAGCGGCAGCGCCTCGGCACACGCCGCCTTTGCCGCCGCGACTTCAGTCGCGAACGCGCATCTGCTTGCAGACGTTGTCGCCGGTCACGGTCAGCTGCAGGCTGCCGCCGTTCCATTCCAGCCAGTTCAGGCTGACGTAGTCGTCGATGTCGGTTTCGGCGATGTCGCCCGCGCGGTGCTGCTTGAGCAGGTCCACCGTGGCTGGCAGGGCGTGGCGCAGCGCTTCTTGGCGCGGCGCGGGGGTGCGGTGCAGAGGCTGGGTCATGGGGAGCTGGCAGTTTGAAGGCACCTTACCACCGCGCATGCCCTGCGCAACCCGCCATTTGCAGGGTCTTCCGGGTGCTATGTTAGGGTCTACCCGAGCCGCGACTCAGCCGGCCCCTGCAGCGAAAGCCTTCGATGATCGACTCCCTCCTGCTTTCAGCCGCCCGCATCAGCACCTTCGAGCACGACAGGCCGCTGACCAACGCCAGCGGCTTCTTCTTCGAGCGCGATGAGCGCCTGTACCTGGTGACCAGCCGCCACGTGCTGATCGACGAACCCAGCAAGCACCACCCCAACCGCATCGAGATCGAACTGCACACGCGCGAGGACGACCTGGGCAAGTCGGTGGCGTTCTCGGTGCTGCTGTTCCAGGACGGCAAGAGCCAGTGGCACCAGGGCACCGACGCCGCCGGCGAGATCGACGTCGCGCTGATCGAGCTCGACCGCACCGCGCTGCCAGAGGGCAGCGTCATCCGGGCCTTCACGCCCGAACACATCCTGCCCGCGGGCGGCACGGTGGAGGTCGGCAGCTCGGTGTTGATCGTGGGCTTTCCGCTCGGCTTCCACGACACGCTGCACCACCTGCCCGTGGTGCGGCAGGCGGTGGTGGCTTCGGCCTACGGGCTGCGTTTCCAGGGCCAGGGCTACTTCCTGACCGACGCGCGCACGCACCGCGGCACCAGCGGCTCGCCGGTGGTGCTGCGCGACCACGCCGCCGGGTCGGCCGACGCGCCGCTGCCCTGGAAGCTGCTGGGCGTGCACTCCGCCAGCCTGGACATGAGCGGGCGCGATCGTGTGCAGGACGAGACGCTGGGCCTGAACTGCGCCTGGTACGCCGACATGCTGATGGTGCTGAGCGAGGCGGAGTAGAGCGGACAGGAGGCTGCGCCCCGCGCACGCCGCCCGCGTGCCGCTCAGGCGGCGCGGCGCCGCATGCGGCCCAGCAGCAGCAGCGCCGAGCCCGCCAGCACCAGCGTGCCGGGTGCCGGCACCGGGTCACCGCCGTGCTTCTGCAGGAAGCTGAAGGTGTTGAGCGCGTAGCGCGCGTTGGAGTTCATGCCGGTGTAGTCGGCGCCGCAGACCGCCAGGCCGCAGAAGTTGGTGCTGGCGATCATGTCGATGTCGGCGACGATGAACAGCGCGCCGGCACCGGCGGCATATTCACCGGCGGCCCAGTAGGCCGAGGTCACTTCGCCGTCGGCGTTGCGTCCGGCGACGTGGCCGCCCTTGGCCAGGATCTCGGCTTCGTCGAGTTTGCCCACGTTGTAGTGCTGCGTGACGTCGGTGGCGACGCCGAAGGGCCCGTCGAACAGCGGTGCGCCGCCGTTGGACACCGAACCGGTGCTGCCCGTGGTGCTGACCCCCAGCGCCGTGCCCAGCGCGTCGTGCGCGGAGTCGTCCTGCAGCAGGAAGAGGTCGCCGCCGGCCAGGAAGAAGTCGCGCACCGCGGTGGCGAAACCCGCCGCCTGCGAGTCCTCGACCCAGGTGCCGACGAACATGTTGACGCCTGCCAGCGTGGTGCTGTCGACGACCGCCATGTCGGCCGTCGTGATGCTGCGGTTGACGATGCCCGCGGGGCCGAAGTTGGACGGGTTGTGCAGCGCCGTGCGAAGGCCCGTGAGGTAGGCGCCGTCCCACGCCCAGTCGCCGCTGTTGCTGATCAGCGACCGGGCGGCACCGCCCACCGTGTAGGCCTGGGCGGCCAGCGTGCAGACTGCCAGCGCAGCGCTGGCCAGCAGGTGTTTGATCGACATGGAACTTCTCCCTTGGGGGTGGTGTGATGGACGCATCAGTGCCGGCTCGGTGCCCGCCCCGGCACGGGGGCTGGTCGATACCGTCGATGGCACTGTCGCCGCACCAGCGTTATGCCGGCGTCACGCCGCGGGCTCCAGCGCCTGCGCGGTCCACTTCGATCAAGGGGGGTGCCCGGGTCCAGCCGCGGGCGCGCCAGGCTGCTAGCGGAACAGACCCAGGCGCTGCGCTTCCAGCGCCGCTTCGGCGCGCGAGCTCACGTTGAGTTTGCGGTAGATCTGCTTGACGTAGTCGGCAATGGTGTGCCGGCTCAGACCCAGCTGTACGCCGATCTCGGGCAGCGTGTAGCCTTTGGCCACACGCAGCAGCACTTCGCTTTCGCGGTCGGTCAGGTTGACGACCGGCATCGCGTTGGCCGATGCGGACTGTGGCTTGGCCTTGGCGCTGAAGTAGGCCATCACGCGGCGCGCGATGCTCGGCGACAGCGGCGGCTCGCCCTGGCTGATGCGCTGCAACTGCTCGGTGATGAGCTCGCGGGCCTGTTCTTTCAGGATGTAGCCGAAGGCGCCGGCCTGCAGCGCGGGGAAGAGGTGTTCGTCGTCGTCGTGGATCGTGACCACCACGCTCTGTGCTTCGGGCTGCAGGTCGCGCAGCTTGGTCACCACGTCCACGCCCGAACCATCGGGCAGGCCCAGATCGACGAGCGCGAGGTCGAACTTCACCGCCGCCACGAGGCCGAGCGCGTCGCTGACGCGCGCGCTCTCCGAGATCGTGGCGCCGGGGAACACCTGCAGCACCAGCTTGCGCAGCCAGGCCCGGATCTCGGGCAGATCTTCGAGCAGCAGAATGGTTTTCATGGGAGCTTCAGGGTGGTCGTTTCGATGTTATCGGCCGCCGGTGGGCGCATCACGAGCCCGTGGTCGCGCGATCCAGCGGAACTGTGAGACGTATCACGGTTCCATACCCGGGTCCACTCTCCACCAGGCACTGACCCTGTAACTGCTTGGCACGGTTCTTCATGCTGGCCAGCCCATGACCGCGGTCCAGGCGGCCGTCGATCTCGTTGGAGATGCCGTCGCCGTTGTCCTGCACGATGAGCTGGAAGTCGCCATCGGCGATGCCCGCGGTGACGCTGCAACTGCTGGCGCCACTGTGCTTGATGACGTTGCTGGTGGCCTCGCGCAGGATGCGCGTGGTCTGCACGTAGGCGCGTGCGCTCAGCGTCTGCGGCAGGTCCTCGGGTGCGTCCCAGGCGCCGTCGATGCCGGCCTGGCCGAGCCGTGCGATGACCTCGGCGCGCCAGTCGCCCAGCGCGTCGGCCAGCCGCACCGGCTTGCCGGTGAGGCCGCGCACCGACAGCCGCATCTCCTCCAGCGCCTCGCGCGCCAGCGTGCTGATGCGTTCACTCTCGCTGGTGTGCACGATGGTCAGCAGCTTGGCGCCGAGGTCGTCGTGCAGGTCGGCGGCGATGCGCTTGCGCTCGCGCTCGGTGACCTGCTCGACCTTCAGCTCCGACAGCTGGCGGAAGTTGCGTTCGATCTCGGCCGTGGCCTCGCGCACGCGTTGCTCCAGCTGCATCTTGCCCTGCTCGGCCTGGTACAGCGCGTGGCCGTGCTGCTGCACCAGGCGCAGGCCCACGAGCACGAAGATGACGGGCACCAGCAGCTCCGCGATGTGCGCCGTCATCGGCGGCACGTGCAGCCATTGCACGCCCAGTTCGATCAGCCCGGCC
>JAYUPN010000358.1:0-19079 GCA_043760065.1 Rubrivivax sp.
ACCAGGATCTCCTGCAGGCCCTGCGCGAAGTCGCGCGTGATCGTGGCTTCGAGCGGCCAGACCACGTTGACCTTGTGCAGCCGGATGCCCAGGGCGCGGCAGGTGTCGTCGCTGAGGCCCAGATCGGACAGCGCCTGGCGCGTGTCGTTGAAGGCCTTGCCGCTGGCGATGATGCCGAAGCGGTCGTGGCTGGATTCGATGACGTTGTGGTTGAGCTTGTTGGCGCGCACGTAGGCCAGGGCGGCGTACCACTTGAAGTCGAACAGCCGCGCTTCCTGCTCGAGCGGCGCATCGGGCCAGCGGATGTGCAGGCCGCCCGGCGGCATCGTGAAATCCTCGGGCAGCACGATCTTCACGCGGTCCGGGTCGACGATCACCGACGACGAAGACTCCACCACCTCCTGGATCGTCTTCATCCCGCTCCACACCCCCGAGAAGCGGCTCATCGCGAAGGCATGCAGGCCCATGTCGAGGATGTCCTGCACGTTGCTCGGGAAGAACACCGGCAGGCCGCAGGCCTTGAAGATGTGATCGCTCTGATGCGCGGCGGTGCTGCTCTTGCTGACGTGGTCGTCGCCGGCGATCGCGATGACGCCGCCGTGTTGGCTGGTGCCGGCCATGTTGGCGTGCTTGAAGACGTCGCTGCAGCGGTCGACACCCGGGCCCTTGCCGTACCAGATGCCGAACACGCCGTCGTACTTCTTGCTCTGCGGGTAGAGGTCGAGCTGCTGCGTGCCCCACACCGCGGTGGCGCCGAGTTCCTCGTTGACGCCGGGCTGGAACACGATGTGGTTGACGGCCAGGTGCTTCTTGGCCGCCCACAGCGCCTGGTCGTAGCCCCCGAGCGGGCTGCCGCGGTAGCCGCTGATGAAGCCGCCGGTGTTCAGGCCCGCGGCCAGGTCGCGCTGGCGCTGCAGCATCGGCAGGCGCACGAGGGCCTGCACGCCGCTCATGAACGCGCGCCCGGCGGCGAGGCTGTACTTGTCGTCGAGCGTGGCGGTTTCGAGGGCCTTGCGGATCGACTCGGGCAACGGTGCGTTCATGCGTTCTGGCTCCAGACGGGCCCACGGGCGGGCTGCGCGGCAGTTTAGGCAAAGCAGCGATTCATGTCTTTTCATTTGATGCCCGTTGTGCCATGCTTCGCGCAACGATCTTGCGCAGAAAACTCATCAACAGCACGAATGGCGCCGAAGAAGCCCGCATTGGGGAAAACCTCTGGCTCTGCGGCCGCCACCGCGGGCAGCCCGCACGAGGCCGTCGAGGCCCACGGCAACGCGCTCGACCGCTACGACCTGTCGATCCTGCGCGAGTTGCAGGCCGACGCGCGGCTGTCCAACGCCGAACTGGCGTCGCGCATCGGCTTGTCAGCGGCGCCGACGTGGCGGCGCGTGAAGTGGCTCGAGGAACAGGGCTACATCACCGGCTATCGTGCCGAACTCGACCGCCGCAAGATCGGCCTCGGCGTGCTGGCCTTCGTGCGGCTGGACGCCGAGCGCAACAACAGCGAGAGCACGCGCGCGCTGGAAATGGCCATCCGCGCCCGGCCCGAGGTCATCGCCTGCCACTACATCAGCGGCACCGGCACCTTCGAGCTGCACGTCGTGGCCACCGACCTCGACGCCTTCTCGCGCCTGGCGATGGACGTGCTGTTCAAGCTGCCCAACGTGAAGGACCTGCACACCAGCTTCTCGCTGGGCGAGGTCAAGGCCGGTGGTGTGCTGCCGCTGCAGCACCTGGGCCGGCTGCGCTAGGCGGCGGTTGCGGCAGTGCTACCCTTGCCGCCCCGTGACGACCTTCTGTTCCCCGCTCCCATGAGCCGCAGGGCCGCCCCCAAGGCACATACCGCAGTGCGCAGCACGGAGGTTGCGTGATGAGCCGCCTGCTCGATGTGTTGCTGACCACCGACCCGGTGCAGCGCGTGCGCCTGGCGCAGGCCGGGCTGGCCATGGCGGTGATGGCCGCCGGCGTCGCGGCGATGAACTACTTCGTCTGGGTCGGCGTGGCGCGGCAGGAGCCGGTGCTGTGGTGGTCGGCGCTGACACTGGCCGGCATGGGCGTCTTCTACGCGCTCATCCGCGGCGGCTGGTCGCGGCACCGGCCAGAGCCTTCGCTGACGGTGCCGCAGATGCTGTTTGCGCTGAGCTGCGGGGCCATGGCCTACACGCTGCTGGGCGCCGGGCGCGGCGCGGTGTTCCCGGTGGTGATGGTGGTGCTGATGTTCGGCATGTTCGTCGTCTCGCCGCGCCAGATGCGCTGGCTCAGCATCTACGCCGTGCTGCTGTTCGGCGCCGTGATGGCGCTGATGACGCTGCGCGACCCCAAGGCCTACCCGCTGGCCATCGAGATCGGCCACTTCCTGCTCGTCGCGACGATGATGCCGGCGATGTCGTTGCTGGCGGCGCGGCTGTCGCGCATGCGGCACCGCGCGCGATTGCAGCGCACCGAACTCGCGCAGGCGCTGGCGCGGCTGCGCGAGCACACCACGCGCGACGAACTCACCGGCCTCATCAACAAGCGCCACATGCAGGAGCTGATGGACCAGGAGCACCAGCGCTGCGTGCGCAGCGGCCAGAGCTTTTGCCTGGCGGTGCTGGACATCGACCGCTTCAAGCCCGTCAACGAGGCGCACGGCTACGCCGTCGGCGACGCCGTGTTGCGCGCGGTGGCCCAGGAAGCGCTGCGCCACGTGCGCGTGTCCGACATGCTCAGCCGCTGGGCTGGCGACGACTTCGTGCTGATGATGAGCGACGCGCGCGCCGCGCTGGCCCGTGGCGGCCTGGAGCGGCTGCACCAGAAGGTGGGGGCGCTGCGCATCCTGCACGGCAGCGCGGCGGTGGGCATCACGCTGTCGGCCGGCATGGCCGAACACCATGCCGGCGAGACCGTGGCGCAGACGCTGGCGCGCGCCGAACGGGCGCTGGACGAAGCCAAGTTGCAGGGCCGCGACCGCGTCGTGGTCGCGGCATGACGGTGCCGGCTTGACCGCCGCCAGCGGCCCCGGCGGCGCACCGGCCACGGGCCACCGGCTGCCGCTGCGCCACGTCGTGCTGGCGCTGGGCGTGGTGGCGGTGTGGGGCACCAACTTCGTGATCATGAAGCTGGCGCTCGTTGCCCTGCCGCCGCTGCTGCTGGCCGCGCTGCGCTTTGCGCTCGTGTTCCTGCCGGCGGCGTTGTTCATCGCGCGGCCGGCCGTGCCCTGGCGCAAGCTGGCGGCCTACGGCGTGCTGATCGGGGCCGGACAGTTCGGGCTGCTGTACCTGTCGCTGGACGGGCACATCGCGCCGGGCCTGGCTTCGCTGGTGGTGCAGACGCAGGTCTTCTTCACCATCGGTCTGGCGATGGCGGCCGACGGTGAGAAGGTGCGCCGCCACCAGTGGCTGGCGCTGGCGCTGGCCACCGCCGGCATCGCCGTCATCGCGTCGCACACCGGCGGCGACATCACCGGGCCCGGACTGCTGATGGTGCTGCTGGCGGCGCTGTCCTGGTCGGGCGGCAACCAGGTCGCGCGCACGATGGGCCGGGTGCCGATGCTGGGCATGGTCGTCTGGTCGAGCGTGTTCGCGCTGCCGCCGCTGCTCGCGCTGTCGTTGGTCTTCGAAGGCCCGGCGCGCATGGCGCAAGGCCTGGCCGCAGCCGACGCCGTGGTCTGGGCCGCCGTGCTGTGGCAGGCCGTGGGCAGCTCGCTCTTCGGCTACGCGGCCTGGGGCTGGTTGATGTCGCGCCACCCGGCGGCCACGGTGGCGCCGTTGTCGCTGCTGGTGCCGGTGTTCGGCATCGGCACCTCGGCGCTGGTGCTGGGCGAGGGCCTGCCGCCGTGGAAGCTGGGCGCAGCGGCGCTGGTGCTCGCCGGCCTGGCGCTCAACGTCGTCGGGACACGAAGGCCGTGAAGCGATGTGGCTGCTGATCCTGGAGGCGCTGGGTGCGCTCGCGGTGCTGGTTTTCATCGTCTGGTGGACGATGTTCTGCGGCCGGCGCAAGGACGCTGACGACGACGAGCCGCGCTGACGCGTGCTGCCGAGCGTGCGGCTACGGCGGCGGCAGCACGAAGCTCAGCGGCTGTCGCGCCAGGCGCCGCCGCACGGCGGCACCGATGCGCGCGCGGTCCTGCACGTGAACACCACGCGAGCGCAGCGCCACCTTGAAGGCGAGCCAGAAGCTGACGCCCAGGTTGAGCACACCGGTGACGGCGATGCCCGCCACGCACCACCAGAAAGCCGGCGCGACCAGCAGCTCCACACCCAGCGCGCCGGCCGCGGCCCCGAGCTGCCCCGAGGCCAGCGTGACGTGGCGCACGTCCAGCGGCAGGCCGAAAAACTGCGCCAGCACCGGCACCAGCCCCAGCATCAGGCCCAGCGAGACGTTGCCGGCCACGCCCGAGACATGTTCGCGCCACCAGCGCGCCCAGCGCTGCGCGCGCACCGCGCCCAGCCGGGCGACGATGCGCGGGTTCCAGGCGATGGCGCTGTCCAGGCGGTGGAAGACGAACCAGTTCTCGGCCCAGCCGGCGATCAGGCTGCTGGCAAACAGCAGCACGCCGGTGAAGGCGGCGAAAAACGCGGTCGGCCCGAGCAGCGTGATGCTGTCGAGCACGTACGCGGCTTCCTGGGCGCCCACCAGCGGCCGGCCCAGCAGCCACCAGGCCAGCGCCTGCGCCGCCAGCACCAGCGGCGCGCACAGCGCCAGGTTGCCGGCGATGCCGGCCATCTGCGAGCGGATCAGCTGCGCCACGCGGTCGACGAAGCTCTCGATTTCCTCGTCGCTGCTCGAGCGCCCGCTGGGCAGCGTCGCGGCCAGCGCCGGCGCCGTCATCGCCGGCTGCTTGGTGGCCAGCGTCCAGTGCAGCAGCATGATGACGAGGAAGCTCGCCGCGTAGTTGAACCCGGCGGCCATGCCGGCCCAGAAGGCCGACAGACCGAGGGTCGCGAGTCCGAACTTGGCCAGCGTGGTGGCGGCGACCACCGCGCCGCCACCGCAGGCGCGGCGCAGCATGTCGCGGTACTCACCGCGGTCGCGTGTGATGTAGTGCTCTCCGGTCTCGGCGCTGCGTTCGGCCACCTGCCGCGCCATCAGCGAGTAGTGGCGCGCGAACAGCGCCCGCACGCTGCCGACCTCGGCCAGCGCGCGCACCAGGTCCTGCAGCAGCCGGTGGTGCTCGTCCAGCGGGTCGGGCGCGAGCACGCAGTCCACCAGCGACTCGATGCGCTGCGTGCGGCCCTGCAGCTGGTCGAGGTCGAACACGATGTTGACCGACACGCCGTAGGCTTCCAGGTGCGGCATGACGCTGTCGGCGGCGCGCCTGCAGGCGTCGAGCAGCGCGCGCAGGTACGCCGCGTCGCGCAGCGTGTCGTCGGCGCGGCCTTCGAGCAAGGCCTCGCGCAACGCGGCGGCGGCGGGCGTGATCTGGCGGAAGGGCTCGTCCTGCAGCAGCGCCGCGTCCATGCGCTGGCGCAGCGCCGGGGTGTAGCCCGCGGCGTGCACGGCGCTGACGAGGATCGTGATGGCCTCCAGCAGCACCGCGCGCGTGGCCGCCTCGCCCGGCCCGAGCAGCGCCGCGGTGCGCGCCAGCGTGGCGGCGTCCAGCGCCTGCAGCCAGGCCAGATCCTGCGGCTCGAACAGCAACCGGAACAGCGCCGCGAGGTTGCGCGTCTCGGGCGTGCCGGGCAGCACCAGGTTCTGCAGCCGCGACAGCAGCTCGCTGCCGAAGGACAGCCGCGCGCCGAAGCCCAGGTCGGCGTACAGCGACGCGGCGTCGATGTCGGCCCAGAAGGCACGCGCCACGCCTTGCACGCGCTGGCGCAGTTCGGGGTTGCGGTCGATCTGGTTGAGCAGCAGCCGCAGCCGCAGCAGCGCCAGCGGCGTGCGGTCGTCGTCGCCGGCCGGGGGCGGCGTGGCGGAGCTCGGCGCATGGCGCAACCACTCCATCAAGCGCACCATCCACAGGTGCCGCTCGGCCTGGCTGGCCTTGGGGTCGGCTGCGTTGACGAGCGCGCTCAGGTCCCACGCGCCGTTCATGGGCGATCGGTCAGTGCAGCGCGCCCGGGTACACGAGTGAGAACTCCGGCACCGTGGCCTCGAAGGGGTGGGCGTCTTCGGTCATGCAGAAGAAGGTGCCACGCATCTGGCCCACGGGCGTGTCGATGCGTGTCCAGCTGTTGTACTCGAAAGTCTCGCCGGGCTTGAGCAGCGGCTGGTGGCCGACCACGGCCAGGCCGCGCACGTCTTCGCGGTCGCCCTGCGCGTTGGTGACGATCCAGTGCCGCGCCACCAGCTGCGCCGCGATGTCGCCGGTGTTGCGGATGTGCACGGTGTAGGCGAAGGCAAAGGGGCCTTCGGGGGGTTGCGACTGGTCGGGCAGGTACTGCACGCGGACTTCGCAGGTGAACTGTGGCTTGGCCATGAACGGCATTCTAGGCACGGCTCCTAGAATGACCGGCATGCGCAAGACCTTTATCGCCCCCAGCATCCTCTCGGCCGACTTTGCCCGTCTGGGCGAGGAGGTGCGCTCGGTCATCGAAGCCGGTGCCGACTGGATCCACTTCGACGTGATGGACAACCACTACGTGCCCAACCTGACGTTCGGGCCCATGGTCTGCCAGGCGCTGCGCAAGCACGCATCGGTGCCCATCGACGTGCACCTGATGGTGCAGCCGGTGGACGCGCTGGCGATGGCCTTCTGCAAGGCCGGTGCCGACCTCGTGAGCTTTCACCCCGACGCCAGCGCACACGTCGACCGCACGCTGCAGCTCATCAAGGCCGAAGGCAAGCAGGCCGGGCTGGTGTTCAACCCGGCCGAGCCCCTCGCCGTGCTGGAGTGGGTCATCGACAAGGTCGACCTGATCCTCATCATGAGCGTCAACCCCGGCTTCGGCGGCCAGAGCTTCATCGACAGCGCGCTGCGCAAGGTCGAGCAGGCGCGGCGCCTGATCGACAGCAGCGGGCGCGACATCCGCCTCGAGGTCGACGGCGGCATCAAGGTCGACAACATCCGCCGCGCCGCCGATGCGGGGGCCGACACCTTCGTCGCCGGCAGCGCGATCTTCGGCCAGCCGGACTACAAGGCGGTCATCGACGCGATGCGGCGCGAGTTGTCGTAGCAAGACCGTCCGCCGCCGGACCGCCCCAAGGCGGACGAGCCCCCTCGGGGGGTGGCGAAGGCGCGCCGCGACAAGCCTGGGGGTCCGATCTACGTGCGGTCGACGCGCCTTGCCAGCACGACGCTGGTGGTGGTCTTGATGACGCCCTCGAAGGCGCCGATCTCGTCGAGCAGCGCGTCCAGCCGTGCCGTCGATTCGGCCCGCAGCAAGGCCAGGTAGTCGAACTCGCCGCTGACCGAACACAGCTGGCGCAACTCGGGCAGCGTGGCCAGGCGCTGCGTCACCAGCCGTGCGGCCTTGGGCTCGGTGGTGATGCCGACGTAGGCCTCGACGCCGCGTTCGCCCTCCTCCTGGCCCAGGCGCACCGTGTAGCCGACGATGACGGACTGCTTCTCGAGCCGCGCCAGCCGCGCCAGCACGGTGGTGCGCGCGACACCGAGCTGCCGCGCGAGGTCGGCGGCGCTGGTGCGGGCGTCGGCCTGCAGCAGGGCGATCAGTCGGCGGTCGAGGGCGTCGAGCAGCATGCGCCGGATTGTCGGCCCTGGCGCGGGCTGGCCGACCAATGCAGGGGACCGGCCCGCGCCTGCTGACTCCATCGTTGCACGGCGTCGGGATTGGAATACAGTCGGGCCCCAGGGCGAAGTGGACGTTGAGCCGCAAGCCTTTTCACCGAGCAGGGAGCGACGTCCGAACCGCACGAGGCGACGCATGAAATTCCGTACCGTCACGATCTTCAGCGGCCATGTCTTCGAAGTGCCGCAAAGCATTCAACGCATCGATCACCGCGCCACCCACGGCTGGCAGCTGCGCTATGGCGGCACCAAGCTGTACTCCGACCACAGCAACGACGGCAGCGGCGCTGCCGAGTCGCTGCGGCTGGCGACCAAGGAGCTGCTCAAGCGCATCGCGCAGATCCCGGCGCCTTCGCTGCTGCAACGCGGCCCCAGCGCCAACAAGAAGAGCAACCTGCCGGTGGGCATCTCCGGCCCCATCGTGCGCCAGCGTCGCGGCAGCGCCTTGCGCGACTGCAGCCTCGCGGTGCTGATCCCGCGCTACGGCGACAAGCCGCAGCGCCGCAGCATCTACATCGGCACCGAGAACACCTACACCGTGGCGCGTTTCAAGGCCGCGCTCAAGCGCGCCATCGAGATGCGCAACGAGGCCGTGGAGGCCTACGAGCTGGCCACCACCAAGGACAAGCGGGCGCAGGCGCGCGAACACAAGAAGCAGCTCAAGGCGGCTGCAGGGTGATGCGATATGACGTATTCAGCCGTCGTTATGACGGTTAGATAGTCCATTTCGACAAACTGATAGTTTCTTTCGACGTGCGGTTTGCCTAGACTTCCAGGCCAAGCTGCCGACACGAAAGAACCCGATGCGCATCACCCTTCTTGGCGCCGGCCACATCGGCCAGACCATCGCCCGCCTGCTCGGCCACAGCGGCGACTACCAGGTCACCGTCGTCGACCGCAGCGCTGCGGCACTGGACAAGCTGGCTGGCGAACCCGTGCAGACGCGCGTGGCCGAGACGGCCGACCTGCAGGCACTGCTGTCGGTGCTGCAGGGTCAGCAGGCGGTGATCAACGCGTTGCCGTACCACCTGGCCACCACGGCCGCCACGGCGGCACGTGAAGCCGGTGTGCACTACTTCGACCTCACCGAAGACGTGGCCGCGACGCGCACGATCAAGGCGCTGGCCGACGGTGCGCCAACGGCCTTCATGCCGCAGTGCGGGCTGGCGCCGGGCTTCATCGGCATCGTCGCGCACCACCTGGCCAAGAGCTTCGACTCGCTGCACCAAGTGAAGATGCGGGTCGGCGCGCTGCCGGCCTTCCCGACCAACAGCCTCAAGTACAACCTGACCTGGAGCGTGGACGGCCTCATCAACGAGTACTGCCACCCCTGCGAGGCGATCCGCGGCGGCCGCAACATCGAGGTGCTGGCGCTCGAGGGCCTGGAGCACTTCAGCCTCGACGGCACCGAGTACGAGGCCTTCAACACCAGCGGCGGCCTGGGCACGTTGTGCGAGACCTGGGCCGGACGCGTGCAGACGCTCGACTACAAGAGCGTGCGCTACCCCGGCCACCGCGACCTGATGAAGCTGCTGCTCGAGGATCTGCAGCTGAACCAGGACACCGAGACGCTGAAGGCCATCATGAAGAAGAGCATCCCCAGCACGATGCAGGACGTGGTGCTGGTCTTCGTCACCGTCAGCGGGCAACGCGACGGCAACCTGGTGCAGGAGGTGTTTGCGCGCAAGATCTTCGCCGACCGCGACGAGTTGGCGCCGCTGTCGGCGATCCAGATCACCACCGCGGCCGGCGTCTGCGCTGCGGTCGACCTGTTCCGCGAGGGCCGGCTGCCGCAGCAGGGTTTCGTGCGCCAGGAGCAGGTCGAACTGCCGGCCTTCCTGGCCAACCGCTTCGGCAGCGCCTACCAGCAGAGCCGGCAGGTCGAGAGCATCGGCTGACGCCGCGCAGCCGTCGCCGGCTCAGGGGCTCGGCGCCTTGCGCCGCGGCGCGCGGCAGCGGGCGGCCCCGCCGGGGCAGGGCCGGCATCGCGCAGCGCGGCGTCGATCAGCGCGTCGGCCATCCACAGCGCGATGCGTTCGACCTCGCGGTCGGGCAGGCACCAGATGTCCTTGAGGCATGGCCTTCACGAGCAGTGACCTGAAGGCCGTGAAGGCCCGGTTGTGGGCGGCGGCCGCTCGCCGGCTGCAATCCGGAAGCTGCCGATCCGTCGCGGCCACTCCCGGTGCGGCCCGGCAAAAAGTGTTCTGGGTCACGGAGATCGGACACCGGGGCCAAGCACTGACCTGAACGCAACGATGCAGCACTCGCTTGCAGATCATGGCTCCACCTTGGCGTCCGACACCACCGGCGGTCGCCAGCGGCGCACGCTGTCCAGCATCGTCTCCAGTGCCCCGCCGCCCTTGATCAGGATGGCTCGGGCCGACCGCGCCAAACTTGCGTACTCCTCGTCGCTCAACAGCAGGCTGGTCCAGATGAACACCGGGATGCCTTGCATCGCTGGTCGGCGCTGCAAGGCGTCGAGCATCTGGAAGCCGTCGAAGTCGGGCATCATCAGATCGAGAACGATGCCATCGGGCCGCAGGGCTTCCAACTCCTGCAGGGCGATGCGGCCATCCTGGAAGCAAACCGCATCGATGCCGATGCTGGACAGCGTCGCATGCATCAGGTCGAGCGAAGCCGTGTCGTCGTCGATGACCATGACTTGGCTCCTGCGCTCACCGCGCCGACCGAGCCCGGACATCGCCGACAGGATCTCGTCACTGCGTATCGGCTTGCACAACACGTTGGCGATGGCGAAGGTCGCACGCAGATTCAGGTCTGCTGGCATGGTGACGCCGCGCACCGGCGACGCCAGACTGGCGCCGCTGCTGCGAATGTCGTCCAGCAGCTCCAGGCCGCGCTTGTCTGACAACCCCAGGTCGAGCGTGATCGCCCGGTACGCCGTCTCACGCGCGCAGCGCAGCGCGTGTTGACCGTCGACTGCGCCGTCGACCTTGAAGCCGACCTGCGAAAGCGCATCGACCAGAAGCCCCCGGTCGCGGACATCGTCCTCGATCACCAACACGCATTCGGCATCCCGTTCGACCGTCCCCGGTTCGCCCGCGTCGGCTCGCCGCAGGTCCACGCCATGGACCCGGTTGAGTACGGCGTAGAACACGCTGCCCACCCCGAGCGTGCTGCGCACGCCCACCTTGCCGCCTTGGGCCTCCAGCAGCCGCCGCGTGAGTGCCAGGCCCAGACCCGTGCCCTGATGCTGCTTGCTGTAGCCCGAGTCCAGTTGCTGGAACCGTCGGTTGCGCGAATCGCTTCGCATCGTGCAGCCACCCAAAGCAAGCGGCCGTCGGGCCGCAGCGCCGGAAGCTCCAAGTCATCGCCCTGACCTGTTTGAGTCGCTTGCAGCGTCGCAGCTTTGAGGCTGCGCCAAGCCTCCAGCGGATAGAGCAAGCCAGCCTGCTGGTCCAGCGGTGGCAAGAACTCTCGTCCGAAGATGCGACACATTTCCTCGCCGCAGGTCGTGATGTCATTGGCGGCGTTCCAGGTCCAACTGCCGATGTGCGCAATGCGCTGGGCTTCGGCCAGCACGGCTTCACGCTCCTGCAGCACATGGAAGGTGTGGACCAAGGCCGCCCTCCGGCGCCGACCGCAGGCGCTTGGTGATCTCCGGATTCACCGGCTGGCCCGCAAACTTCTCGTTGTTGGCGGACCGTGCCGCGATGGTGCCTGTGGCATCGGAGATGCTCATGACCCGGTCATCCGGCAGCCCCTGCCCATGGAGAATCTTTGCCAGCTCAAGGGTGTCGATGCTGACGCTCACGGTATGGGTCACCCCGGCCCCGGACATCACGGGCGCAATGACGGTGACGCGGGGCTTGCCCGTCATGGCCCCGACGAACACGGGGGTCACGTGGGCCTGGCCTTCTGCGAGCAGGCGGTGGGTGGACTCCGGGAGCCGCGTGACGCGAAGGGGTGTCCCCCACGGTACCGTCGTATCCACCAACTGCTGCCCCGTGCGGTGGTCTGTAACCACCACGTCGGTGCCGATGCCGCTGTTCCTGATCAACTCACTGGCGCGTCGGTGGAATCCAGCCTAATCTTCCTGGGCGACAAGATATGAAGTCGAAAGCGCGGCGATCAGAACCTTGGCCGCGTCAAGCTGACCGTCGACCAGCTTGACCAGCTTGACCAGCTTGACCAGCTTGACCAGCGCACGCGCCGTCTGAATCGTGTCCTTCTCGATCTGCTGCCGACCCACTTCGTAAGAGCGTTACATCAGCCAACCTGCACCGCAAAGGCCGGGCAGCATGCAGACCAGCACGAGCCCGAACAGCAGGGTTCGGATCGAAGGAAGTCGATCGCCGCGAGGTGACGCAGTCATGGAAGCCGGTGACCCACTTGAAGTCGCCATCTGGTTCAACTGCCATCAGCGCGATCAGCACGCCGATCAGCACCCCCTGCAGCGCGGCGGCGCGCGCCTGTTCGGCCTGCTGCACCCAGCCACGCAACAGGCCACCGGCCGAGGCCGAAGTGGCCGCCAGAGCGCCGACTGCGGGCTGACCCGCAGGCGCCGGGGACTGCCCAGCGGCGACACTTCGACATGACCCGCAAGAAAGCCCTCCGCCCGCTCGACGTCCACACCCTGTGGCAGCTCAGCCGCATCGGCGGCCTGGCGTTGGCACCCGACGGCGCGCGCGCCGTCTGCTCGGTGACCACCTACGACATGGACAAGAACAGCGGCAGCACCGCGCTGTGGCTGCTGTCCACGCTGGGCGGCGCGTCGCGCCGGTTGACGCGCTGCGGCAGCAAGGACGGCCAGGCCGCGTGGTCGACGCAGTGCGACCGCATCGCCTTCGTCGCCAAGCGTGATCAGGAAGGCCGGCAGGACAAGACCGCACAGCTGTACCTCATCGCGCCCGACGGCGGCGAGGCGCAACGCATCAGCGACTTCGGCCCCGGCATCGAGTCCTTCAAGTGGCTGCCCGACGGCCGGCGCGTCGTCTTCGCGGCCTGGGTCTGGCCGGGCCTGAAAGGTGCAGCCGCGCAGGACAAGGAACACAAGAAGTTCAGCGAACGCAAGGAGAGCGGCTACGCCACCAGCGAAGCCTTCTACCGCTACTGGGACCACCAGGTTCCGCAGGGCCGCGTGCAGCATCTGCTGTTGCTGGACGTGGAGGGTCCGAACAAAGGTCGCGTCACCGACCTCTTCGAGGGCACGGCTTACGAGCTCGAACGATCCTGCGACAGCAACAGCGCCTACGACGTGCACCCCGACGGCACGCGCATCGCCTTCGCGCACGACCCGGCCCCGGTGCAGCGCCTGGGCAACCGCTGCGCGATCACCGAACTGAAGCTGCGCGGCCGCAAGTTCGGCGCGCTGGCCGACGACAAGGCGTGGGACTTCAACCTGCCGCGCTACAGCCCCGACGGCCAGCGCCTGGCGCTGTCGGCCGCCCATGTCGGCAAGCACCACACCGCGCTGAACCAGGTCGCCACGATCGAACTCGCCAGCGGCCAGCGGCGCGTGCTGGGCAAGGGCTGGGACTTCTCGATCGACGCGCCGCTGCGCTGGGCGCCCGACGGCCGTGCGATCTTCTTCACCGCCGAGGACCGCGGCCGCGGCCCGCTGTGGCGGCACGACCTGGCGACGGGCCGCTACGAGGTCGTGCGCCCGGGTGGCACCGTGCAGGGTTTCGACGTCGGCGACGGCGTGCTGGTGGTGGCCGAGGACAGCGCGTTGCACCCGGTGCGCGTGCTTGCGCTGCGCGAAGGCGCGCCGCCGCGCCGGCTGGAACAGTTCAACGACGAACTGCTTGGCGGTGTGAGCCTGGGCGAGGTGCGCGAAGTCCGCTTCAAGGGCGCGCTCGGCGACGAGGTGCAGATGTGGCTGACCTTCCCGCCCGGCTTCGACGCGCGGCGCCAGCACGCGGTCACGCACGTCATCCACGGCGGCCCGTATGCTGCCGCCGGCGACAACTTCGGCTGGCGCTGGAACACGCACGTGCTGGCCGGCGCCGGGCAGGTCATCGCGCAGGTCAACTTCCACGGCTCCAGCGGCTTCGGCTGGGCTTTCAGGCGCAGCCTGATCGGCCGCCAGGGCGAGCTCGAACTGCAGGACATCGAAGCCGCCACCGACTGGCTGCTGCAGCAGCCCTGGGCCGATGCCGATCGCGTCTGCGCCACCGGCGGCAGCTACGGCGGCTTCCTGGTGGCGTGGATGAACGGCCACGTCAAGGCCGGCCGCTACCGCGCCTACATCTGCCATGCCGGCGTCTTCGACCGCGTCTCCACCTTCAGCGCCGACAGCTATCCCGTACGGCCCAAGGACCTGGCGGCCACCTACTGGAGCGACATGCACAAGGTGCTGGCGCAAAGCCCGCACGCCAGCGCGGCGCACATGGACACGCCCACGCTCGTGATCCACGGCGCGCAGGACTTCCGCGTGCCCGACTGCAACGGCCTGGCCTGCTACAACACGCTCAAGGCGCGCGGTGTCGATGCGCGGCTGCTGTGGTTCCCGGACGAAAACCACTGGGTGCTGAAGCCGCGCAACAGCGTGCTCTGGTACACCGAGTTCCAGGCCTGGCTGGCGCGGCACGCACCGCCTCGGAGCCGTCGCATGCGCTCTGCATAATCGGCCGATGAGCAGTCTGCGCGAAGCCTTCGACGGCGCCATCGTCGACCTCGACGGCACGATGGTCGACACCGTCGGCGACTTCGAAGTCGCGCTGCGGCTGGCACTGGCCGACCTGGGGCAACCCGCGGCCGGCCGCGACTTCATCCTGCGCACCATCGGCAAGGGCTCCGAACACCTCATCACCCAGGTCCTGTCGCACCTGGGCGCGCCGGCCGACCTGTTCGAGCCGGTCTGGGCGCGCTACCAGGTGCACTACCTGGCGATCAACGGCCAGCACGCGGACGTCTACCCCGGGGTCGTGGAAGGGCTGCGCGCACTGCGCGCGGCGGGGCTGCGGCTGGCCTGCCTGACGAACAAGCCGACCGCTTTCGCGCAGCCGCTGCTGCAGATGAAGGGCCTGGCCGGTTACTTCGACCAGGTCTTCGGTGGCGACGCCTTCGAGCGCAAGAAGCCCGACCCGCTGCCGTTGCTGCAGACCTGCAAGGCGCTGGGCACGACACCGTCGCGCACGCTGATGGTCGGCGACAGCAGCAACGACGCCGCGGCGGCGCGCGCCGCGGGCTGTGCGGTGGTGCTGGTCAGCTACGGCTACAACCATGGCGAGCCGCTCGGCAGCGCCGGCGCCGATGCGGTCATCGAACGCCTGGACGGGCTCACCGCCCTGGCGCTGCACAGCGGCGTGGCGCCGCAGGCCAGCGCTGTGCGCTGAGGCGTCGGGCCCCGAGGGCCTACTGCTGGCCCGGTGAGCCGCCGGCGTTGTTCACCGCCTGGCCCAGCAGCGCGGCCTTCAGGCCCTCGTCGGCGGGTTTGCTGCCCAGCCAGATGCGGATCAGCGCGCTGAAGAATTCGGGCTCGGCGATCGGCTCGCCGCTGGCCTTGCCGTTGATCAGCACCGTGGTGCCCTGGCCCGGCACCCAGTCGATGGAGAACGTGTCGCCCGCCACCAGGCGGCGCTTGGCCGAGAAGATGTCGGCCATGCGCAGCGTGCCGGGGATCGACTTGCTGAATTCTTCTCTCGGCGTGTTGTCCTGCATGCCGCGCGTGAACAGGCGCCCCAGCTCGTTGGCGTCGATGTCGCGCAGCATGACGACGTGCAGCCGCTTGGCGCCGGGGGCGGCGATCGCGGCCTCTGCGGTGGCGGCCTTGCGGCCGAGGTACAGCCCGGCGGCGTAGACCTTGATGACGAATCGGTAGCGGGTGCCGGCGCCGTTGAGCGCCAGCGTGTGGCTGCCCATCTGCACGTTCGGCGCGAAGCGGGCGCCAGCCAGCTCGACGGTCTGCGCCGCGCCAAGCGCCGGCAAAGCGCAGGCGGCCATCAAAGCGTGACGCCGGTTCAAGGGCCGCCTCCGGGCAATACAAAGGTATGGGCACTAAGTCTGGCACGGCGATCATCGGCCGGGCACGGGGCGCTGCTAAACTGAGCCGGTGAAACCGTCAAATCTGCACCCCACAGCCGCGCGTCGGCCCGGTCCCAGTGGCCGGGGAGCCTGGCCCTGGCGTCGCTCGCACCGCTGCGCCTGACCGCCACCGCGGTCATCCCTGCTGGGGCTCCGGCCCCAGGACGCAAACTCCCAGCCGCGCGGCCGTCTTCGGCCCGGGCCTTGTGTGTTGAGGTGTGAGACGTGATCACTGAACTCGAGTTCCAGAGCCTGGCCGGCCAGGGCTACAACCGCATCCCGCTCATCGCGGAAGCTTTCGCGGACCTGGAAACGCCGCTGTCGCTGTACCTCAAGCTGGCCGGCGGCGCCAGGCACAGCTTCCTGCTCGAGAGCGTGGTCGGCGGCGAGCGCTTCGGCCGCTACAGCTTCATCGGCCTGCCGGCGCGCACGCTGTTGCGCGCGCGCGCCTTCCGCACCGAGGTCGTCACCGATGGCCAGGTGGTCGAGACGAACGACGGCAACCCGCTGGACTTCGTCGAGGCCTACCAGCAGCGTTTCAAGGTCGCGTTGCGCCCCGGCATGCCGCGCTTCTGCGGCGGCCTGGCCGGCTACTTCGGCTACGACGCGGTGCGCTACATCGAGCCCAAGCTGGCCGACACCTGGAAGGGCGGCGGCATCGACACGCCCGACATCCTGCTGCTGCAGTGCGAAGAGCTGGCCGTCATCGACAACCTGTCAGGGCGCCTGTACCTCATCGTCTACGCCGACCCCAGCAGGCCCGAGGCCTACTTCAACGCCAAGCGGCGCCTGAGCGAACTGGCCGACAAGCTGCGCTACAGCGTCACCGCGCCGGCGGTCCGGCGCGGGCCGTCCTACGCCGTGGAGCGCGAGTTCGACAAGGCCGCCTACCTGGCGGCGGTGGTCAAGAGCAAGGAGTACATCGCTGCCGGCGACATGATGCAGGTGCAGATCGGCCAGCGGCTGAAGAAGCGCTACACCGAAAGCCCGCTGTCGCTGTACCGCGCGCTGCGTTCACTCAACCCGTCGCCGTACATGTACTTCTACGACATGGGCGACTTCCAGATCGTCGGCGCCAGCCCCGAGATCCTGGTGCGGCAGGAGCGCACGCCCGAGGGCGAGAAGGTCACGATCCGGCCGCTGGCCGGCACGCGCCCGCGCGGCGCCACGCCCGAGCTGGACAAGGCGCTGGAGCACGAACTCGGCGCCGACCCCAAGGAACGCGCCGAGCACCTGATGCTGATCGACCTGGCGCGCAACGACATCGGCCGCATCGCGCAGACCGGCAGCGTGAAGGTCACGGATGCCTTCGTCATCGAGCGCTATTCGCACGTCATGCACATCGTCAGCAACGTCGAAGGCCTGCTCCGGCCCGGCACCAGCAACCTCGACGTGCTGCGCGCCACCTTCCCGGCCGGCACCTTGACCGGGGCGCCGAAGATCCGCGCCATGGAGCTGATCGACGAACTCGAACCCGTCAAGCGCGGCATCTACGGCGGCGCCTGCGGCTACCTGAGCTTTGCCGGCGACATGGACGTGGCCATCGCCATCCGCACCGGCATCGTCAAGGACAACACGCTGTACGTGCAGGCCGCGGCCGGCGTGGTCGCCGATTCGGTGCCCGAGATGGAATGGCGCGAGACCGAGCACAAGGCGCGCGCGCTGATCCGCGCGGCGGAGCTGGTGGAAGAGGGGTTCTGATCATGCTGCTGATGATCGACAACTACGACAGCTTCACCTTCAACCTGGTGCAGTACTTCGGCGAACTCGGCCAGGACGTGCGCGTGTTTCGCAACGACCAGATCACGGTGCAGGGCATGGCCGAGTTGCGGCCCGACCATCTGGTGCTGTCGCCCGGGCCGTGTTCGCCGGCCGAAGCCGGAATCTGCGTCGAGGCCATCCGGCACTTCGCGGGCAAGCTGCCGCTCCTGGGCGTGTGCCTGGGCCATCAGGCCATCGGCGCGGCGCTCGGCGGCAAGGTCGTGCGGGCGCAGGTGCAGATGCACGGCAAGGCCAGCACCATCACCACCGATGGTCACGGCGTGTTCCACGGCCTGCCGCAGCAGTTCAGCGTCATCCGCTACCACTCGCTGGCGGTCGAGCGCGCGTCGCTGCCGGCGGACCTGCTGGTCACTGCGACCTCGGAAGACGGCGAGATCATGGGCCTGCGCCATCGCTCGCTGCCGCTGGAGGGCGTGCAGTTCCACCCCGAGTCGATCCTCAGCGAACACGGCCACGCGATGCTGAAAAACTTTCTGGAGCGCGCTGCATGAGTCCGATCGACCTGCGCAGCGACACCGTCACCCGACCCACCGCGGCCATGCTCGCCGCGATGGCGGCGGCCGAGCTGGGCGACGACGTCTTCGGCGACGACCCGAGCGTGAACGCGCTGCAAGCGCGCATCGCGGCGCTGCTGGGCAAGGAGGCAGCGCTTTTTGTACCCACCGGCACGCAGAGCAACCTGTGCGCCCTGATGGCGCACTGCGGGCGCGGCGATGAGGTCATCGTCGGCCAGATGGCGCACGCCTACCGCTCGGAAGGCGGCGGCGCTGCGGTGCTGGGCAGCATCCAGCCGCAGCCACTGGCGCAGCAGGCCGACGGCACGATGCGGCTGGAAGACATCGAAGCCGCCATCAAGCCCGACGACGCGCACTACGCGCGCAGCCGCTTGCTGGCGCTGGAGAACACCTGGGGCGGCCACGTGCTGCCGATGGCGTACATCGAAGCGGCCACCGCGCTGGCCCGCAGCAAGGGCCTGGGCACCCACCTGGACGGCGCGCGCCTGTTCAATGCGTCGGTGGCCAGTCGCACGCCGGCGGTCGAGATTGCGCGCCACTTCGACAGCGTGTCGGTGTGCTTCAGCAAGGGGCTGGGCGCGCCGGCGGGATCGGCGCTGGTGGGCTCCAGGGACTTCATCGCCCGTGCCCACCGCGTGCGCAAGATGCTCGGCGGCGGCATGCGGCAGGCCGGTGTGCTGGCAGCGGCGGCGCTGCACGCGCTGGAGCACCATGTCGATCGCCTGGCCGAAGACCACGCCCACGCCCGCGCGCTGGCCGAAGGCCTGCACGGCCTGCCGGGCGTGACGGTGCAGCCGCCGCAGACCAACATCGTGTTCGTCGACCTGGCGCCCGGGAAAGCTGCCGGCGCCGTCGACCGCCTGCGTGCTGCCGGCGTGCTGTGCACGGGCTTTGACCGGCTGCGTTTCGTCACCCACCTGGACGTGTCGGCCGCCGACGTCCAGCGCGCCATCCCCATCCTGCGCGCCAAGCTTTAGGAGCAGACATGCCGATCACCAACACCGAAGCGCTGACGCGCGTCATCGAGCACCGCGAGATCTTCCACGACGAGATGCTGGCGCTGATGCGCCGCATCATGAGCGGCGAGATGTCTCCGGTGATGATCGCCGCCTTCGCGATGGGCCTGC
>JAYUPN010000359.1:0-18998 GCA_043760065.1 Rubrivivax sp.
GCCTCGCGGCCGCGCGACGACACCGACGAGCGCGCTGAGCAGGCCGAGCAGCGCCGGCGCCAGGCCCAGCAGCGCCGCGAGGAAGCCGAGGCGGCGCAACAGCGTGTGCAGCGGCGGCTGGACGATCGCAACGCCAGCGGCCGCAAGGCCGCGCCGCTGCCGGTGCCGCCCGCGGCGTCGGCACCGCCGCGCTGAGCGCGCGCCGGTTCAGCCCGGCGGGTATGCCGCCACCGGCGCCGTACCGCATGCGAGCAGCTGCGCAAAGTCCGCGGGTTCGATCGCACGGCTGCTCAGGAAGCCCTGGTACTCGTCGCAGCCCAGAGTCTGCAGGAACTTCAGCTGCGACGGCGTCTCGACGCCCTCGGCCACGACCTTGAGCTTGAGGCTGTGGCCGAGCGCGATGATGGCGCCGACGATGGCTTCGTCGTCGGGGTCGACGCCGAGGTCGCGCACGAAGCTGCGGTCGATCTTCAGGGCGCTGATCGGCAGTCTCTTCAGGTAGCTCATCGACGAGTAGCCGGTGCCGAAGTCGTCGATCGACAGCTGCACGCCCATGCTCGTGAGTTCCTGCGCGATGCTGATGCTGAGCTCGGGGTCGACCAGCAGGATCGATTCGGTGACCTCGATCTCCAGGCAGGTGGCCGAGACCCCGTGCGCGAGCAGGGCCTCGCGCACCAGGCCGGGCAGGCCGCGTTCGCGCAAGTGGGTGGATGCCAGGTTGACGGCGATCGGCACCGTGTGCAGGCCCGCGGCCGCCCAAGCCGCGCTCTGCTCGCAGACGCTGCGTATGGCCCACTCGCCGATCGGGATCACGAGGCCCGAGTCCTCGACCAGCGGGATGAACTCGCCCGGCGGCAGCAGGCCGCGCTCGGGGTGATTCCAGCGGATGAGAGCTTCGGCGCCGACGATCAGCCTGCTGACGACGTCGATGCGCGGCTGGTAGTGCAGCACGAACTCCTGGCGCTCGAGCGCGTGGCGCAGGCGCGTCTCCATGCGCAGTCGGTCCAGCGCGCGGGCGTTCATCGAACGGTCGTAGAGCTGGAAGCCGCCGCGGCCCGCGGCCTTGGCGCGGTACATGGCGGTGTCGGCGTTCATCAGCAAGGTGTCGATGTCGGTGCCGTCCTCGGGGTACAGCGCGACGCCGATGCTGCCGCCGACGAAGACCTCGGTGCCTTGCACCGTGATCGGCTCGGCCAGCGCGCGCACCAGGCGCTTGGCCACCGCGGCCGCCACTGCGGGGTCGGGCAGGTCGGTCAGCAGCACCGTGAACTCGTCGCCACCCAGCCGCGCGATGCTGTGCGGGGCCTGCTCGCTGTACTGACGCGACACCGTGTCGTGGGCGCGCAGCGTGGTGCTCAAGCGCGAGCTGGCCACGCGCAGCAGTTCGTCGCCGGCCTTGTGGCCGAGCGTGTCGTTGACGCGCTTGAAGTTGTCGAGGTCGACAAACATGATCGCCACGCGGCGGCCGTGGCGTTCGGCCTGCGCGATGGCCTTGTGCAGCTGCTCGCTGAAGAGCAGCCGGTTGGGCAGCCCGGTCAGCGGGTCGTAGTAGGCCAGGCGGCGGATCTGCTCTTCGGCGTCCTTGCGCAGCGTGATGTCGTGCAGCGCACCGGCCAGCCGCACGGCACTGCCGTCGGACTGCCTTTCGATGACCTCCACCTGCTGGTGCACCTGGCGCACGGTGCCGCCGGGCAGGAGCACGCGGTAGTCGATGGCGAAACCTTCGCCGTTGGCTACCGCACGCTCGCAGGCCAGGGTCAGCCGGTGTGCGTCGTCGGTGTGGACGGTGCTGAAGAACGCCGTCGGCGGCTGCGCCTCGACCTCGTTGGCGTGCCCGAGGATGCGCCAGGCCTGCTCCGACGGCATCAGGCGGTCGCGGCGCAGGTCCCACTCCCAGTCGCCCATCTCGCCGATGCGCTGCGCGTTGGACAGGCGGCGCTGGCTCTGCTGCAGGTCGTTGATGGCGGAGCTGGCGCGCAGCATGTAGCGCACGCGGTGCGGCAGCACCGTCCAGTTGATGGGCTTGGTGATGAAGTCGGTGGCCCCGACTTCGAAGGCGTGCTCGATCGAGCCGGTGTCATCCAGGCCGGTCATCATGACCACCGGCACGCCGGCGCCGCCCGGCAGCTGACGCAACTGCGCGCAGGCCGTGAAGCCGTCCATCACCGGCATGCTGACGTCCAGCAGCACGAGGTCGGGCATCTGCTGGCGCATCGCGGTCAGCGCGAGTTCGCCGTTGCCGGCCTCGATGACCTGAAAGCCGGCCTTCGTCAGCGTCGCGCGCGTCAGTCGGCGGCCGCCGGCGTCGTCGTCGACGACGAGGATGCGGGCCGGGGCGCTCATCGTGCAGCCCTCGGCCGCAGACCGGCCCGCGCGCGGACTGCGGTCCTCATGCCACCACCTTCATCTGGGCGCGCAGCTGCGGCGCCAGGCGCTCCAGCATGGCCTCGATCGCGGCCACGACGTCCCGCGCCTCGGCCAGGGCGCCGGCCTTGCCCAGACGTTCGGCGCGCCGGCACAGCTCGCCCACTGACTTGGCGCCGACGTTGAAGCTGGCGGACTTGAGCGCGTGGGCCTGCTCGCCCAGCTGCACGCCGTTGCCGCGGGCCAAGGCGTCGTTCATCGCCGTCAACTGGACCGGGGATTCGTCGAGGTACAGCTGGATCACTTCGGACAGCACCGATCCGTCGTCGTCGACGGCGCGGATGTTGTTCAGCGCCGCCTGGTCGAGCATGCTGTCTCGCGCTTCGGCCGGTCGCGGTGCCGCAGCGGTTGCGTCGCCGGCCGCGGGGGCTTCGTGGTGCACACGGTCCTTCGGCAACCAGCGCGCCAGTGCCGCGCCGAGCTGCGCGCGGGTGTAGGGCTTGGCCAGGTGGTCGTCCATGCCGCTGGCCAGGCAGTCGGCCGCATCGCCGACCAGCGCGTTGGCGGTGAGCGCCACCACGGGCAGGCGCGCCGATCCGGCCTGCGCTTCGCGCGCCCGGATCGCCCTCGTCGCGGCGTAGCCGTCCATCACCGGCATCTGGCAGTCCATCAGCACGATGTCGTAGCCGCCCTCGGTAAGGGCGTCCAGCGCGGCCTGGCCGTTGGGCACGATCTCGTACTCGCAGCCCAGCGCCTTCAGCATGTTGCGCGCCACGAGCTGGTTGACGCCGTTGTCCTCGGCCAGCAGCACGCGGGCACGGATGCGTGGCAACTGCTTGCCCAGCGGCTGCGTTGTGCGCGCGGCCTGCACCTCGCCCAGCGACTGGGCCAGCGCGCGGAACAGCTCGGTGCGCTTGACCGGCTTGGACAGGTAGGCGCCGATGCCGCTGGCACGCGCCCGGCTGAGCTCGTCGGGCGAATGCAGCGAGGTCACGAGCACCATCTGCATGCCGGCCAGTCGCGGGTCGCTGCGCACGGCGTCGGCCAGCGCGATGCCGTCCATGCGCGGCATCTTCATGTCGATGACGGCGATGTCGAAGGGCTCGCCGCGGTCGCAGGCGGCCTGCATCTGTTCCAGCGCGTCGACGCCGTCGACCGCGCTGGCGCCGAGCATGCCGCCGGCCGTGACGTGGAACTCCATGATCTCGCGGTTGGTCGCGTTGTCGTCTACCACCAGCACGCGCCGGTGGACCAGCACCGCGGGGCTGGGCACCGGCGGCAGGCTCTGCGCCGCCCGCAGCGGCAGCGTGAACCAGAAGGTGGAGCCTTCGCCCGGCGTGCTGTCGACGCCGATCGTGCCGCCCATGATCTCCACCAGGCTGCGGCAGATCGCCAGGCCCAGGCCGGTGCCGCCGAAGCGTCGCGTCGTCGAGCCATCGGCTTGTTCGAAGGCCTGGAACAGGCGCGCGCGGGTGGCCTGGTCGATGCCGATGCCGGTGTCGTGGACCGAGAAGCGCAGCGTGTGCTCGTCCTGCCGCTGCACGTCCACCACGACCTCGCCGCTGTCGGTGAACTTGATCGAGTTGCCGATCAGGTTGGTCAGCACCTGGCGCAGCCGGAACGGGTCGCCCTGCACCGCGGTGGGCAGCTGCTCGTCGATGCGGCAGGCGATCTCGAGCTGCTTGACGTGGGCCCGCGGTGCCAGCAGCTGCACGACGTCCTCGACGGCCTGGTAGAGGTCGAAGTCCAGCGTCTCGGTCTCCAGCTTGCCGGCCTCGATCTTGGAGAAGTCCAGGATGTCGTTGAGGATCGACAGCAGCGTCTCGCCCGAGCTGCGCACGGTCTCGACGAAGGGGCGCTGCTGCTCGTCCAGCGGCGTCTCCAGCAGCAGCTCCGCGAGGCCAAGCACGCCGTTCATCGGCGTGCGGATCTCGTGGCTCATGTTGGCCAGGAACTCGCTCTTGGCGCGGCTGGCGTTCTCGGCCGCCTCCTTGGCCGCCAGCAGCTCCTTCTCACGCTGCAGCAGCTTCTGTTCGGCGATGGCCCGGTGCGTGATGTCGAAGAACACCGTGTAGACGCCGACCACGGTGCCGTCCTCGTTGATGTCGGGCACGTGGCGGCCCGAGTGCCAGACCTGGTTGCCGGCGCGGTCGACGCGCTGGCGGTCCAGCGGCACCGAGTGGCCCTGCAGGGCGTCGCGCAGACGGGGTGCGATGTCGGCCCACACACGCTCGCCCACGACCTCGGGCACGGCGCGGCCGACGACCTCGGCCTCGGTCTTGCCGAGCCACTGCTGCTGGGCGCGGTTGATGTAGCGGTAGTGCATGTCGGCGTCGATGTACGACACCGTGACCGGGATCTGGTCCATGATGATGCGCAGCCGCCGCTCGCCGCGCTGGGCGTGCACCAGTGCCTGGTGCTCGCTGCCGACGTCCATCGCCACCAGCTCGCAGCCGGTGACGGCACCGGCGGCGTCGCGCCGCGGCGCGATCTCCAGCTGCAGCCAGCCTTCGGCCTCGTCGGTGCGTATCGGCCCCACCCGCAGGCGCTGTTGCTGGCCGGCGAGCGCCGCCTGGATCGCCTTCGACGCCGCGTTGGCGCCCAGCGGGCCGAAGGCGCTGGCCAGGGTCTGGCCTTCGCAGTCGGCCGCGCTGCTGCGCAACCAGCTCGCCAGGCTCGGGCTGATCACGCTGCAGACACCCTGCGCATCGGCCACCGCGGCCATGCCCAGCGGCGGCAACGGCCACACGGCCGCCAGCGCTCGCGTCGCCGCCGCAGCGGCGGCTTCGGCTTGATCGCGCGCGGCGCGCACGGGACCGCGCGCGCCGCCGCGGCGCCGCAGCCCTTGCAAGAGCACCCACACCAGCAACCCGGCATAGGGCAGCGCGAGCCAGGGCCAGCCGTTTCGGTCGACCAGGTCCAGCCCCAGCGCCGCCAGCGTGCAGCCGGCCAGACCGAGGTGGACCAGCTGTTCGCGGCCGCAGGGCGCGGCAGCAGCGGTGACGACAGGACTTGTATTCACAGGACTCCCCAGGCGGTCTGCAGGCAGGGTTGTTCCGCGAAGTCGAACTCCGCGACGGCACCGTTTTCCAGCTCCAGGCGGTGCTCGATGCCGATGAGCTCGCCCATCACGCGCGCCACGCCCTTGCTGCCCACCAGCAGTGGCCGGTAGGCCAACTGTTGTTTGATGCCGCGCAGCGCGCGCGCGATGCGGTTGATGAACTCGTTGTCCGACTCGCCGCCCGGCGGCGTGCAGCGCGCTTCGAACCAGGGCTGCGTCTCGTCGATCGGGCGCAGGTTCCATTCGCCCAGGCTGCGCTCGGCAAAGCCGGGCTCGATGATGATCGGCACGCCGGGCAGGGCTGCGGCGATGAGGGCCGCCGTCTCGCGGGTGCGCACGAGATCGCTGGTGACGATCAGGCCCACCGGTGGCTCCAGTTGCGCGACCCGACGGGCGGCCGCGAAGGCCTGCTGCCGCCCGAGTGCGGTGAGGGGCACGTCGAGGTCGCCGCCGCAGCGCAGGCCGGCCATGTTGGGCGCGGTGGCGCCGTGGCGCACGAAGCGCAGCGGCAGCACCGCGTGGGGGCTGGGCTGGGCGGCGCGGTGCTTTTCACGCATGGCTCTCAACGCAGCGCTTCCACCGGTGCGAAAGGGATCGGGCTGCCCGGGTAGGCGTCGCGGCCGGCGGCATGCAGCACGCTCCACTCGGGGCCGTCGGGCGCGCGGCCGGCCAGCCAGTCGCGGATGAATCCGATGTGGTTGCGGTCGGCCAGCAGCGGCGTGTGGCCGGTGTCGGGCACGTGCATCAGCTGCAGGGCCTTGCCGTGCCGCATGCGCCGGATCGTCGGCTCGAACAGCGCGTCGGACTGCAGGCCGTGGATCAGCAGCACCGGGCACTTCACGCGCTGCCACTGTGGCCACTGCGAGACGCTGTGCTGGGCCTGGCTGCGGTAGGCCTGCATGGCGCGCACGTCGTGGCGGTAGACGCGGCCGCCTTCGTCCTCGCTCCAGCGCGTCTGGTGGAAGGTCAGGTTGAAGCGGATGTCGTCGCTGACGGGTCCGTCGTTTTTGCTCGACGCGCCGACGCGCCGCAGCAGTTCTGCCGGGTTGCGGAAGACGTAGTGGCGGGCGATGGTCTCGGCGCGGCGCTTGCGGCGGCGGGCCGGGATGAAGGGGCCGACGTCGTTGAGGATCAGGCGCTGCACGAGCTTGGGGTTCCGGGCCAGCAGCTCGATGGCGGCGCTGCCGCCCATCGACGAGCCCAGCAGCGTCACCGGTGCGCCGCCCAGGTGGGCAATGGCCTGCCGCAGTTGCTCGGCGTAGGTGGCCAGCGAGTAGTCGCCTTCAGACGCCAGCCAGCCCGAGCGGCCGCGGCCCAGCCAGTCCATGCAGATCACGCGGTAGTGGTCACTCAGGTCCGAGGCCAGGTAGTGGAAGCGCATGGCGACGTTGACCACGCCGCCGCAGCACAGCAGCACGGGGGCGTCGGCCGGGCCCCATTCGGTGTAGGCGGCCACCGCCGCGTAGGGCTTTTTCAGCCGCCGCGGCGTGCCGGGCTGCAGCCGTGTCGGGTGTTGGTACTCGAAGTGGCACAGGCGGAACTGGCCGTGGAAGCGGCCGACGACGCGGCTGGCCAGCCCCATGTACTCCTTCCAGCTGTTGAGTGTGCGGCGCTGGCCGCGCGCGGGCGGCTCCCAGGCCGCATCGACCAGCTCGCCGGGCACGGTGTCGCCACCGGCATGGTCACGCGCAATGAGCGCCAGGCTGGGCTTCATGGACGGGCTCCACCGGCCAGGCCGCCGGGCAGGGTGAGGCAACGATGGGGCACTGGGTGCGCTTCAACTGGCATGGGAGGTCATCCTGATCGGGGTCATCGGCCGGCCCTGCGGTCCCTTTGGGCTGCGCAAGGCAAGTCCATGGCGGTCGTGTCCGGCGGGGCCGGCTTGAACCATGCAACAAGGGGTGTATCGACCCGGGGCGGCGCCGACTTGAGCCGTTAGGAGGGCTCTTTTCTGCCTTTTGCAGGGCCAACTGACCATCAAGATGCCGGTGCCGGGGCCGAAAACAGGTTCATTGCCCGTGGGCGCCACCTCGCCCCGAAGGACCGGAGAGCACAACGATGGATTCAACTCGACGCCGGATGATCGCGGTGGCCGTCACGGTCTGCGGCTTTGCCGTGGGCATGGCCGGCATGCTGAACTACTTCAAGTACCGCGCCACCGCCAACCGCATCGTCACCGAACGCCTGGTCGTCACGGGCAAGGCCGTCGAAGGCACCATCCAGTCGGCGCTGTCGCTGGGGCTGCAGTTCTCCGACATCGGCACGCTGCCGGGCACCCTGGAGCGCGAACGCGGCACCGACCCGCTGATCCTGGGCATCGACGTCTTCGACCTCGACGGCCGGCGCCTGTACAGCACCGACCGGCTGCGCGCGGCGCGCCCGGTGCCGGCGTCCTGGCTGGCCGCGGCGCACAAGCCCCACAACGACGAGTGGTCTGCCGAGGACGAGCAGGAGTCGGCGGCCGGCATCGTCATCAAGAACAACTTCGGCATCACGATGGGCTACCTGGCGGTGCGCTATTCGAGCGAGCGCGTGCGCGACGACGCGCTGCAGGTCGGCCGCCAGCTGGCGGCCTCGTCCTTCGTCGTCTTCCTCCTGTCGGCTTTGCTGGCGTCGCTGGCTGTGGTGTTCGTGACGCGCCGCTTGACGCTGGACGTGCGCACGGTGGAAGGCGCGCTGCGTTCGGGTGACGCGCAGCGCGCCGGCAGCGTGGCGGTGCGGGGCCCCTTCGGCCCGGCCATCCAGCGCTTCATCCAGACCACGCAAGGCGCCGAGCGCGAGATCGCCGACCTGCGCGAGCGCATGCAGCGTGGAGCCACGCCATGAACGCCGCCTACATGCGCGGCATCTACCTGCGCCTGGCAGGGGTGGTGACGCTGGTCGTGTTGGTGGCCCTGCTGGTCAATGCCTACCTCTCGCAGCGCGCCTTCGAGACGGCGCTGGCGCCGCAGATGGCGGCCAAGGTGGCCAGCGTCGGCGCCTCGATGCGGGCTCTCGTGTCCAAGGCCGTGGACAGCGGGGTCGACTTCGACCAGCTGTTCGGCGTCACGGCCAGCTTCGACGAGATCAAGGAAGACTCGCCGGAGATCACCTCCTTCGCGCTCACCGACACCAAGGGCTCGGTGCGGCACCACAAGGGCCCGGTACCCCGGGGCAGCGAGGCCTACTTCAGCAGCGCCCCGGTGCTGGCGCTGCTCGGCACGCCCGAGGCCACGCCGCCGCACCGGCGCGTCGGCGACCAGTACATCGTCTCGATGCCGATCGCCAATGGCGAGACCGCGCTCGGCCTGCTGCACATGGGCGTGGACGTGCGCTTCTTCGACGAGCTGGTGCTGGACATGATGTTCGACGTCGTGGTCGTGCTCGTGGTGTCGCTGTTCTTCACGCTGGAGCTGCTGCACTTCATCGCCGGCGCCAAGCTCGAGTCCTCGCTGCGCGAGCTGGGGGCCACCTTCGAGCGCGGTGCCTCGGGCAATTTCGCAGCGAAGCGGCGTGAACGCGGCGAACAGGCCTTCGGTTCGCTGCTGCAATTGATGGACGCCACGCTGGCGCGCGTCAACAACGCCTACGGGGCACTGGCGCGCGAGCTCGAAGCGAGCCGGCGCGGACCGGCGCACGAAAGGGCGCCGGGACTGGCCGAGTCGCAGGCGGGGCTGCAGGCGCTGGCGCAGCGCTACCAGTTCGGCGTCGGACCACCCGCTCGGCCCGACCGGGAGTCGCAGCTCAGCAAGGTGCGCGCGCCGCTGTTCGTCTTCATCCTGGCCGAAGAACTGACGCGGTCCTTCCTGCCCGGCTACGTGACGGAGTTGCTGGTGCCGGTGCCGGGCCTGTCGTCGCAGATCGTGGTCGGGCTGCCGATCGCGCTGTTCATGCTCATCGTCGCCATCGGCCAGCCCTTCATGGGCGTCTACGCCGAGAAGGTGGGCACACGACGCGCCATGCTGATGGGCGCAGCGCTGGCGGCGATCGGCTTTGTGGCCACCGCGCTGGCGCACAGCGTGCTGGACCTGCTGCTGTGGCGGTCCTTGTGCGCGGTGGGGTATGCCGCGGTCTTCGTCGCGGCCCAGTCCTACGTGCTGGACCATGCCACGCCGGCGACGCGGGCGCGCAGCTTCGCGCTCTTCGTCGGCGCGATCATGGCCGCCACCGTATGCGGCCCCTCGATCGGCGGCATCCTGGCCGACAACATCGGCCTGCGGCCGACCTTCGTCATCGCGGCGCTGCTGGCCGCCGGCTCGATGCTGGTTATCCAGCAGCTGCCCGACACGGCGGACGAGACGTCGGAGCGTGTCGCCGTGCGGCTGCCGACGCTGGCGGAGATCGGATCGCTGCTGATGAACCGGCGCTTCATGCTCGTCACGGGCCTGGCGGCGATGCCGGCCAAGATCCTGCTCACCGGCGTCTGCTTCTACCTGATCCCGCTGTACGTGGTGTCGGTGGGCAGCACACAGGCCATGGCGGGTCGCATCCTGATGGCCTACGCCGTGGTGATGGTGGTGCTGGCCCCGGTGACGGCGGGGCTGGCCGTCAACCGCGGCCGCATGCACGCGCTGGTGGCCGGCGGACTCGCGGTGTCGGGCCTGGGCGGCATGTTGATGCTGGCCGGCGGCGGCGTGGGCTGGGTCTTCCTGGCCGTGACGCTGGTCGGGCTGGGCCAGTCGATGTCGATCTCGGCGCAGAGCGCGCTCGTCAGCGAACACTGCGCGCCCGAGATCGCCCGCCTGGGTGAAGGTGTCGTCTACGGTGTCTACCGCTTGCTGGAGCGGCTGGGCAATGCCGCCGGGCCGCTGATCGCCGCGCTGCTGTTGATGCACTTCGACCACCGCACGGGATTCGTTGCCATTGGTGCCGGCGTGCTGCTGTGCGGTGTTGCCTTCGCCCTGGCCACCCGCAGCGGCCCCAAACCGGCCCTGGCCGCCGCCTGAACGATCACACTGGAGAAGACCCCTTGAATGCCAACCACACCCTTCGCCGCCGCCTCCTGGCGGCCGCCCTGGCCAGCACGCTGCCGGCTTCGGTCCTTGCACAGTCGGCGTCCGCGGGCAAGCGCGCGCGGCCGTACCGGATCTACGCCATCACCTTCCGCGGCATGACCGACGTGGAGAAGGGCTTTTCGGAGTACTTCACCTCGCGCAAGATCCCGGTCGAGATCATCTACCGCGACCTGAACCGCGAGGCCGCGCGGCTGCCGGCGATGCTCGACGAGATCCGTGCCACCAAGCCCGACCTGATCTACACCTGGGGCACCTCGGTGACGCTGGGCGTGGTCGGTCCCTACGACGCCGTCGTGCCCGGACAGCACATCACCGACATCCCGGTCGTCTTCACGCTGGTGGCCGCGCCGACACTGGCCAAGATCGTGAGCGACCTCAAGAGCCCGGGCCGCAACGTCACCGGCGTGACGCATGTCGGCCCTACCGACGCGCAGATCCGGGCCATGGCGCAGTACCGCTCCTTCAAGACCCTGGGCGTGCTCTACACGCCGACCGAGAAGAACTCGGTCGTCGTGCTGGAGGACATCCGCCGCCTGGGCCGCGAGATGGGCTTCCACACCGTCGAGCGCACGTTCCGCCTGGACGCCGCGCGCAAGCCCATCGCCGACGGCGCAGCCGACCTGGTGCGCGAACTCAAGGAAGCCGGCGCGCAGTGGCTGTACCTGCCGCCCGACAGCTACCTGGGCACGCTGGCCGAGGCGGTGATCATCCCGGCCGCCATGCAGCTCGGCCTGCCGACCTTCGCTTCGACCGAACAGCTGATGCAGGCCGGCGCCCTGTCGGGCCTCGTCAGCCGCTACTACAACGTCGGCCAGTTCACCGCCTACAAGGCCGAGCAGATCCTGGTTCAGAAGATGGCCGCCTCCAGCGTGCCGGTGGAAACGCTCAAGCGCTTCTCGTACCAGATCCGGATGCCGGCGGCCAAACGTCTGAACCTGCCGCCGCCGCTGCCGATGCTGAGCTACGCCGAGATCATCACCGCGGACACGACCTCGCCCTGAGGGCAGGACCTGCGCGCGTGAAGCAGCGCGCGGGCCGCCGTCGCTCTTGCAGTCCCGCGAGGGCCTGCGGGCACCGGCCTATCGCAGCGGGTCGACGCGGGCGAGCGCCAGCGACAGGTTGTCGCCGCCGCCCCGGGCGCGCTGGCGCGCCTTGCTGATCAGCATCTCGCTGGCTTCGCGCGGCGGCAGCGCGTGCAGGATGGCGCCGATCTCCTTGGGCGTGAAGTAGTGCCAAAGGCCGTCGCTGCAGGCCAGCATGCTGTCGCCGAACTCCAGCTTGTCGATGTGCCACAGCGAGATCGGCGGGTCGGCATGCGTGCCCAGGCAGCCCGTGAGCAGGTTGGACTGCGGATGCGAGTTGGCGGCTTCTTCGCTGATCTTGCCCTCGTCGATGAGGCGCTGCACGAAGCTGTGGTCGACCGTGCGGCGCATCATCTCGGCGCCGCGGAAGTGGTAGACGCGGGAGTCGCCGGCATGCACCACGTCGCAGGCCATGTTGGGGCTGACGCAGAACGCGGCCAGCGTGCTGTGCGGTTCTTCTTCGGAGGTGATCGCCGTGAGCTTGATCATCAGGTGCGACTCCTCGACCACCTGGCGCAGCATGTCGACCGGATCGTCCTCGAGCGGCACGAAGCGCTCGTAGATCTGGCGCCCGGTCAGCAGCACCTGGTCGGCGGCCTTGCGGCCCCCGCTCTTGCCGCCCATGCCGTCGGCCACCAGGGCCATCACCGAACCTTGCGTGCGCTCGTGCGCGATGATCTCGACCTGGTCCTGCTGGTAGGCACGGTCGCCTTTGTGCAGGCCGGTGGCGGCGGTGAATTTGAAGGGCACGACGGTGATGGCCATGGCCGGGAATATAAACTCCGGGCTTCCCCCGCCGCCGTGCAGCAATGGACGAGAACCTGCATTCACCGCAGCGACGACTGATCGAGTTGCGCATCGAACACGCCGATCTGGACAACCTGATCGACCGCAACCTGCCCGGCCCAGATGTCGACGACCTGAGCCTGCGCCGGCTGAAGAAGCGGCGGCTGCTGTTGCGCGACCTGATCGCACGCCTGGAGTCCGATCTCGACCCGCCGGAGCCTGCCTGAACGCGCCTGCCCTCCCAGCGGGAAAGCCCTCGCGCTCCGGGCTGGCGCGGGCCGTGGCCAGCGCCTTCGCCGCCGACGGACCCCTGGCCCGCCACGAGCCCGGTTTCATGCCGCGCCAGGTGCAGGATGAGATGGCCGAGCGCATCGCGCTGGCGCTGGACGCCCGCGATGCGCTGGTCGTCGAAGCCGGCACCGGCGTCGGCAAGACCTTCGCGTACCTGGTGCCGGTGCTGCTGTCGGGCCGCCGTGCGCTGGTCAGCACGGCCACCAAGAGCCTGCAGGATCAACTGTTCCTGCGCGACCTGCCCCGCCTGCGCGATGCGCTCGGCCTGCCGGTGCGCCTGGCGCTGCTGAAGGGCCGCGCGAGCTACCTCTGCCGGTGGCGTCTGCAGCAGGCCGAACTCAGCGGCCAGTTGCCCGACCGTTTTGCGGTGCGCGCGCTGCACCGGGTGTCGCAGTGGGCGCAAGGCACGCGCACCGGCGACCTGGCCGAGATCGAAGGCCTGGACGACCGCTCGCCGGTGATCCCGCTCGTGAGTTCGACGCGCGAGAACTGCCTGGGCACCGAGTGCCCCGAGCACCGCAACTGCCACGTCATGCAGGCGCGCCGCGAAGCGATGGCCGCCGACCTGGTGGTGGTCAATCACCATCTGTTCTTCGCCGACATGGCGCTGCGCGACAGCGGCGTGGCCGAGCTGCTGCCGACGGTCGACGTCGCGGTGTTCGACGAGGCGCATCAGCTGGTCGAGGCCGGCGTGCAGTTCCTGGGCACCCAGCTGGCCACCGGGCAGGCCATCGAACTGGCGCGCGACCTGCTGGCCGCGGGCCTGCAGCACGCGCGCGGTCTGCAGCCGTGGGCCGACCTGCAGGCCGGCGTTGAACGCGCCGCGCGCGAGCTGCGGCTGGCCTGCGCCGGGCCGCAGTTCGAGCGCCGTGAGGTGCGCGGCGTGATCAAGCGGCGCTGGGAAGAGGCCGAACAGGCGCTGCCCGAGGCGCTGACGGCGCTGGCCGACGCAGCGCGTGCGGCGGCCGAAGCGCTGGCCGCCGTGGCCGAGGCGGCGCCCGATTTCCCCAAGCTCGAACAGCGTGCACGCCAGCTCGCGGTGCTGGCGCGCCACTTCGAGCAGGAGCCTGCGACAGGACACGTGCGCTGGATCGACCTGAGCCCGCAGCAGGCGCGGCTGGTGGAGTCGCCGCTGGACATCCGCGACATGCTGACCGAGCAAAGGCAGCTCGCGCCCAAGGCCTGGATCTTCACCTCGGCCACGCTCGGCGACGACGACGCGCTGAGCTGGTTCACGGCCAGCACGGGGCTCGAGGACGCGTTCAAGCTGCGTGTCGGCAGCCCTTTCGACTACCCCAACCACGCCTGTGCCTGGGTGCCGCCCGGGTTGCCGCTGCCCAACGCGCCGGGCCACCCGGCGGCAGTGGGCGCGCTGGCGGCGCGCTGCGCGATGGCCCTGGGCGGCCGCACCTTCGTGCTCACGACGACGCTGCGCGTGCTGCCGCTGGTGGCCGAGGCCTTGCGGGCCGCGGCGCCGGACTTGAGCGTGCTGGTGCAGGGCAGCGAGCCGCGGCGCGCGCTGCTGCAGCGCTTTGGCGACGGCCGCGGCTGCGTGCTGGTGGGCTCGCAGAGTTTCTGGGAAGGCATCGACATGCCGGGCGACGCGCTGCAGTGCGTGATCATCGACAAGCTGCCGTTCCCGCCGCCCAACGACCCGCTGGTCGAAGCCCGCGTGCGGCAACTGCGCGAGCAGGGCCGCAATCCCTTCGAGGACTATTTCGTCGCCGAGGCCGCGGTGTCGCTCAAGCAGGGCGCCGGGCGCCTGATCCGCACCGAGAGCGACCGCGGCCTGCTCGTGCTGTGCGACCCGCGGCTGCGCCAGATGCGCTACGGCCGCCGGCTGCTGGCGGCGCTGCCGCCGATGAAGGTGCTGGACACGGAAGACGAGGCGCTGGCCTGGCTGGGCGAGCTCGCCGCCGCCCACTGAGCGGGCGCTTCGACATCGCCGTCACGCGGCGATGAATCGACCTACCAGAACTTCCACCACGCCTTGTCGCGTGCCGACAGCCCTTGCGTCAGGAACGCGCTGTCGGGGAAGTTCCTGCGCAGCACGCGCTCGGAGTCGTCGCGCAGGTTGCGCAACTCCAGCTTCTCGTAGCTGAGCATCAGGATGTACAGCGCTTCTTCGATCGCCGGCGTCTGCTGGAACTCGGACACCGCGTGCTGCGCCCGGTTGGCGGCGGCCACGTAGGCGCCGCGCCTGAAGTAGTAGCGCGCCACGTGTACCTCGTAGGCAGCGAGCGTGTTGACGATGTAGTCCATGCGCTGGCGCGCATCGGGCGTATAGCGCGACTCCGGGAACTGGTCGACCAGCTGCTTGAAGGCCTGGTAGGCGTCGCGCGACGCGCGCTGGTCGCGCTCCGACAGGTCCTGGCCGGCCAGCGATCCGATCAGCCCCAGGTTGTCGTTGAAGTTGATCACGCCCTTGAGGTAGTGCGCGTAGTCCAGCGCCGGGCTCGAGGGGTTGAGCTTGATGAAACGCTCGACGGTGCTCAGCGCCTGGGCCTTCTCGCCGGTGCGCCAGTTCATGTAGGCCATGTCCAGCAGCGCCTGCTGGGCCAGCAGCGAACCGGCGGCCAGGCCTTCGACACGCTCCAGACTCTTGATGGCGCGCTCGTAGCTGCCCGCCTCCATGTCGTCGCGGGCGTCTCGATACAATCGTTCCGCCGTTGCGTTGGGAGATTCGTCGCGCTGCGGCGTGGCACAGCCCGCCAGTTGCAGCAGCACCGCCAGCAGGGCCAGCAGCGCAGGGCGCCATAGAACAGAAACGGTCATTGCCAATGGTGCCGGTGGGTCCGAAGAGCCGCGATTATAGGGAGCGCGCTGCCCTGGACCCGGCCCCGGCCGATGCCTTGCCGGCGTCGACCGTCGCCGAGGCCGGCGATGGCGAACTCGAAGCCGAAGCCGCGGTCGAGCGCCGCGAAGCGACCGTCGACGCCGCTACGCACGGCCAGCGCCTGGACAAGGCGCTGGTGCAGATGGCACCCGAATTCAGTCGCAGCCACCTGCAGCACCTCATCGACCAGGGGCACGTGCAAGTCGACGGCCAGGTCGCAGCCGCGGCCTCGCGCCGCCTGCGCGCCGGCCAGCGCATCGTGCTCGACCTCGTGCCCACCGAAGAGAGCCGGGCCTTCAGGCCGCAGCCGATGGCGCTGTCCCTGCTGTACGAAGACGAACACCTGTTGATCCTGGACAAGCCCGCCGGCCTGGTGGTGCACCCTGCGCCGGGCAACTGGTCGGGCACGCTGCTCAACGGCCTGCTCGCGCACCACACGGTCGCCGCCACGCTGCCGCGCGCCGGCATCGTGCACCGGCTGGACAAGGACACCTCGGGCGTGATGATGGTCGGCAAGTCGCTGGCCGCGGTGACGGCGCTGGTGCGCGCCATGGCCGCGCGGCAGGTGCACCGTCGCTACCTGGCGCTGGCGCACGGCCACGCGCCGGCCGTCTCCTTTAGCATCGACGCGCCGATCGGCCGCGACCCCGTGGTGCGCGTGCGCATGGCGGTGGTGGCCGGAGGCCGGCCCTCGCGCACCGACGTGCAGTGCCTGGCCGAGACCGACCGCGCGGGCGCCCGCTACGCGGCGCTGAGTTGCACGCTGCACAGCGGCCGCACGCACCAGATCCGCGTCCACCTGGCGTCGCGCGGCCTGCCGCTGGTGGCCGACGGGCTGTACGGCGGCAGGCCGGCGCTGGGGTTGCAGCGGCAGGCGCTGCACGCCACCGAACTGCGCCTGCTGCACCCCGTCAGCGGGGCGCCGATCGAGATGAACTGCCCACCGCCGGCCGACTTCGCACAGGCCTGGCAGCAGGTCGTGCACGGCTGAAAGTAGCGCCGCCGCGCACTCACGTTACAATGCGCGCAATAGCAGTGCTGCTGGCATCCCACGTGCCGCGCCTGCATTGAGGCATCTGCCCCGTCCCGGCCGAGCCGGACCGTGCGAACCCCCCGCGACTATCGGCCCCGAGCCGCGCGGACCCTTGTCCCGGGAGCACCGGGATTCACCTGAACGAACCATTGCCCCCGAACAGGCGGCAGTCCATCCATCGCAGGTCATGAACACAACGGATGCCAAACGCGTCCTCGAGACGGCGCTGATTTGCGCCGGCGCACCCATGCCGGTGGCCGAGATGCGGGCGCTCTTCGACGGTGAGGTCGGCACCGACACCTTGCGGCGACTGCTCGACGAACTGGTCGACGACTGGCAGGACCGCGGCGTCGAGCTGGTGGCGCTGGCCAGCGGCTGGCGGTTTCAGAGCCGGCCCGAGATGCGCGTCTACCTCGACCGCCTGCACCCCGAGAAGCCCGCCAAGTACTCGCGTGCGGCGATGGAGACGCTGGCCATCGTCGCCTACCGCCAGCCGGTGACGCGCGGTGACATCGAGGACATCCGCGGCGTCACCGTCAGCAGCCAGATCGTCAAGCAGCTCGAGGACCGCGGCTGGATCGACGCCATCGGCTACCGCGAGGCGCCGGGACGCCCCGCGCTGTACGCCACCACGCGCCAGTTCCTCGACGACCTGGGGCTGGCCAGCCTGGACCAGCTGCCGGCCATCGACGGCCAGATCGACGGCGCCAAGGCGGCGCTGGCGCTGGCGGCGATGGACGCGACGGCTCCCCTGCTCGACGAAGCGCAGGGCAGCCTGCTGCTCGATGCCGACGGCGCCGGACTGCCCGTCGAAACGGTTGCCGCAGCCGAGCCCGTCGAATCCGATGTCGAGGCCCGAGCGGCCTTGCTTGATCTCCCGCCCGACCACGGCCTCGTGCCGCCAGCGGATCCCCTCTCTCCCACGGACGCTTCCGCATGAACGCTCCCGACGTCGATCCGCCGCTGCCCGAAACTCCGGGCGCGGAACCTGCGGAGGGCGAGGCCAAGCCGAAGCGCCGCCGCGCGCCGCGCAAGACGGCGGCCGGGACCGGCACCGAGACGCCGGCAGCCGCGATCGAACTGCCTCCGGCGCCGTCGCGAGAGGCCCTCTTTGCGCCTTTGCCGCGTGGCGGAGACGCCCCTGCCGATGCAGCAACTGCGCCACCCGCGCCCCGCCGCCGCAAGGCGCGGCCCGTGGCCGATGCCGAGGCTGCCAGCCATGGCGCGCCGGCCGAGCAGGCACCGGCAGTTGCTGCTCCAGCACCGCAGCGCGCAGCAGTCATGGCCGAGCGTGACGAGACGCAGCACAGTGCCGCGCCTGCCGAAGGCGCAGACGCCGTCGGTACCGATGGTGGCCAGGCGCCGGGCGCAGATACCGGCGCAGAAACCGGCGCAGACGGTTCCGAAGAAGGCCGCGGCCGCCGCGGCCGCAACCGCCGGCGCGGCCGCCGCGGCGGTGAGAAGGCGCGCGCCGAAGACGGCTCGCCGCTGCCCATCGCCAACGGCGCGGCGGCTGCCGTGGCGGCGCCGCAGGCCGAAGAGGTGTTTGCCCAGGTGCTCTCGGGCGCCTTCGACGGTGAGGCCGAAGCACTGCCCGACGAATCCGCGGCGCCAGACGCCCTGGGTCTGGAGCTTGCGCAGGCCGAGTCCGCCGAACCCGGCGCCCTGGCAGCAGGGTCGCAGACCGAAGGCGTTGGCGGTGAAGTCCAGGACGCCGCACGCCGTGTGCTGGCGCCCGATCCCGACGCCCCCAAGCTGCACAAGGTGTTGGCGCAGTCCGGCGTCGGCTCGCGCCGCGATCTCGAGCAGATGATCTCCGAGGGCCGCGTGACCGTGAACGGCGAGGCCGCCCACATCGGCCAGCGCATCTCCTTCGGCGATCGCATCAACGTCGACGGCAAGCCGGTACGCTTTCGCATCGCGCCGCCGCCGGCGCGCGTGCTGGCGTACCACAAGCCGGCCGGCGAGGTGGTCACGCACGACGACCCGCAGCAGCGGCCGACGGTGTTCCGCCGCCTGCCGCGCCTGCAGCAGGGCAAGTGGCAGTCGGTGGGCCGGCTGGACATCAACACCGAAGGTCTGCTGCTGTTCACGAATTCGGGCGAACTGGCCAACCAGCTGATGCACCCGCGCTTCGGCGTCGAGCGCGAATACGCGGTGCGATCGCTCGGCGTGCTCACCGAAGAAGCCAAGGCGCGGCTGCTCGAAGGCGTGGACATTGACGGCCAGCGCGCCTCGTTCAAGAGCGTCGAGGACGGCGGCGGCGAAGGGGTCAATCACTGGTACCGCGTCGTCATCACCGAGGGCCGCAACCGCGAGGTGCGGCGGCTGTTCGAGGCCGTCGGCCACGCCGTGAGCCGGCTGATCCGCATCCGTTACGGTTCGGTGGTGCTGCCGCGCGGCTTGAAGCGCGGTGTCTGGGTCGACCTGGGTGAACACGACCTGCGCCAGTTGCGCCGCCTGACCAGCGCTCCGGTGGCGCCGCAGGGCCTGCGGCCGCCCGAAGCCGAAGGCGACGGCGCCGGCCGCCGCGGCCGCAACCGACGCGGCC
>JAYUPN010000360.1:0-18942 GCA_043760065.1 Rubrivivax sp.
CGGGCGCCGCCCGACACCGCCGCAGGCCGCGCCGCCGGTGCTGTCGCTGCTGTCGTGTGACGCCACCGGCTGCTGGGCCGGCGACGGCACGCGGCTGCAGCGCACGGGGACCTTGCTGCTGGGGCCGCGCGGCTACTGCAGCGCGGTGGGCTCGGTGCTGAACTGCCCGTAGGCGTGTTCAGGCCGCGGGCTGGCCGATCTCGAAGTTCGACAGCTTCTCCAGCGCCCGCACCATGCCCGAGTGGTCCCAGGCCGCGCCGCCGTGCGCGATGCAGGCGCTGAAGAGCTGCTGCGCCTGCGCCGTGGCCGGCAGCGCCAGGCCCATCGACTTGGCCGCCGACAGCGCCAGGTTGAGGTCCTTCTGGTGCAGCGCGACGCGAAAGCCCGGCACCACGGTGCGCTTGATCATGCGCTCGCCCAGCACGTCCAGGATGCGCGAGGTGGCCAGGCCGCCCATCAGCGCCTGGCGCACCATCGCCGGGTCGGCGCCGGCGCGGGCGGCAAAAAGCAGGCCTTCGGCGACGGCGTTGATGGTCAGCGCGACGACGATCTGGTTGGCCACCTTGCAGGTCTGGCCGTCGCCGGTGCCGCCGACGCGGGTGATGTTCTTGCCCATCGCCTCGAACACCGGCTTGATGCGCTCGAAGACCTCGGGCTTGCCGCCGACCATGATCGACAGCGTGGCGTTGCGCGCCCCGACGTCGCCGCCGGACACCGGGGCGTCGAGGTAGTCGCAGCCCAGGGCTTCGATCTTCTGCGCGAAGACCTTGGTCTCCACCGGCGAGATCGACGACATGTCGACCACCGTCTTGCCCGCACTCAGGCCCTTGGCCACGCCCTTGTCGCCGAACAGCGCCTCACCGACGTCGGGCGTGTCGGGCACCATCGTGATGATGATGTCGGCGCGCTCGGCCACGGTCCTGGCGTCGGGGCACTGCGTCGCGCTGCTGGACTTGATCTCGTCGGGCACCTTGCTGCGCGTGTGCACGAAGAGCTGGTGGCCGGCCTTCATCAGGTGGCCGGCCATCGGCGCGCCCATGATGCCCAGGCCGATGAAGCCGATCTTGAGCGAGGGGGTGGTCATCGAGGCATTCCTTGTCGTTTTGCGGGCTTTGGAGTGTGCACTGCCTGCAGTTCGGTCCAGCCGGGGGTGCAGCCCGCCCGGGCCATCTGCCGTCAGTCCAGCAGTGACACCGCGGTGGGCACGTCGGCGCGGCCAGTCGCCAGTTCCTCGAACTCGACCACGTTGTCGATCTCGGTGCCCATCGCGATGTTGGTCACGCGCTCGAGGATGATCTCGATCACCACCGGCACGCGGAACTCCACCATCCAGGCCTCGGCCTGCCGGATGGCCGGCGCGATCTCCTGCTGCCTGTGCACGCGGATGGCCTTGCAGCCCAGGCCTTCGACGACCTTGACGTGGTCGACGCCGTAGCCCTGGGCCGTCACGTCACCGGCTTCGGAATTGATGTTGTCGAATCCGAGCTGCACGCAGTAGTCCATCGTGAAGCCGCGCTGGCTCTGGCGGATCAGCCCCAGGTAGCTGTTGTTGACGACGATGTGGATGTAGGGCAGCTTGAACTGCGCGCCCACGGCCAGTTCCTCGATCATGAACTGGAAATCGTAGTCACCGGACAGGGCCACTATTCTGCGGTGCGGGTCGGCAGCGCGCACGCCTAAAGCGGCCGGGATGGTCCAGCCCAGCGGCCCGGCCTGGCCGCAGTTGATCCAGTGCCGCGGCTGGTAGACGTGCAGGAACTGCGCGCCGGCGATCTGCGACAGGCCGATCGTCGAGACGTAGGTCACGTCACGACCGAAGGCGTTGTTCATGCACTGGTAGACGCGCTGCGGCTTCATCGGCACGGTGTCGAAGTTGGTCTTGCGCAGGTACTCGATCGAGCCCTTGCGGCCGGCGCACTCGGCGGCCCAGGCCGACCAGTCGGGCAGCTGGCCGGCTGCCTTCCATTCGCGCGCCACTTCGATGAAGCGCTGCAGCGCCGCCTTGGCGTCGGAGACGAGCCCCAAGTCGGGCGCGAAGACGCGGCCGATCTGCGTCGGCTCGATGTCGACGTGGATGAAGCGGCGGCCCTTGCAGTAGACCTCGGGGCTGCCGGTGTGGCGGTTGGCCCAGCGGTTGCCGATGCCGAGCACGAAGTCGCTCGCCAGCAGGTTGGCGTTGCCGTAGCGGTGGCTGGTCTGCAGGCCGCACATGCCGGCCATCAGCGGGTGGTCGTCGGGGATCGTGCCCCAGCCCATCAGCGTCGGGATGACCGGGATGCCGCACAGCTCGGCGAACTCCACCAGCAGCTCGGGCGCGTCGGCGTTGAGGATGCCGCCGCCGGCGACGATGAGCGGCCTTTTCGCCGTCGCCAGCATCTGCAGCGCCTTCTCGATCTGCTTGCGGCTGGCGCTCGGCTTGTAGGGAACAAGCGGCTCGTAGGTCTCGATGTCGAACTCGATCTCGCTCATCATGACGTCGAACGGCAGGTCGATCAGCACCGGCCCTGGCCGCCCCGAACGCATCAGGTGGAAGGCCTGCTGGAAGGCGCGCGGCACCTGCGCCGGCTCCATCACCGTGCTCGCCCACTTGGTGACCGGCTTGGCGATGCTGGCGATGTTCACCGCCTGGAAGTCTTCCTTGTGCAAACGTGCGCGCGGTGCCTGGCCGGTGATGCACAGGATCGGGATGCTGTCGGCCTGCGCCGAGTACAGGCCCGTGATCATGTCGGTGCCGGCCGGGCCCGAGGTGCCGATGCAGACCCCGATGTTGCCGGCCCTGGCCCGCGTGTAGCCCTCGGCCATGTGCGAGGCGCCCTCGACGTGGCGCGCCAGAACGTGGGCAATCGACTGCCGCTCGCGCAGCGCCGCGTACAGCGGGTTGATCGCCGCGCCGGGCACGCCGAAGGCCTGTGTGATGCCCTCCTTCTCCATCACCAGCACGGCGGCCATTGCAGCCTTCATCTTCGCCATCGTCGTCTCCTGTCTGGACTGGCGTCGATGATCGGCGGCAGCGCGCGGACCGTGAATGGCGTTCCGCGCATAAGCACTATTCCGTGGCCGGGCCGCGGCCGGCCGGCGCTAGAGTGGGCGATGGACCGCATCAACGCCGTGCAGCTTTTCATCCGCATCGTCGAGACCGGCAGCTTCAGCAAGGCGGCGGCCGAACTCGGCATCACGCAGCCCACCGCCACCAAGGCCATCGCCGCCACCGAAGCGCGCCTGGGCGTGCGGCTGCTGCACCGTTCGACGCGCGGCGTCACGCCGACCGAGGTCGGCGCGCTGTACTACGACAAGTGCAAGGTCATCGAGCGCGCCATCGACGAAGCCGAGGACCTGGCCGCGCTGCGCCAGGGCAGCGTCGGCGGGCAGTTGCGCATCAGCACCTCGGTGGCCTTCGGCCGCCGCGTGCTGGTGCCGCAGGTGCTGCGCTACATGCAGGCCCACCCGGGCGTGAAGATCGACATCGGCTTCGACGACCGCTACGTCGACCTGGTGCAACAGGGCGTCGACCTGGCGATCCGCATGGGGCAGATGGCCGACTCGACGCTGGGCGCGCGCTACCTGGGCAGCAACCCGTGGGTCATGGTCGCCGCGCCGGTCTACCTGGCAGAGCATGTGGAGCCGCACACGCCGGCCGACCTGGCCGGCCACGCCTGCCTGGTCTACAGCAGCGTGCAGGGCGACGACCGCTGGCGCCTGGTGACGCCCGGCGGGGTGACGCCCGGCGGACAGGTGTTGTCGGTGCCGGTGGCCGGCCCGCTGCGGTCGAACAACCTGTCGGCCGTGCTGGCCGCCGCCTGCGCCGGCCTGGGCCTGGCGATCCTGCCGCGCTACGTGGCGCGCGAGGCGCTGGCCGGCGGCCTGGTGCAGGAGGTGATGATCGACCACGGCCTGCAGGCGCAGGAGATGCACGCCGTGTTCCCTTCGCCCAAGCTCGTGCCGCAGAAAGTGACGGCCTTCATCGACCACCTGCAGCAGCAGCTGGCCGGGGACTGGTGGCTGCGCACGCCCTGAGCCCGCGCGCTGGACCGCGGCAGCGGGATGCCGATTCCGCGGCCGCCTGGCACTTCAACGCAGCGGCGCGCCGGCCTTGAACCAGCGCTTGATCAGCGAGCGCTCGTCGTCGGTGATCTGGGTGGCGTTGTTCATCGGCATCAGCTTGAGCACCACCGTCTGCTGGTACACCGCCTGCGCGTGCTGCTTGATCAGTTCGGGCGTGTGCAGCGCCACGTTCTTGTTGAGCACCTGCGCGTTGTGGCACAGCGTGCAGCGCCGGTCGATGGCGGACTTGACGGCGGCAAAGCTCACGGGCTGTGCCGCGGCAGCGCGTGCGGCGGCCGACGGCGGCGGCGGCGCCAGCCAGATCGCCAGCCCCAGCAGCACCGCGGTGCCGATGGCCGCGTGCTGCCACGGCACACGCTGCCCCTGCACCAGCGCCTGGTGGCGGGCGACGAAGCTGTGGCGGATCAGCGCCCCGGCCAGCATCAGCAGCACCAGCACCAGCCAGTTGTGGCGGCCGGCGTAGAGCCAACCGTAGTGGTTGGACAGCATGGCGATCAGCACCGGCAAGGTGAAGTAGGTGTTGTGCACGCTGCGCTGCTTGGCGCGCCAGCCGTGCACCGGGTCCACCGGCTGCCCGGCCTTGAGCTGCGCCACCACGGTGCGCTGGCCGGGGATGATCCAGAAGAAGACGTTGGCGCTCATCGTCGTGGCCAGCATCGCGCCCACCAGCAGGAAGGCGGCGCGACCGGCAAACAGCTGGCAGGCCAGCCACGACGCAAAGACCACGAACACCAGCACGCCCAGGCCGACGATCAGGTCGCCGTTCTTCTTCTGGCCGAAGGCGCGGCAGATCACGTCGTAGACCAGCCAGCACACGACCAGGAAACCCAGCGCAGCCGCGATGGCTGCCGCGGGCGACCAGTCGAGGACGCTCTTGTCGATCAGGAAGGTGCCGGCGTTGAACAGGTACATCACCGTGAACAGCGCAAAGCCGGTCAGCCAGGTGGAGTAGCTCTCCCAGTAGAACCAGTGCAGGTGCTCGGGCATCTGGCGCGGCGCCACCAGGTACTTCTGCGGGTTGTAGAAGCCGCCGCCGTGCACGGCCCAGAGCTCACCGCCGACGCCCATGCCCTTCAACGCCGGGTCATCGGGCGGCCTCAGGCTGTTGTCGAGGAAGACGAAATAGAACGACGAGCCGATCCAGGCGATGGCCACGATGACATGGGCCCAGCGCAGGAGCAGGTTGGCCCAGTCGAGCAGGTAGGCGTCCACAAGAGTCTCCCGGCGCAGAGGAAGCGCATCACGCAGCGATGCATCTTCCTCTCACCACAGCGGGCTCTGTGAGAAGTGGGAGTCGCAAACCTGTTGGCGCGTCCCGAGAGGGCGCACCGGCAGGGCTCCGCGGCGACCGGATCAAAGTGTATGCAATCCGGCGTGCGCTGCCGTCGGGGCTAACCCGAGACGGTGGCGTCCACGGCGGACTGCATTCACGGCTTGAGGTCGGCGGCCTTGATGGCCGGCGTCCAGTCGCGCACCTGCTTGGCCACGAAGTCGGTGAACTCGGCGCTGTTCATCTTCACGGTCGTCACGCCCAGCTCCTCGAAACGCTTGACGATGGCCGGGTCGGCCACGATGTCGGCCAGCGCCTTGGTCAGGCGGTCGGTGACTTCCCTGGGCAGGCCGGCGGGGCCGGAGACGCCGAAGTAGTTCTCTGCCACCAGCTGCGGCCAGCCCAGCTCGACCACCGTCGGCACGTCGGGCAGCAGCGGCGAGCGCGTGCGCGTGGTCACCGCCAGCGCCCGCACCTGGCCCGACTTGACCACCGGCACGAAGGCGGTGATGACGTCGATGCCCAGCGGGATGACGCCGGCGATGAGGTCGGTGGTCATCGGCGCGCCGCCGCGGTAAGGCACGTGCGTCATCTTGATCTTCATCGCGTCCTTGGCCATCTCGCCCACGATGTGGCCGATCGACCCCGGCCCGCCGCTGGCGAAGTTGTAGCCCGGCGCTGCGGCGGCGGCCGGCAGTTCCTTGAACGATGCCGGACCGGACTTCGGGTTGGCCATGATCAGCACCGGCGCCACGCCCAGCATCGCGACGTGCGTGAACTGCTTGACCGGGTCGTAGGGCAGCTTGGGCACCGTGAAGGGGCCGATCGACGTCGGCGTGGAGTTCGACAGCATCAGCGTGTAGCCGTCGGCAGGCGCACGCACCACTTCGCCGCCGCCGATGGTGCCGCCGGCACCGGGCTTGTTGTCGACGATCACCGGCTGGCCCAGCGCCTTGGCCAGGGGCTCCGAGATGGTGCGCGCGACGATGTCGCTGGCACCGCCGGCAGCAAAGGTGACGACGATGCGGATCGGCTTCTCGGGCCACGCGGCGAACGCGGCGCCCATCGGGGCGATGAGCGCTGTGGCGATCGTGCCCAGCAGCCAAGGACGGCGAGTCAACATGTTGGAGCTCCGGCAAATTGGGGCTACGAGCCCCGGTAGGTGGAATAGGCCCAGGGTGAAACGAGCAAGGGCACGTGGTAGCGGCCGGCTGCGTCGGCGATGCCGAAGTCGAGCTGCACCTCGTCGATGAAGGCCGGCTCGGGCAGCACCACGCCACGGGCGCGGAAGTACGGCGCGACGGCAAAAACAAGGCGGTAGCGGCCGACGGCCATGGTCTGCGCGTCGAGCAGCGCACCGCCGTCGTTGCGGCCGTCGGCGTTGAGCGTGAAGTCCTTCAAGGTGCTGGCCCGATCGCCTTCAATGCGCTGCAGCTTGACCTGCATACCGGCCGCAGGGCAGCCGTTCATCGTGTCCAGCACGTGGGTGCTCAGATGTCCCATCGGTGTCCTCTGCCGTCTTCGGCCGTGGCTGCAAGATCGTCGCGTCCATCGACCTTTGCAAGTGCCGTGCCCGGCGCTGCGAGGCCCGCCTGGCAAGCTTGCGGATTAGCGCGAAGTGTATACACTACAGCGCACATCGCAAGCCCCGGACAACCCGAACCATGGCCAGACCGCGGACGCCGCTGAAGATCGTGCCTCCCGCCGGCAGCGCGCGGACGGCGCCACCCAGCACCACCGAGCGCATCGTCGACTCGATCACCACCGCCATCGTCGAGCGCCGCCTGATGCCCGGCACCAAGCTGTCCGAGCAGAAGATCGCCGACATCTTCGAGGTCTCGCGCACGCTGGTGCGGCAGGCGCTGAACCAGCTCAGCCGCGACCGCCTGGTGACGCTCGCGCCGGCGCGCGGCGCCTTCGTCGCCATGCCCAGCGTCGACGAGGCGCGCCAGGTCTTCGAAGTGCGCTCGATGCTGGAAAGTGCGCTGGTGCGGCAGCTGGCGGCGAGCATCAGCGACCGCCAGGTCGCAGAACTGCGCGTCCACCTGCGCGACGAAGCCGCGGCCGTGGCCCGCACCGACGTGCCGGGCCGCACCCGGCTGCTGGCCGACTTCCACGTCATGCTGGCCCGGCTGCTGGGCAACGAGGTGCTGGCACAGCTGCTGTCCGACCTGCTGAGCCGCTCGTCGCTGATCTCGCTGATGTACCAGTCCTCGCACTCGGCAGCGCACTCGCAGGAAGAGCACGCGCAGATCGTCGACGCGCTGGACAGGCGCGACGCCCGCGCCGCGGCCCGGCTGATGGAGCACCACATCGCCGCGGTCGAACAGAACCTGCGGCTGGATCCGCACACTTCCGACCTGTCCGCCGCGCTGCGGCCCCTTGCCTGAGCTGCTCATGCATCCTTCCACCACCCCCCTCGCGCGCTACCCTCGCGACCTGCGCGGCTACGGCAGCCTGCCGCCCGACGCGCGCTGGCCGCGCAATGCCCGCGTGGCCGTGCAGTTTGTGCTCAACTTCGAGGAAGGCGGCGAGAACTCGGTGCTGCACGGCGACGCCGGCAGCGAGCAGTTCCTGTCGGAGATGGCCAACCCGCCGGCCTTCGCGGCGCGCCACCTCAGCATGGAGAGCGTCTACGAGTACGGCTCGCGCGTCGGCGTCTGGCGCATCCTGCGCGAGTTCGAGCGGCGCGGCCTGCCGCTGACGGTGTTCGGCGTGGCGATGGCGCTGGAGCGCTGCCCGGAAGTGACCGCCGCGTTCCAGGAACTGGGCCACGAGATCGCCTGCCACGGCTGGCGCTGGATCCACTACCAGGGCCTGGACGAAGCGGTCGAGCGCGAGCACATGGCGCTGGGCATGGCGCGGCTGCAGGCGCTGACCGGCGAGCGCGCATGGGGTTGGTACACCGGCCGCGACAGCCCCAACACGCGCCGCCTGGTGGCCGACTTCGGCGGCTTCGAGTACGACAGCGACTGCTACGGCGACGACCTGCCCTTCTGGCTGCAGGTGCGCAAAAGCGACCGCACGCTGGCGCCGCACCTGGTGGTGCCCTACACGCTGGACGCCAACGACATGCGCTTCGCGCTGCCGCAGGGCTACAGCCACGGCGATCAGTTCTTCCAGTACCTGCGCGATGCTTTCGACGTCCACTACGCCGAGGGCGGTGACGATCCCGCCGAGGGCGGCGGGCGGCCGTCGATGATGAGCATCGGCATGCACTGTCGGCTGCTCGGCCGGCCCGGCCGCATGCGCGCGCTGCAGCGTTTCCTGGACCACGTGCAGGCGCACGACCGCGTCTGGGTGGCGCGGCGCATCGACATCGCGCGCCACTGGAAGGCCACGCATCCCTTCGACCCCGCCACCGCCTTCGTCTGGGAGTGAAGCCCTTGTTGAGCCTCGAACAGATCAACGCCGCGACGGCCGCCGACTTCGTCGCGCTGCTCGACGGCACCTACGAACATTCGCCGTGGATCGCCGGGCGCGCAGCCGCCGTGCGGCCCTTTGCCAGCCTCGTGCACCTGAAGCTGGCGCTGGCACAGGTGGTGCGCGAGTCGGGACGCGATGCGCAGCTGGCGCTGATCCGCGCCCACCCCGAACTGGCGGGCAAGGCGATGGTCGGCAAGACGCTGACGGCCGAGTCGACGCACGAACAAGGCAAGGCCGGGTTGACCGAGTGCACGCCGGCGGAGTTTGCGCGCATCCAGCAGCTCAACGCCGACTACAACGCCAAGTTCGGCTTCCCTTTCATCCTGGCCGTGCGCGGTCCGCGCGGCACGGGGCTGAGCAAGGCCGAGATCATCGCCACCTTCGAACGCCGGCTGGACCACCACCCCGACCACGAGCTGGCCGAGTGCCTGCGCAACATCCACCGCATTGCCGAGATCCGGCTCGACGACAAGTTCGGCCAGGTGCCCGAACTGGGCAACCGGGTGTGGGACTGGGCCGAAGCGCTGGCCGCGCACAGCGACCCCGGCTACGCCGAGCGCGGCGAGCTCACAGTGACCTACCTCACCGACGCCCACCGCGCCTGCGCGCAGCGCCTGGCGCACTGGATGCGTGCCGACTGCGGCTTCGACGAGGTCGGGATCGACGCCGTCGGCAATGTCGTCGGCATCTACCACGGCAGCGACCGCAGCGCGGTCAGCGCCAAGCGGCTGCTCACCGGCAGCCACTACGACACCGTGCGCAACGGCGGCAAGTACGACGGCCGGCTGGGCATCCTGGTGCCGATGGCGTGCGTGCGCGAACTGCACCGCCAGGGCCGGCGGCTGCCCTTCGGCATCGAGGTCATTGGCTTTGCCGAAGAAGAAGGCCAGCGCTACAAGGCGGTGTTCCTGGGCTCGGGCGCGCTCACCGGCCACTTCGACCCGGCCTGGCTGGAGCAGCAGGACGCCGACGGCGTGTCGATGCGCCAGGCGATGGAGCACGCCGGCCTGTGCGTCGCCGACATCCCCAAGCTCAAGCGCGACGCAGCGCGCTACCTGGGCTTCGTCGAGGTCCACATCGAGCAAGGGCCGGTGCTCAATGAAGTGGACCTGCCGCTGGGCATCGTGACCTCGATCAATGGCAGCGTGCGCTACCTGGGCCAGATCACCGGCATGGCCAGCCACGCCGGCACGACGCCGATGGACCGCCGCCGCGACGCCGCAACGGCAACCGCCGAACTGGCCCTCTTCGTCGAGAAGCGCGGCGGCGCGGTGCCCAACGTGGTCGCCACGATGGGCATGCTGCAGGTGCCGGGCGGATCGATCAACGTCGTGCCCGGGCGCTGCACCTTCAGCCTCGACATCCGCGCCACCACCAACCAGGCGCGCGACGCCTGCGCCGCCGATGTGCTTGACGAACTGCAGCGCATTTGCCAGCGCCGAGGCCTGCATTTCAGCCTCGAAGAATCGATGCGCGCCGCCGCGGCGCCGTCGGCGCCGGCCTGGCAACAGCGCTGGGAACGTGCCGTGCAGGCGCTGGGCCTGCCGCTCTTGCGCATGCCCAGCGGCGCCGGCCACGACGCGATGAAGCTGCACGAGATCATGCCGCAGGCGATGCTGTTCATGCGCGGCGCCAACGCCGGCATCAGCCACAACCCGCTGGAGTCGATCACCAACGACGACACCGAATTGTGCGTGCGCGCCTTGCAGAACCTGCTCGACCAACTGGCCTCGGAACCGACATGACCACCGCCACCCACGCCGCGCTCGACGCCTGGATCGACGCCCACTTCGACGAGGAAGTGCGCTTCCTCCAGGCCCTGGTGCAGGTGAGCACCGACACGCCGCCGGGCAACAACGCGCCGCACGCCGAGCGCACGGCCGAGCTGCTGCAGGCCTTCGGCTTCGAGGCCGAGAAACACGCGGTCGGGGTTGCCGAGGTCCGCACTGCCGGGCTGGAGTCGATCACCAACTTGGTCGTGCGCCGCAGGTACGGCGCCGGCCGCACGGTGGGCCTCAACGCCCACGGCGACGTCGTGCCCCCCGGCGAAGGCTGGACGCACGACCCCTATGGCGGCGAAGTCGTCGACGGCAAGCTCTACGGCCGCGCCTCGGCGGTCAGCAAGTGCGACTTCGCGACCTACACCTTCGCCACCCGGGCGCTGGAGTCGCTGAAGCTGCCGCTGAAGGGCGCCGTCGAGCTCTACTTCACCTACGACGAAGAGTTCGGCGGCGAACTCGGCCCCGGCTGGCTGCTGGACAAGGGCGTGATCAAGCCCGACCTGCTGATCGCCGCCGGCTTCAGCTACCAGGTGGTGACCGGCCACAACGGCTGCCTGCAGATGGAAGTCACCGTGCACGGCAAGATGGGCCACGCCGCGGGGCCCGACACCGCGGTCGACGCGCTGCAGGCCGCCACGCTCATCTTGAACGCGCTCTACCACCAGAACACGCTCTACAAACAGATCAGGAGCGAGGTCAAGGGCATCACCCACCCCTATCTGAATGTCGGCCTGGTCCAGGGCGGCACCAACACCAACGTCGTGCCCGGCAAGGTAGTGCTGAAGCTCGACCGGCGCATGATCCCGGAGGAGAACCCGACCGAAGTCGAAGCCACGCTGCGCCGCGTGATGGCCGAGGCGGTGGCGCCATCCGCCGGCATCCGCATCGAGGTCAAGCGCATCCTGCTGGCCCATGCGCTCAAGCCGCTGGCCGGAAATCAGCCTTTGGTGGAAACCCTGAGCAAGAACGCCAGCGCCGTCTTCGGCGAGCCGATCGGCGCTTCGGGCACGCCGCTGTACACCGACGCGCGGCTGTTCTGCGAGCGCGGCATCCCCGCCGTGCTGTACGGCTGCGGACCGCGCACCGTGCTTGAGAGCAATGCCAAGCGCGCCGATGAACACATCCAGCTCCATGACCTGCGGCGCGCGACACAGGTTGTCGCGCGCGCGCTGGCCGACCTTCTGGCATGAGTTCACGAACGGCGTGGACCTGGACTGTCGGATAGCTTTACGCCGTTCTCTTGGACGGGCCGGCAACCTGAGCTAAATGCCTGTCAAATATCAATTTTTATTCTCTGGCCTGGTTCCTGCTGTTACAGACTCGGCGGGCCCGGGCGGGTCCACTCAGCGACCCAGAGTTTGACCCTAGGAGATATGAAGATGATTCGTAAACTGATCGGCGGTCTGATGACCGCGCTGCTGTTCTCATCCGGCGCCATCGCCGGCACCACGGTGCTGGAAGGTTCCGATGCCACCGCGCTGCACGGTGACCCTACCTACATCACCCAGCTGTTTGGCTACCTGAAGTCGGACTCGAGCTTCAGTACCAAGCCGGTGCTGGTGATCAACGACAGCGGCGGCACCAACATCCCGGGCACACCGGCGGGTACGGTGTTCATGTCCCAGGCGGCGTTCGCTGCTGAAACCACGGCCAGCCTCATCGCCAGCTACAGCGCCGTGTACGTCAGCAGCCCGGGTGACTGCTGCGCCGAGCGCGCCTTGAGCGTGGCTGCGCAGACGGAGATTGCAGGCTTCGTCGCCGCAGGCGGCAGCGTCGCCATCCAGGACTACCAGGGTGGCTCCGCCACGCTGCTGGGCTTCGATGCGCCGTCGACCGAAATCGCCGGCTTTGCGCCTGGCGGTCTGGGCGGCCCGAGCTGCTTCGACACCGAAATCTTCCTGCCGACGGCCCTGGCCAAGGGCTTCACGCAGCCGCCCGCGCTGGGCTGCTGGGGCCACCAGGCTTACGACATGGACTACTTCGGCGCCCTGGGCTTCGTGTCGCTGGTCAGCTCGGGGCCGCAGTTCGCCGGCCTGGGCAGCGGCGTTTGGTCCAGCTTCCTGGCCCTGGGCGGTGAACTCGGCAAAGTCCCCGTGCCCGCCACCGCACTGCTGGCTGGCCTGGGCCTGCTGGGCGTGTACGCCAGCCGTCGCCGCGCCTGATTCCAGCGCAGCGCTCTGCTCCAAACAAAGAGGCGGCCGCGAGGCCGCCTCTTTTTCGATTGCCGGCGCAACACGGCCGCAGCCCCGAACCAAAGGTCGCCCCCCCAAATCTGGGGAGACGGAAATCCTTACAACCAAAGTCGGGGCACCTGGCGAGAGACCACTCAAGTTCTTGTCGTAGAACAGGATTCTTCACGTTGGCCCAGAAAGTGCTGCTTGCCCAAGGCCTGAGTTCCAAGAAGTCTTTCTTCAACCTCGCCGCAACCAAGGGATAAACACCATGCTTCGCAAACTGATCGGGGGCCTCGCAACGGCCCTGTTGTTCTCGACGGGCGCTATCGCCGGTACCACAGTCCTCGAAGGCTCGGACGCCACCACCTTCCACGGCACGTCGGGGGGTGGAACCTACGTCACCCAGCTCTTCGGATACCTGAAGTCGGACTCGAGCTTCAGCACCAATCCCGTGCTGGTCATCTGCGATGGCGGCGGGAGCTCCTGCCCACCCGGCCCGGCGGGTACGGTCTACGTGACTGAGGCAGCGTTCGCTGCCGAGACCACCGCCACTCTGATGGCCAGCTACAGTGCTGTCTACGTCACCAGCCCCGGCGGCTGCTGCTCCGAGCGCGAACTGAGCGTAACGGCCCAGACCGCAATCGCCGGCTTCGTGACCGCTGGCGGCAGCGTCGCGATCCAGGACTACCAGGGTGGTAACGCCACGCTACTGGGCTTTGACGCCCCATTGAGCGAAATCGGCGGCTTCGAGGGCGGTCTGGGCGGCCCGGGCTGCTTCGACACCGAAGTCTTCCTGCCGGCAGCCACCTCCAAGGGCTTCACGCAGCCGCCGGCGCTCGGCTGCTGGGGCCACCAGGCCTACGATATGGACTACTTCGGTACTTCTGGCACTTTGGGCGCACTCATGGGCTTCGTGTCGCTGGTCGACTCCGGCCGTGAATTCGACGGCCTCGGCAGCGGCGTCTTCTCCAGCTTCCTGGTCAAGGGTGGCGAACTCGGCCGCGTCCCCGTCCCCGCCACGGCACTGCTGGCCGGCCTGGGCCTGCTGGGCGTGTACGCCAGCCGTCGCCGCGCCTGATCCAGGCGCAGCGCGTTCGGTTTGAACCGAGCAGGCGACCGCAAGGTCGCCTTTTTTCATCGTCGATCTTGATCGAGCCCAGGGGCCCGAACCGGTTGCATCACCTGCCCGTCCGATCCACGTTTACCCGTAACTCAGTCAGGTGATGACGATCGAGGGCGCCGTGCAAATACTGTTACCGCCGAACTGCTACAAGGAGGGACATCGTCCATGAGCGCTCACAACAACCGGGCCGGTCACCATCGCCTGCATGCCCTCGCGTTGGCGGCTTTCGTAGCCGCGGTCGGTCCAGCCGGCGCCGCCGTGACAGTCAGCGGCAATTGGGGCACGAACCCTGGCCCGCTGCCGATCGGCCCCGGCGACACCGACATCGGCAGCGCTCAGCTCTATGTCGGCAGCGGCGCGCCGGGCAGCTTCTCCGTCGACGCCGGTTCGCTGTTCGGCGCCGGATCGATGAGCCTGGCCAATGGCGGCACTGGCTCCGCCACCGGGGTGCTGAACGGCACCGGCTCGACGATCACCCTGCGCGGCAACGGCGACGTCAACCGCTTCGAGGTAGGCAACTGGGGCGTCGGCACTTTCACCGTGTCGGGCGGTGCCTTGCTCGACGCACGAGCCGACGCCGCCGCGTGCCTGATGGGTGCGCGCTACTGCAACAACTTCATCGGCAATGCGGCGGGCTCCGACGGCACGCTCACCGTCACCGGCGCAGGCTCGCGGGCGCAATTCCTGCACGGCTTCATCGTCGGCGGCGTCGCGGTGTTCCGTCCTCCCATCGACACCTTCACTTTCGGCACACCCGGCGGCACGACCCGCGGCACCGTGCGCGTGCTCGACGGCGCCAGCCTCGTCACCGAGAGCGGCAGCCTGGGGCAGGCGCCCGGCGGCGGCAGCCCGACCTTCAGCGAACGCAGCTTTGCCGACGTGCTGATCGACGGCGCCGGCTCGGTGTGGCGCGTCACCGGCGGCAGCGCCGCCGACCCGCGCGCCGCGTTCGTCACCGCCGCCAACCACGCCAATGCCTGGTCGGCACTGAACATCCGCAATGGCGGCCGGCTGCAGTTCGACGCCGCGCCCAACTTCATCAACGGCATCAATCTGACGCAGAACAACGGCCGCTCCGACACCTTCGTCAACGGCGCCGGTTCCGGCATCGACCTCAACGGCGGCGTGCTGCAGGTCGGGCGCCGGCTGGGCACCGCGTCGATGGTGGTCGACGGCGGCGCCACCGTCACAGACGCCTACTATGTTTCGGTGGGCCGCGACGGCTCCTTCGGCACGCTGACCCTGGACGGCGTGGGCACGGCCTTGACAATCAATCGGTCGGGCCCGGCTGGCACCACCGACGCCGCGTTCCAGGGCGGATTGCAGGTCGGCCGCAACGGCACCGGAACGCTCAACGTCACCGGCGGGGCGCGCATCGACATCGTGTCGACCATCGAGGGCCAGCGCGCACGCTTCCTGGAACTCGGTGTCGGTTCCGCGTCCAGCGGCACGCTCTCCATCAGCGGCAGCGGCTCGCAGGTGCGCGTGTCGGTGGACTCGCTGGTGGCCGGTGGCGGTCCTGCTGAAACGCTGGGGCCCTACGTCGGCGTCGGCGCACAAGGCGCCGGCACGCTCAACATCAGCGGCGGTGGCCGCCTGGTGCTGGACAGCACGGTGGTGAGCACCGACGCCGACCGCCGCACGTCCGTGCTCAACATCGGCGGCGGCAGCGACACCACGGTGGGCGCGCGCGGCATCGCGGCAGTGCGCGGCGCCGGCAGCGAGATCGCGATCAATGGCTCGGAACGTTTCGCCGCCATCGGCCGCGGGCCCTCGTCGTACGGCGAGCTGACACTGGCCAATGGCGGCAAGCTGATGGCCACCACGCTCAATGTCGGCCGCTCGGGCGCCGTGGGCCTGCTGAACATGGACGCCGGCCGCATCGAACTCAGCGGCCAGTTCGGCGCGCCCACCGCCGCGCTGACCAGCACCGGAGTCGGCATCGGCATCGGCGACGGCACCGGCATCGTGCGCATGAACAACGGCAGCACGCTGCAGATGGTGAACCCGGGCAGCGGGGGCATGGGGCTGACGCTCGGCGGCTCGACCAACCTGCCCGGCGGCGACGGCTCGCTGACGATGAGCGGCGGCTCGGCGATCACGATCGCAGCCGCGCCGGGTCTGGCCACCTTCACGGTGGCGCGCAACGGCACCGGGCTGCTGCGCATGTCCGGCGCCAGCAGCGTCGACATCGGCGACGGCCGCCTGTACGTCGGGCGCCTGGCCGGCGCCGACGGCACCGTCATCGCCACCGGCGGCTCGACGATCAATGCGGGCTGGGTCGGTGTGGGCCGCAACCGGCTGGCCGACGGCAGCCACGTCGACGGCGGCTCCGCGACGATGGTGCTCAACGGTGCCACGCTCAACGCCACCGACGTCGTGATCGGCAGCAACGGCTACCTGGGCGGCACGCTGGGGTCGATCAACGTCAGCGGCACGATCCTGAACTACGGCATCTTCAGCCCCGGCAGCTCGCCGGGCCTGTTTACCGTCAATGGCCACTACACGGCAGGCACCGGCAGCCGCCTGGTGCTGGAAGTGCAGGCCGACGGCGCCGGCGGCTTCCTCACCGACCTCGTGCAGTTCGGCACCACGCCCGACCTGGCCGCCACTGCGGTGGAGTTCCGCTTCCTGGGTGCGACCGATCCGAATGCCTTCGTGGCCGCCGGCAGCTTCGTCATCGACACCTTCCTGCAGCGCGCCGACGGCCTGGGCGGCTGGGCCGGCATCGACCCGGCAGCCTTCGACGGCGTCAGCTTCGCCGCCCGGGCCGACGAATGGGTCATCACCTCCTTCAGCTTCAGCGCCACCAGCGGTGCCGTGCTGACAGCGGTGCCGGTGCCCGAACCCCACAGCTGGCTGCTGTTCGCGGCGGGGCTGCTGCTCACCGGTGCCGCGGCGCGGCGCCGGCGCGATCACAGCGGCCCTGCGGTCTGACTTCACTGATGGCGGGTGGCGGCGCCGGATGCGAGGCGATCACAGGGCTCCTTCTTCTCGCAGCGCCTGCACCTGCGCCGCGTCATAGCCCAGCTCGGCCAGGATGGCCTCGGTGTGCTGGCCCAGCATGGGCGGCGGCGTCGCAACCGCTGGCGCCTGGCCGTCGAGCTTGATGCCGGTGCGCAGCACGCGGATGTCGCGGCCCACGCCGCTCGCGTTCTCGAACGTGGCGACCAGGCCGCGGCTGGCCACCTGCGGGTGCGCCAGCGCTTGTGGCACGCTGTACACCGGCCCGGCCGGCACGCCCGCCGCGGTGAGCAGCGGCCACCAGGCCGCGGCGGGCTGGTGCGCCAGCGCGTCCTCGATCGCGGCCTGCAGCTCCAAGCGATGTTCCAGCCGCGCCTGCCGAAACGCAAAGCGCGGATCCCCTAGCAGTTCCGGCCGCCCGATCACCCGCGCCAGCGCCTCGAACTGCTCCTGCTTGTTGGCCGCGATGTTGAGCAGACCTTCGGCGGTGGCAAAGGTGCCCGAGGGGCTGGCGGTCATGTTCTGATTGCCCATCGGCTGCGCCTCGTGGCCGGCGACGAGGAAGTTCGACACCGCCCAACCCATCGTGGCCATTACCGCTTCGAGCATCGACACGTCGACGAAACGGCCGCCCTCGCGGTGCCGGTCCGCCAGCGCCGCGGCCACGGCGAAGGCCGCGGTCATGCCGCCGATGGTGTCGGCCACCGGGTAGCCCACGCGCAGCGGGGCGCTGTCGACGTCGCCAGTGATGTCCATCACGCCGGCCATGCCCTGGATGATCTGGTCGTAGGCCGGCAGGTCGCGCAGCGGGCCGTCCTGGCCGAAGCCCGAGATCGCGCAGTAGATCAGCCGCGGGTTGTACTCGAGCAGAGCTTCGTAGCCCAGCCCCAGGCGCTGCATCACGCCGGGACGGAAGTTCTCCAGCAGCACGTCGGCGCTGGCCACCAGGCGGCGCAGCACGGCCTTGCCACCGGCGGTCTTGAGGTCGACCGCGATCGATCGCTTGCCGGCGTTCTGGGCCAGGAACGACACGCCCATCAGCGCCTGGTTGAGCGCGGGATCGGCGCCGAGTTGCCGCGCCAAATCGCCGCCGCGCAGCGCCTCGACCTTGATCACTTCGGCGCCCAGGTGCGCCAGCTGGTGACACGCGAAAGGCCCGGCCAGCACGTTGCTCAGGTCGAGCACCCGGTAGCCGGCAAGCGGGGGTTTTGAAGCGCTGGGCATGGCGTGCGTGAGGGGTGGGCAGCGGCCCGGACCGCCCGCGCTCAACCCCGGGCCCAGGGGCGCAGCTCGTCGGGCCGCTGGCGCAGGTAGGCCAGCACCTGGCGCCGCTTCTCCGGGCCGCGCTTGCCGTCGTCGTCGGCCACGGCGTCGCCGAAGAACTCGGGCGCCGTGTCTTCGATGCGGTCGTAGACGCCGCGCCAGAGCTTCTTCAGGCCATGGGTCGACACCTCCAGCTGCGCCATCAGCGCCGCGTCGCTGTCGTCGAAGATCTTGGCAGTGGCGATCAGCTGGTGCACGCAGGAATCGTTCAGGTCGTGCGCTCGCATCGAGAAGTGCAGGATCATCAGCACCAGCTCACCGCGCAAATTGGCGCGGCCGAGGTCGCGGTCGCTCATCAGCTGCACCTCGCCGGCCAGCAGGCCGGCGTAGATGCGGCGCACGAGATGGCCGCGCGGGCTGCCTTCGAGGTCGAGCGCCTGCACCAGCGGCTGCGGCTGCGGCAAGGCCATCGTGACACCCCAGGCCTGCACGTTCTGTCCGGCCGACAACGCCGTGTCCTCGATGGTGCCGGTCAGGATCGACGGCTCCTGCGCCAGCCGCTGCCACAGCGCCGGCAGGCGGGCCAGCTGGCCGTCGTCCAGGCCGATGTGCGGCGGCAGCAGTTGCAGGCTCTGCTCGAGGTCGCCGAGGCGCAGCGTGCGGTAGCGCAGGCGGGGCACATGCTGCAACGGTCGGGTCGGGTTCGTCATGGCGCGGGCCACCCAAGGCAGGCGCCGCGCGCCTTCGATGCCTTGCCTGCCGTGTCGCGGTGGCGGTGCACGTCATCTTATGACAGCACCTGCGGGGCCACCAAAGACTTCGGCGCCGCGTTCAGTCCGCCGCTGCGCCGTGCTGCCGCCGGCGCAAGGCCTGCAGCCA
>JAYUPN010000361.1:0-18916 GCA_043760065.1 Rubrivivax sp.
GCGTTCACGCAGACGGCCGCGCGCATGGCGGTGTCGAGCGTGATGGTCGAGAAGGACTTCTGGGTCAGCTGGCTGCTGGGGCTGCTCTTCGCGGACCCCGCCTTGGCGCCGCATCTCGTGTTCAAGGGCGGCACCTCACTGTCCAAGGTCTATGGCGTGATCGACCGCTTCTCCGAGGACATCGACCTGTCGATGTCGCCCGCATTTGTAGGCGGGGACGAATCGGTCTTCGCGGCCATGAAGAGCCGAACCCGTCGCGATGCTGCGCTGGCACAGATGCAGGCCCAGTGCGGTGAGCAGACCCGCAACGTGCTGATGCCGCGGCTCGAACATGCCATCGTCGAACACCTCGGTCGTCGCACCGCGGGCGCGTCGTGGCTGCGCTACGAGGACGATGCGGTCGCGCGCTCGCCGGTCGTGCACTTCGAGTACCCGACGGCGTCCGAGGCCGGCTTCGACTACCTGCGCCGCGAAGTGAAGCTCGAACTGGGGTCCCTCACCGACCAGCGGCCCACCGAGCAGCATGCGGTGCGCCCCTGGGTCGTCGATGATTTTCCCGCCGCCTTCCCCGATTGGCAGTGCCAGGTGACCGCGCTCGAGCTGGCGCGCACGTTCTGGGAGAAGGCCACCATCCTGCACGCGGAGCACCACCGCCCGGCGGACCAAGCCACGCCGGATCGCTATGCGAGGCACTATGCCGACATGGAGCGACTGCTTCGCCATCCAGACGCCGCTACGATGCTCGCAGACCACGCGCTGTGCGAACGTGTCGTCGAATGGAAGAGCCGGGTATTTGCGCGTCAGTGGGCTCGCTACGACTTGGCGCGACCAGCCACGTTTCGATTGCTGCCGTCCAATGAAAGACGCGCTGCGTTGTCGCGCGACTACGCACAGATGCGCCCGATGTTCATCGCCGCACCGCCGGAGTTCGAGGTCGTGATGGCACGTCTAGCCGAAGCCGAGCGTGCGTTGAACGCGTCCGGCGCCTCGTGATGTGCGTGACGCGAACCGCAGCGACCAGATGAGCGGCAATCCGGTGCACCTTGCGGTCGGCTGAGCCGGAAAGGACATCCCACACGTGGCGACCCGCAGACCAAGATGGCGATTCAGGAACTCTTGCAGGAACTTCACTTCACGGAAGTCTGAAAACTCAAGTGCTGCAACGCTTGGCGAGGTTTTTTCGATCCTCCTCCTCCTCCACCACCGTTTGAGTTCTGCAGATCAAGGGCTTGGCTCCTGCCAGGCCCTTTTTCATTGGCTTTAGCATCGGGCGCCCGCCTTCACCCCGACCCGGAGACTCCCCCATGCCCCGCGCCATCTGCAATACCCGGCGCCGTGCGCTCGCCGTCGCCGTCGCGCTGCTTGCCGCCCCCGTGTGGGCGCAGCAGAGCGTGGCGCCGATCAAGCTGGTGGTGCCTTTCACGCCAGGCACCGGCATCGACCTGATTGCGCGTCAGATCGGCCCTCATCTGGCCGAGCGCCTGGGCCGGCCGGTGGTGGTGGACAACCGTGCCGGCGCGTCCGGCAACATCGGCACCGAGGCGGTCGTGCGGGCGCCGGCCGACGGCAGCACGCTGCTCGTCACCGTGAACACGATGGTCATGAACCGCGGCCTGTACCCGAACCTGGCCTTCGACCCGCTGCGCGACCTCGACCCGGTGACGCTGACCAGCTGGGGCGAGTTGCTGCTGGTGGCGAGCAAGGCCTCGGGCATCCAGACGGCGCAGGACCTGGTGGCGCGCGCCAAGGCCCAGCCCGGGCGGCTGAACTACGCCTCGCCCGGCAGCGGCACGCCGCACCACCTGGCGATGGAGCTGCTGAAGAACCAGACCCGGACCTTCATCACGCACATCCCCTACCGCGGCACCGGGCCGGCGCTGACGGACCTGCTCGGCGGCCAGGTCGACGTGATGTTCCTGCCCATCCACGTCGCGCTGCAGCACGTCAAGGCAGGCAGCCTGCGCGCGCTGGGCATCAGCAGCGACAAGGCGAGCCCACTGCTGCCCGAGGTGACGCCGCTGCGCCAGCTGAACCTGGGCGCACTCGACGTCGACATGTGGTACGGCGTGCTGGCACCCAAGGGCACGCCGGCGGCTTTCGTCGAGCGGCTGAACCGCGAGCTGCGCGAGATCCTGGCGCTGCCCGCCGTGCGCACCGCGTTCCAGACCCAGGGCATGACGCCGGCCAGCAGCACGCCGGCGGAGTTCCGGCAGTTGATCGAGAAAGACGCGGCGCGCTGGGCCCGGGTGATCAAGGACCAGGGCATCAAGGCAGAGTGAAGCTGCCCGGAGAAGCGCTGCCGGTGCCACGGGTTCCGGCCCAGCCCCAGGTCCTGCGCGCCAGCCCTTGAACCTTCGACACGAACCGCGATGGACATCATCATCATCGGCGCCGGCATCGGCGGCCTCGCCGCCGCCGCCTGCCTGCTCAAGGACGGCCACCGCGTGCGCGTCTTCGAGCAGGCGCCCTCGCTCGGCGAGGTCGGCGCCGGCATCCAGATGAGCGCCAACGCGGTGAAGGTGCTCGACCACCTGGATCTGCGCGAGCGCATCGAGCCCAGCGCCGTGCGCCCCAAGGGCTTCGAGTTCCGGCGCTTCGACAGCGGCGAACTGCTGCACCGCATCCCGCTGGGCGCGGCGCACGAGCAGGCGCACGGCGCGCCCTACTTCCAGATCCACCGCGCCGACCTGCACCGCGCGCTGCAAGAGGCCGTGCGGGCGCACGACGCCGGCGCGATCACGCTCAACGCGCGCGCCATGGCCGTCGACGAAAGCGCCGACGGCATCGGCGTGCACTTCGACGGCCTGGCGCCGGCACACGCCGAGCTGCTGGTGGGCGCCGACGGCATCCGCTCGGTGGTGCGCCGGCACGTCGTGGGCGCCGACGCGCCGCACTTCACCGGCCAGGTGGCGTGGCGCTGCACGGTGCCCGTCGAGCGCATCGCGCCCGAACTGCGCACCGAGCTCGTGTCCACGATCTGGTGCGGGCCGCGCAACCACGCGGTGATGTACTACCTGAAGAACGGCACGCTGCTCAACTTCGTCGGCTGCGTCGAGCGCGCCGACGAGGAAGAGTCGTGGACCACGCGGCGGCCCTGGGCCGAGCTCGACGAGGACTACCGCGGCTGGCACCCGATGGTGCGCGCCGTGATTCACAGCGTCGACCGCGACCAGTGTTTCCGCTGGGCGCTGAACAACCGCGCGCCGACGATGACCTGGAGCCGCGGCCACGCCACGATGCTGGGCGACGCGGTGCACGCGACGCTGCCCTACATGGCGCAGGGCGCGGCGATGGCGATCGAGGACGCCGCCGTATTGGCGCGTGCGCTGGCGCTGCCGCTGCCGCTGCCCGAACGCCTGCGCGCCTACGAGCAGCACCGTGCGCCGCGCACCGCGCGCGTGGTGCACGAGAGCAGCGAGATGGGCGAGCTGTACCACATCCAGGACGCCGACCAGATGCGCCAGGCGTTCCACGACCGCAACATCGCGAAGTCGCGCAACGAGTGGCTCTACCCGTACGACCCGCTGCACGTGCCGCTGGTCTGAAGCTCAACCGAAGAAGGACCCTGACGATGAACCAGCCCCTGTCGCGCCGCCACCTGCTCGCCTGGCTCGGCAGCGCCGCCGCCGGCACCGCCTGCAGCACCGCGCCGGCCGTGCCCCAGGCGGTGGTCGACGCCTTCGCGCCCGGCGGGACGCTGCGCGCCTGCATCAACCTGGGCAACCCGATCCTGGCGCGGCGCGACGGCGACAGTGCCGCCGGCGTCTCGGTCGACCTGTCGCGGGCACTGGCCGCCCGGCTGGGTGTGCCGCTGGCGCTGACGATCGTCGACGCCGCGGCCAAGTCGGTCGAGGTCGTGAAGTCGGGCCAGGCCGATGTCGGCTTCTTTGCCGTCGACCCGCTGCGCAGCGACGGCATCCGCTTCAGCGCGCCCTACGTGCTGATCGAGGGCGCCTACCTCGTGCGCCAGGCCTCGCCGCTGACCGACAACACGCAGGTCGACCGCACCGGCGCGCGTGTCATGGTCGGCCGCGGCAGCGCCTACGACCTGTACCTCACGCGCACGCTGAAAGCGGCGCAGATCCTGCGCGCACCGACGTCGCCGCAGGTGGTGGACGCCTTCATCGCCGACAACGCCGACGTCGCCGCCGGCGTCAAGCAGCAGCTCGAGGCCGACGCTGCACGGCTGGGTGGGCTGCGCCTGCTGCCGGGCCGCTTCATGGTCATCGAGCAGGCGATGGGCGTGCCGGCCGGGCGCGGCGACGCGGTGCAAGCGGCGCTGCGCACCTTCGTCGAGAACGCCAAGGCCAGCGGCTTCGTTGCCGAGGCGCTCAAGCGCCACGCCATCCAGGGCGCGATCGTCGCGCCGGCGGCCTGAGCGGCCTGAGCAGCCGCAGCGCTCAGTTGGCCTTCACGCCGGCCTTGATCAGCAGCCCGCCCAGCGTCTCGATCTCGCCCTTCAGGTGCGCCGCCAGCGCCTCGGGGCTGGCCTGCTCGGCGCTCACTGCCGAGATGCCCATGCCGTCGAGCCGGGCGCGCACGTCCGCGTCGGTGACGGCCTTGCGCAGCGCCGCGGTGAGCTGATCCAGCACCGGCCTGGGCGTGCCCTTCGGTGCCTTCGGTTTTCGCCCTTGGGGCGGCCCGGCAGGCTCACGCCAGCAGCCGGCGGCGGATCTCGAGCGGGTCGATTTCCTGCAGCGGCGGCGCACCGCCGCCGGGAATGCCCACCTGCGTCGCGTTCAGCAGCATCGACACCATGACGTAGGTGCCCGACAGCACCGTGAGGTCGATGACCCGCTGTTCACCCAGCGTGGCGACAGCCTGCTGCCACAGCGCGTCGGGCACGCGGTGGTTCAGGCTGAGTTGCACGCAGAAGTCGTAGACCAGCCGTTCGTCGTCGGCCATCGCGGCGGGGCGGCGGCACTCGCGCAGCTCGGCCATCACGGCGTCGGACAGCCCGGCACGGCGCGCGATCGGCTCGTGCGCCCACCACTCGTACTGCGCGTTGGCCAGGCGCGCCTGGATCAGGATCGCGAACTCGTTGAGCCGCTTGTCGACCGAGGTCCTGAAGCGCAGGTAGTCCAGCAGATCGAAGCAGCGCCGCGCCATCTCGGGGCTGCGCAGCAGCGCGTTGTAGGGGCCGCCGAGCGCGGCGCTGGACACCTTCAGGATGTCGTCGGCCAGCGGACGCGCCGCGGGCGGCAGCGCTTCGTAGGTGATCTGTTGCAGTCGCTCGCTCATCGGCGCATTCTAGGAATCCCGCTTCCTCGCCAGCGCCCGGGTCAACCCGCGCCGGCCGGCAAGAGCACCGCCTCGGCTTCCTTCCGGTAGCTGGCGCGCAGCGTGAACACCTCGCGTCGCGGCGACTGGTTGACGAACGAGCCGCCCGTCTGCGGCCCGATCACCGGCACGCCGTGGCGGGCCACGCCGGGCAGCGGGATCTCCATCGACGGCGTGGTGCGCATCAGCAGCAGCGCCAGCAGGGTGTTGCCCGCCGCCAACTGGTCGAAGTGCTCCTTGGTGCGCTCGGGGTGCTGCCCGTCGTCCAGCGTCTGCAACTGCACCGGACGGCCCTGCACGCCACCGGTGAAGGGGCCGATGTGGTGCACGACAGATGGGCGTCTGCGCTGCGGCCACGGCCCACGCCGGGCTGCGCCAACCGCCGCCCCGGCCTACCGGGGTTTGCCGGAGCTGCCGGTCTTGGCAGGTTGGCCGACCTTCTGGGCTGCGCGCTTGCCGCTGACGTCGCGCGCCCACTGCGACCGCGCGCCGGCCGGCGGCGGCACCATGAAGTCGTCGCCACGGCTGCCCGGCCCGGGCTCGGGCAACGGGCGGCCGCTGTCGCGCCACTCCACGGCGGCGGGGAAGCCGAACTCCTCGGCATAGCGTTTGAACCACAGCCCTTCGGGCGAGTGGCGCGTGATGCCGTCGAAGACGGTGGCGAACATCTGCGTCTGCTCCAGGCCCATCGCGTCGATGGCCTGGTTGATGACCAGCTTGAGCATCATCAGCTGGTTCTTCGGCACGCCGGCGATGCGCTCGGCGAGCTTGTGCACCGTGGCGTCGAGCTGCTCGATCGGCGCCACGTCGGTGGCCAGGCCCCACTCGTAGGCCTGGCGGCCGTCGATCAGGTCGCCGGTGAGCATCAGGCGCTTGGCGCGCATGGCGCCCAGCCGGTAGACCCACATCGCGGGACTCGGGCAGCCCCACACGCGCACCGGCATGTAGCCGATGCGGGCCTTGTCCTCCATGACGATGAAGTCGCAGCAGGTGGCGATGTCGCTGCCGCCGGCCGCCGCGTAGCCGTGCACGCGCGCGATGGTCGGCTTGTACGAACGCCACAGGCTCATGAAGTCTTCGGTGTTCTTCTTCATGAACTTGTAGTCGATCATCGGGTCCCAGGGCATCGGCTGGGTGATGACGTTGAGGGTGTCGCCCTCGGCGTACTCCTTCAGGTCGTAGCCGGCGCAGAAGGCGTTGCCGGCGCCGCGCACGACGATGACGTGCACGCGGTCGTCGGCGTTGGCGGCCTCCACCGCCTGGCGGATCTCGCCGGGCATGTCGTCGTTGATGGCGTTCAGGCGCTCGGGCCGGTTGAGCGTCAACGTCGCGATGCGGCCGTCGACCGCCAGCTTCAGCGTCGACCAGTTGCCGTCGGCGCGGCGGTTGGCGCCGCGCCGGGTGGCGGGCATGGCCGCGGCGGTGGACTTGGCGGCGGGGCTTTTTTTGCTCGGCATGCGCGGGCTCCAGTGGTGGACAGCCGCGCAGACGGTAGCAGCGATGGCGGCCGTGCGCCATCGGGTGCGCGCCGCGCGCACGCACGCGCCGGGGTGCCGCTCGGCAACCCCGGCGCGCGCTGTTGCACCCGCTGCGGCAGGGTCAGGCGGCGCGGACCTCGATGCGGCGCGGCTGCGCCTGCTCGGTCTTGGGGATGCGCACGCGCAGCTGGCCGTTGGCGAGCTCGGCGCCGATGCGCCCGGCGTCGAGCTCCTTGCTCAGCGCGAAGGTGCGGCGGTAGCGCGACTGCTGGACCTCGGCGTGAACGGGCTTCATGGCCTGCGGCACCGGCAGCGCGAGTTCGCCTTCGATGGTCAGCGTGTCGCCCTCGACGTGCAGGTGCAGCCGCTCGCGGCTGACGCCGGGCAGGTCTGCGTACAGCGTGATGCCGGTGCTGTCCTCGACGACGTCGACCGGCGGCAGCAGCGCGCGGTCGTTGCGCGCGGCCGGGTCTTTGTCGCTGCCGGACTGGATGGCGGTGTTGCTCATGGTGTCACTCCTTCAAATGCGTGGGTGGCGGTCACTGGACCTGGATGCGGCGCGGCTGTGCCGCCTCGCGGCGCTTGACGCTGACGTGCAGCACGCCGTCGCGGCACTCGGCCTGCACGGCGCCGGGGTCGCTGTCCTCGGGCAGGCTGACGACGCGCCGGAAGCGGCCTTCGAAACGCTCGTTGCGGTGCAGCGCCTGCTTGGCGTCGCTGGCGGCCACGGTGGGCGCGCGCTCGCCGCTGATCGAGAGCACGCCGCGGTCGAGCAGGACCTCGACCTTGGCCGGGTCGACGCCGGGCACGAAGGCGTAGACCTCGGTCGATGCCGCGGTGTGGCCGACGTTGAGCGCCGGAAAGCCGCCGGCCAGCCCCCGGATGGTCGGCGAAGACAAGTCGAAGGACTGCTGCAACTGGCGCTGCAGGCGGTCGAGGTCGGCGAACAGGTCGCCGTCAAACAGGCTGCGGTACATGATGTGGGCCTCCAACAGGTTGAAACAGGCGCCGGCAATGCAGGCCGGCCGCCGCCGAGAAATCCGATCCAGGGTCGGGCCGGCCGACTTTCAAGAGGCGCTTGAAAGCCGGCCCCTGGTGCCTCACATGCCGTGCTGGAGGACGCACACCGTGCAGTTCAAGGACTACTACCAGTTGCTGGGCGTCGCGCGCGCCGCCAGCGCCGACGAGATCCGCAAGGCGTTCCGCAAGCTCGCCCGCAAGTACCACCCCGACGTCAGCAAGGAGCCTGACGCCGCGGCGCGCATGAGCGAGATCAACGAGGCGCACACGGTGCTGTCCGACCCCGAGCGGCGCGCCGCCTACGACGCCATCGGCCAGGGCCACCACGCCGGCGACCGCTTCACGCCGCCGCCCGACTGGGACGCCGGCTTCGAGTTCACGCGCCGCGGCCCGCCGGGCATGGACCGCGCCGAGTTCAGCGACTTTTTCTCCGAGCTCTTCGACCGGCAGGGGCGTGGTACCTGGCGACGCAGCCACGGCGCCGAAGCCCCCCACCAGGCCCGCGGCGACGACCACCACGCGAAGATCGTGCTTGACATCGAGGACGCCTGGCGCGGCGCGCAGCGGCGCGTCACGCTCAAGGCGCCGCAGCTCGACGCGCAGGGCCATCTGCGCATCGTCGAGCGTGCGCTCGACGTCAGGATTCCGGCCGGCGTCAAGGCCGGTCAGGTGATCCGCCTGTCCGGCCAGGGCGCGCCGGGGCTGGGCGGCGGTGCGGCCGGCGACCTGATGCTGGAAGTGCACTTCGCGCCTCATCCGCGCTACCGCGTCGATGGCGCCGACCTCGTCACCGAGCTGCCGCTGGCGCCTTGGGAAGCGGCGCTGGGCGCTGTCGTGGCGGTCGGCTTGCCCGACGGCAGCACGCTGAAGGTCCGCGTGCCTGCCGGTGCGCAGAGCGGCCAACACCTCACCGTGCCCGGCAAGGGGTTGCCGGCACGCACGCCCGGTGACCTCGAACTGCACCTGCGCGTGCTGCTGCCCAGCGCCCTGGACCCGCGGGCCAAGACGCTGTACGAGCAGATGGCAGCCGCGCTGCCCGACTTCGATGCCCGCCGCGCCGCGGCAGCCGAAGCCGAGCGCAGGGCAGCGGAGACTGCGCCATGACGACGACGCTGCACATCGCCGAAGCGGTTCTCGATGACCTGGCGCTCGATCTGGACGCGCTGTGCCGGCTCGCCGGTGTGCCCGAGCCCTGGCTGCGCGAGCGCGTGTCGCTCGGCCTGCTGAGCGCGCAGGGCACCAGCCCGCAGGGCAGCTGGCGCTTCGACGCCGTCGCGCTGCGCCGCGCCCGCCGCATCGCCGGCCTCGAGCGCGACTTCGATGCCGGGCCCGAACTGGCAGCCCTCGTGGTCGACCTTGAGGATGAGCTCGCCGCCTTGCGCGCCCGCCTGCGTCGGTTGGGCGAAGCCAGCCGCTGAAGCCCGCGGCGCGGCGCCTGCTGGCGCGCGGCTTCGCTGTGCTTCGTTGTTCAGAAGCCTCGCTTCGGCCCGCGGCTGCGCTTAAATTCAGGGGGGGCCTGCACGGAGGTGCACGGTCCTCCACTCCACTTCAAGGAAATACATGGCCACGCGCAAGACCAGCAAGAAGTCCGAACTCGCACAAGCCGGCGAACACCTCGGCACCGCCGCCAAGGAAGTCGGCACCGCCGTGTCGCACAAGTTCAGCGCCATGGGCGACGCGGTGTCGGCCAGCATGAACCAGGCCAAGAAGGGCCTGATCAAGCGGCGCGACCAGGTCAAGGGCAAGATCGGCGGTCTGGTGCGCGCGGCCGAGAAGCAGCTGGCCAAGGCACAAGCGCAGTTGTCGAAGGCCGGCGCCGCGGCGGAGAAGTCGGTCAAGGCCGCCGAACGCAAGCTCCAAGCCACGCAACGCAGCGCGACCAAGAAGCTGGCTTCGCTGCAGGCCAGCGCCGAGCGCAAGGCCAAGGCGCTGCAGAAGGCTGTCGAGAAGGAAGCCAAGGCGCTGAAGAAGGCCGCCGGCATGAAGCCCAAGGCCGCTGCGCCGAAGAAGACCGCCAAGCCAGCCGCCAAGCCGGAGGCCAAGAAGCCGACGATGAAGAAGCCGGCAGCGAAGAAGGCGGTGGCCAAGAAGGCCGCGAAGAAGTCGACGCGCTGATCCTGCGCGGCAAGCCCGCAAGGGCTTGCGTCGGTGCCGACGGCCCCGTCTTCAGTGCGCCTGGCGTGCCAGCGCCGCACGGACGCGGGCGATGGTCTCGTCCATGCGCGAGCGCTTCGACACCTCCAGGCCAAGCCGGCGCGCGATGTCGTTGATGCGCGCCGGGTTCAGCGGCACGCCGCCGGCGTCGATGGCGGCAATCAGGTCCAGCGCGCGCTGCCGGTCCGAGCGCAGGGCCGGCCGCCGGGCCAGCCGGTCCTTGACGATCTTGATCCACCGCATGCCCGCAACCCCGGCAGCCGCGGCTTCAGCCCATCTTCACGGCAGTGCCGCTGACGACGACCATCATCATGCCGTTGTTCTCGCCGAGCACCGCGTAGTCGAAGTCGAGGCCGACGACGCCGTCGGCGCCCAACTCCTTGGCGGCTTCGATCAGTTCCTGCAGTGCCGCGTCGCGCGCACCTGACAGCGCCCGCTCGTAGCCGCCGGCGCGGCCGCCGACGACGTCGCGCACCGACGAGAAGAGGTCGCGGAAGATGTTGGCGCCGATGATGGCCTCGCCGTTGACCACGCCCAGGTACTGCGCGATGCGCGGCGCGTCGCCCACCGGCACGATGGTGGCCAGGAAAAAGCCGCTGTCCTTCTTGGAAAACCAACCCATGTCCAACCCCGGTTGAAGTGCTTGCAGGCGTGAACGATACCCGGCGCGCGCGCAGCCCCCGGGTGCTAAGCTGGCTGCCCCGCTGGAAACGGCGCCAAGAAGCCGAGAACACGATGCCCGGACTGCTGCCCCACATCGACCCCGACGGTCTGCTCGAGTACTCGGTGGTCTACACCGACCACGCGCTCAACCACATGTCGTCCAAGTTCCAGGGCGTGATGCGCGACATCTCCGGCGTGCTCAAGGAGGTCTACCACGCACGCTCGGCGATCGTCGTGCCGGGCAGCGGCACCTTCGGCATGGAAGCCGTGGTGCGGCAGTTCGCCGGCGACAAGAAGACCCTCGTCATCCGCAACGGCTGGTTCAGCTACCGCTGGACGCAGATCATCGAGATGGGGCGCATCACGCCGCACCACACGGTGCTGAAGGCGCGGCCGGTCGCGCCCGGGCGCCAGCAGCCCTTTGCGCCGCCGCCCGTCGCCGAGGTCCAGGCGACGATCCGCGCCGAGCGCCCCGACGTCGTCTTTGCACCGCACGTCGAAACCGCCGCCGGCATGATCCTGCCCGACGACTACCTGCGTGCCGTGGCCGACGCGGTGCACGAGGCGGGCGGCCTGTTCGTGCTCGACTGCATCGCCAGCGGCGCGGCCTGGGTCGACATGCAGGCCACCGGCGTCGACGTGCTCATCAGCGCGCCGCAAAAGGGCTGGAGCGGATCACCGTGCTGCGCTTTCGTGATGCTGGGCGAGCGCGCCCGCAGCGCCATCGACGGCACCACCAGTTCGAGCTTCGCGGCCGACCTGAAGAAGTGGCTGCAGATCATGGAGACCTACGAAGGCGGCGGTCACGCGTACCACGCCACGGTGCCGACCGACGCCTTGACGACCACGCGCGACGTCATGCTGGAGACACGCGCCTACGGCTTCGAGAAGCTGCGCGCCGAGCAGTGGGACCTCGGCCGCAAGGTGCGCGCGCTGCTGGCCGGCCACGGCATCAAGAGCGTTGCCGCCGAGGGCTTCCAGGCGCCGGGCGTGGTCGTGAGTTTCACCGAGGACACCGGCCTGCACACCAGCAAGGCCTTCCTGGCCGAGGGCCTGCAGACCGCCGCCGGCGTGCCGCTGCAGTGCGACGAGGGGCCCGACTTCAAGACCTTCCGCATCGGCCTGTTCGGCCTGGAGAAGCTGCACCATGTCGAACGCAGCGTGGCGCAACTGGACGCGGCGCTCGGCCGCATCCTGGCCCGGGGCCAGCGCGCCGCGGCCTGAGCGCTTGGCTCAGAACGGCGCGCTGTAGCGCGCCGGTTTCAAAACGGCGCGCTGTAACGCGCCGACAGCAACCAGCCGCGCCCGGGCGCGGGCTCGAAGAAGCGGCCGTTGCCTTCGTTGACGATGACGCTGCCGACGACGCGCCGATCGGCCAGGTTCTCGGCCCGCGCCAGCAGGTCCAGGCGGCCCACCGGCAGTTCGAGCTGCCAGCGCGCACGCAGCGCCAGCAGGCCAAAGCCGGCGGCGAAGTCGCTGTTGACGTCGTTGACCGGCAGGCGGCCCTGGCCGCGGGTCTCGAGCGCCAGCTCCACGCCGCGCAGCGGCGTCCAGGCCACCTCGGCATAGGCGCTGCGCGACAGCGTGCCGGCGATGCGGTTGCCGGCCGGCACCGGCAGCGTGGGCGTTGTGCACGGCACCGTCGCGCAGACTGCAAAACCGTCGCTGTAGGTCGCGTCCAGCCAGGTCGCGCTGAGTTGTGCGCGCAGCGTGTCGGCCAGCGGCACGCCCAGCGCCAGTTCGACGCCGCGGCGCAGCGTGCGGCCGACGTTGCGAAAGGTCGAGCGCCCGCCGCGGTTGGTGGCGATGCCGATCTCGTCGTCGGTGCGCGCCTCGAACAACGCCGTGTCGAGCGCCAGTCCCCTGCCACCGCCGCCGGGACGCCACTTGGCGCCCAATTCCACCTGCTGGCTGGTCTGAGCCTTGAGCTCGGTGTTGAAGCCCGCGCCACCGTCGGGGCGGTACGCCAATTCACCCAGCGTGGGCGACTCGAAGCCGCGGCCGGCACTGACGTAGACGTTGAGCTCGGCGCTCGGGCGCCATTGCAGCGCCGCCACCGGGTTGGTGTAGCGGTAGCTCAGGGCCCCCGAGTCGTCGACGTTGCCGCCGACGATGTAGCGGTCGGCCGAGGTGAAGGACACGCGCCCGCCGCGCACGCCCAGCGTGGCGGACCAGGCCTTGGCCAGTTCGGCTTCGGCTTGGGCGTAGAGGTCGCGCGTGCCGAAGCGGTTGTTCTCGTCGCGGCGCAGCCGGCCGGTCACGCCCAGCAGCCGCACCGCCGGGGCGCCGCTGAAGTTCTCGAAGCCGCGCCGGTCCTCGCGTGCGGACTCGGCCGCCGCGCCGGCCACCAGTTGCAGCGTGCGCTCTTCGCCCAGCGCCCAGCGCCAGACCAGGCGCGCGTCCAGGCCCTGGTAGTTGCGGTCGAAGTCGATCACGCCGCCGGGCTGCCGCTCGGTGATCGTCGGCGTGGTGGCGTTGAACTGCGTCGCCACCGGGATCGACTGCCATTGCGTCACCGAACGGCGGCCGGCGAAGGCCGCGATGCGGCCTTCGGCCAGCGCGCCCCAGCCGTCGAACCGGTGCTGCCAACTGAGGCCCGCCTGGTCCTGTGCCGTGCTCTTGCGCGTGTTGAAGCGGTCGGGCTGGCCCGGCGCGTTCTGCGGCAGCGCGACGCCGGTGGTCTGGTCGGGGTTGGCCTCGAACTGCGAGCGCGTCAGGCCCAACGGGTCGAGCGCCGGCTGGTTGATGGCATTGAGCACCACCACCACGCGGTCGGCGCCCTGCTCCCAACCCAGGCGCACGTTGCCCAGCGTGCGCCGGGCGCTGCTCTGCGGCCGCAAGCCGCCGCTGTCCATCCGCGACAACTGCGCGCGCACGCTGAAGCCGCCGTCGATCGGGCCGGCCAGTCCGACCCGCCACTGCTGGAAGTCGTCGCTGCCGGCGTCGAGCTCGAAGCTGATGCGGCGCTCGGTCGGCGCGGCGCTGACGAGGGCGATCACGCCGCCCGAGCTGCTGCCGTACAGCGCCGTGAAAGGCCCGCGCAGGACTTCGAGGCGCGACGCACCCGCGAGGTCGAAGTGCGAGACCTGGCCCTGGCCGTCGGGCCCGCTGGCCGGGATGCCGTCGCTGTACAGGCGCAGGCCGCGCACGCCGAAGCTGGCGCGGGCGCCGAAGCCGCGCGAATTGATCTGCAGGTCTTGCGCGTGGTTGCTGCGGTTGCTGGCGACGATGCCGGGCACGCGGGCCAGCGCTTCGCTCAGGTTGACCATCGGTCCGGCGCCGCGCAGCTCTTCGGCCGACACCACGCCCACCGCGTACGGGGTGTCGAAGGCGCGGCGCTCGCCGCCGCTGGCGGTGATGACCACCGACTCGGTGGGCTGGGCGCCCGCGGTCGCGGCGGCGCAGCACAGCGCCGCCAGCAGCAACTTCTCAGGGCGGCACGTGGGCCTCGACACGGATGCTGGAGAACCAGGTTGCAAGGTGGGAGATGTCGTCATCGCTGAGGGGTTTGGCCATGAGGCCCATGACTTCGTGCTTGCGCGCGCCGCTGCGGTAGGCGCGCAGCTGCGCCGCCACGTAAAGGGCCGGCTGGCCCGCCAGGTGGGGTGCGTCGGGGGTCACCGACAGGCCGGCCTGGCCGTGGCAGACGGCGCAGCTCTGCGCCTTCTGGCGGCCCTGCTGCACGTCGCTGGCCTTGGCCTCGGGCGCCAGGAGCAGAACCCCCAGGCCGAGCCACAGCGTCAAGCGCCGAAATCTGTACGTCGTCATGGTGGTTGAGAAGGAGAACGGCGCGGTTCACCACCAAGGTGAACCAGCCGCATTGTGGGCCACACGCGCAGCGCGGCAGGGGCAGCCGGCACCCCTGCCGCGCTCACCGCATCAAGGTGCCGTGTACTTGACGCGGTAGATCGCGCCCGCGAAGTCGTCGCTGATGAGCAGCGAGCCGTCCTTCATCACCGCCACGTCGACCGGGCGGCCGCGGTAGATGCCGTTGTCGTCGAGCCAGCCTTCGGCAAAGACCTCGGTCTTGTCGGCCGTGCCGTCGGACTTCAGGCTCGTGAACAGCACCTGCGCGCCCACCGGCTTGGTGCGGTTCCACGACCCGTGCTGGGCGCTGAAGAAGCCGCCCTGGAACTTGGCCGGGAACATCCTGCCGCTGTAGAAGCTCATGCCCAGGTCGGCGGCGTGGGCCGTCGTGTAGACCTGCGGGTCGGTGATGTTGCCCGGCAGCGGGTCCTTGTCGTAGCCGTGGTCGGTGATGCGCGTCTTGCCCTGCTTCCACGGGTAGCCGAAGAACTGACCAGCGCGCGTGATGCGATTGATCTCGCCAAGGGGAATGTCGTCGCCCATGCCGTCGGTCTGGTTGTCGGTGAACCAGAGCGTGCCGTCCTTGGGGTTGAAGTCGTGGCCGACGCTGTTGCGGATGCCGGTGGCGTAGACCTCGCGCTTGCTGCCGTCGAAGGCGTTCATGCGCACCATGCCGCCGATGCCGACCTTGTTGTAGAGGTCGATCTTGTCGCGCGGCTGCACGTTGTGCGGCTGTCCCATGCTGACGTACAGCATGCCGTCGGGTCCGAGCTTGCAGACGCGGGCGCCGTGGTTGTAGGACTCCTCCTCGACCGGGATCAGCTGGCCCTGCGGCACGACTTCGATCACCGCCACGTCCGGGCCTTCGTAGAAGAACTCGGCGGCCGGGAAGTTGAGGATGCGGTTGTGCTCGGCCACGATCAGGAAGCCGTCCTTGGTCCAGCACACGCCGTTGGGGTTGGTGAACTTCAGGCTCGGCGCGAAGGACTTGACCTCGTCGGCCACGCCGTCGCTGTTGCGGTCGGTGACGGCCCAGACGGTGGTCTTGCGCGTGCCCACGAAGAGCATGTTGGTGCTGGGCGCGACGGCCATGTGGCGGGCGTCGGGCACGATGGCGTACAGATCAATGCTGAAACCCGCCGGCAGCTTGACGCGCTTCAGGTTGGCCTTGATGGCATCGGCGTTGCGGCCGGTCTGCGGCACCACGGGGATGTTGAGGTCGGCGGTGGCGACCTTCATCTGCTTGAGCTTGTCGATGTTCTGCTGCGCAGCGGCGGGCAAAGCCATGGCGCAGGCCAGCGCGGCCACGGCCAGTGGGGTCAGGCCAATCATTCGGGGCATGGGGTCTTCTCCTGTTTGTTCGTCGGGTATCGGCACGGCCCTGGCTGGGCCGTCGCGCCGGACGTTCGCAATACCCGTTCCATCTGGGGAACACCCGTAGGACGGTGGTCGGTCGGGACTGGACGGCCGTCCGACGGCGGCGGGCGCCGATTCGTCCAGTTGCAACACAGGTGTATCGGTGCAGTGTCCAGAAACAGTGCAGTTGATCGCTCGGCACAGCGCTGCTACCGTCGCAGGCTGCTCCGGGCATCAACGATGCCCGGGCCGCCAGCCGGCGACGACCGGCGCGAGGAGACCCGTAGATGAACCCGATGGAGCCGCACACCCTGGCGCACGCCCGTGCGATTCGCGCCCGTGGCCTGGCGTTGCCGCCCGACGGCATGCCGCCGGGCGTGATCCTGGACAGCTGGGCGCGCTGCATGGACGTCGGTCTGATCGCCGAGTCGCCGATGGCAGTGCCGGTGGTCGAGTTCCACGACCTGGCGCTGCGCCGCGAGCGTTCGGAGTTCGTGCGCCGGCTGGCCCAGGCCGAACTCGAGACGCTGTCGCGCCAGATCGCCGGCAGCAACTTCCTGCTCGCCTTTGCCGACCACGAGGGCGTGATCCTCGACCTCTACGCCGACAACCGCTTCAGCATGAGCAGTTCCGACGCCGGCATCGTGGCCGGCAGCTGCTGGAACGAGACCTTGGCCGGCACCAACGGCCTGGGCACCGCGCTGGCCACCGGCGGCGCGGTCGCGGTGACGGGCCTGGAACACTACTTCCTGAAGCTGGGCGACATCTCCTGCACCGCAGCACCGGTGCGCGACGCGCGCGGCCAGATCGTGGGCGTGCTCGACGCGTCGTCGTACTACGAATCGCGCCAGCGCCATACCCAGGCGCTGGTGCAGATGGCCGCCACGCACATCGAGAACGGTCTGCTGGCGCACCAGATGCGCGGCCACTGGCTGCTGGCCGTGCACCCGCGGGCCGAGTACCTGGGCACGCTCAGCGCCGGGCTGCTGGCGTTCGACGACGAGGGGCTGCTCGAGTCCGTCAACGGCCCCGCCCGCAACCTGCTGAGCGGGCTGGACACGCTGCGCGGCACGCGCTTCGAGGAACTGTTCGGCGAGCCGCTGGACCACGTGCTGGCGCGGTTGCACCTGGGTGACAAGGTGCGCCTGCGCGACGCGATGGGCAGCGACGAGTTTCTGTGGCATGGCTACACGGCGATTCACCTCGGCGGCCGCTGGCTCAAATCGACCCCTAGCTTCAACATCGAGCTGTGCCGCAAGATGCAGCTTGCGCCGCTGGACTTCGACGGCGAGTCCGACGCCGTGATGCATGCATTCGACGAGACAGGCCAGCGCCACATGGAGTACCTCCGCTTCCGCGGCGAGTTCGATGACGTGCCGGCCGAAGCGATCCGCGCCACCTTCGACCAACATTACCCCAACCTTGCGCGCCTCGACAGGAAGAACTTCGACCAGGACGTGGCCACAGAGAGCCGCCTCGGTTGACGCTGCCCACAAGTCCAATTTGCGTCATATCGTACACTAGAGTACGATATGTGATGCCTCGGCTTCAGAGGCGGTGCAGCGAACATTCTCAAGAGACTTCCCCATGGTTCTGACCGATGACCAGAGAGCGTTGCAGGATTCCGCGCGCCGCTTCTCCCGCGAACGCCTGCTGCCTGACTACCAGACGCGCGAGAGGCTCGGTGTGCTCGACCGCGGGCTGCTCGCCGAAATGGGCCGCCTCGGCTTCATCGGTGTCGACCTGCCAGAGGAGTTGGGGGGCCTCGGAGCCGATGCGGTCACAACCGGCATCATCGCGGAAGAACTTGCCTACGGCGACTTCAACATCAGCGCCGTGCCGGTCGGGGCTTCGCTGAACGCGGCCATTCTGATCCGGCATGCCCAGCCGCAGGTCGTGCAGGAGTGGGTGCCGAAGATGATCCGGGGTGAAGCAGTCGTCGCGATCTGCCTCACCGAGCCGCGCGGTGGGTCGGACGCCAGCAACCTGCAGCTGCGCGCCCGCAAGGTCGGCAACGACTACCTGATCAACGGCGAGAAGACCTCGATCACCTTCGCCGACCGCGCTGACGCTTACCTGATCTTCGCCCGAACCGGCACGCCGGAAGAAGGCGCAAAGGGCGTCTCGGCGTTTTTCATTCCAGCCACGTCACCCGGTATCCAGCGAACGCACTTCGACGATGTGGGCAGTGCGATCATCGGGCGTGGCTCGGTGTTCTTCGACGACGTGAAGGTGCCGCTGAGCCACGTGGTCGGCGACATCGGCCAGGGCTTCACCCAAGTGATGCAGGGCTTCGACTACAGCCGCGCGCTGATCGGTCTGCAGTGCGTCGGTGCAGCGCAGGCCTCGCTCGACGAAGCCTGGGCCTACGCCAAGGAGCGCGAGGCCTTCGGCAAGCCGATCGGCCAGTTCCAGGGCGTGAGCTTTCCGCTGGCCGAAGGCGAGTCGCAAATCGCGGCCGTGCGCCAGCTCTGCTATCACGCACTCGCGCTGCGCGACGCGGGGTTGCCCCACACGTCTGAAGCTGCGATGTGCAAGTGGATGGGGCCGCGCAATGCATTCGACGTGATTCACCAATGCCTGCTGACCTTCGGCCACTACGGATGGAGCAAGGACCTGCCGCATCAGCAGCGCATGCGCGACGTGATGGGTCTGGAAATCGGCGACGGCACCGCGCAGATCATGAAGCTCGTGATAGCTCGCGGCCGAATCGGCCGCACCGCAGTTCAATACTAGTTCCGACGGCAACAGGAGTGGCGATGCCCTATCAGTCAGTGTTCCGGCCCGGGGTGTTCGACGGCCAGACCATCATCGTCACCGGCGGTGGCAGCGGCATAGGGCGCTGCACCGCGCACGAACTCGCGTCGCTGGGCGCGCACGTGGCGCTGGTGGGGCGCAACCCCGACAAGCTGGAGGCGGTACGTGTCGAGATCGTCGAGGACGGGGGCAGCGCGAGCGCACACGCCTGCGACATCCGCGAAGAAGTCATGGTCGGCCAGACCATCGTCGATGTGCTGGCGCAGCGGGGGCGCATCGATGCGCTCGTCAACAACGCCGGCGGCCAGTACCGTGCACCGATGAAGACGCTGTCGACGAAGGGGTTTGAAGCGGTGGTGCGCAACAACCTGACGGGTGGCTTCATATTCATGCGCGAGGCG
>JAYUPN010000362.1:0-6391 GCA_043760065.1 Rubrivivax sp.
GTTCGCGTCGGTCAGCACAACGCCGGCGCCGGCCACCGACCAGCGGCCGCTGTCAGGCACGTAGGTGAAGCCCGACGGCAGCGTGCCCGTCAGCACCAGCGTGCCCACCACGGAGTTGCCGGTGTTGGTGTAGCTCAGCGTGATCGTGCGGCCGCTGCTCGGCGACGGACCGGTCGTCAGGTCCATCGATTGCGTCACCTGCACGACGCCTTGCGCAGTGACCGTGGTCACGTCGCTCGCGGTGGCGGCGATGCCGGTGTTGAAGGCGCTGGTCGCGCTCAAGGTCGCGGTGGCGGTGTTGCCGGCGACCGCGGTGCCCGGCACCGTGCCGGCCAGCACCACGTGCACCGAGCCACCGGCCGGGATGGCGCCCGTGCTGGTGATCGCCGTCGCGTTGTCGGGAATGCCGTCGCCATTGGCGTCGGCATGGAACTGCAGCGTCGTGAAGCCGAAGCTGCCCGACTGCGCCGCGGCCAGCGCGAAGCTGTCGGCGCCGTTGCCGTTGTTGGTGATGGTGTGCGGGTGGTAGACCTGGCCGCCGGGGGTGACGGTCTTCGCACCGTTCGGCGTGAAGGCCACCGCCGCCACCTGCAGCACGGTGGTCGAGACGGTGTTCGAGGTGACGGTGCGCGTGACCTGCGAGGCGTCGGAATAGCTGGCCGACGCCTGGTTGCCGATCACCGTGCCGGCCGGTGCAGCGGCCCATGCAGCGTTGCACACCAGCAGCAGTGCGAGCAACAAGCCAGGCAGCCACAGCACAGCCAGACGCCGCAGCATGCGAAGGGCCGGCTCGGCGGGGTTCGGGGTGAAGTCGAGAGGGATGTTCATCGAGGTCTCCAGGTTCAGCGAGTCGCGGCGGCAACGGCATCGCCGCCGAGGACACGCACGCGGGCGTGCACGGTGCGCGCGGCGCCGGGCGGCAGATCGCCCAGTTCCCAACGCAGGAAGCGGTAGTCAGCGCCCGGCGCCAGCACGCGCTGCACGCGGCCGTCGGCGCCGACACGTTCGATGTGCAGCGGCGCGGCGACGTAGCGGCGGCCATCGCGGCTGGCACTGGTGGCGGCTGGCTGCGCGCTGTCCTGCACGTACTCGACGGCGTGGCCGGCCAGCGGCACCGGCAGCGTCAGCTGCGCGCGGCTCAAGGTTCGCGGGGTGTCGTTGCGGTAGACGGCGCGGTACTCCAGCAGGTCACCGGGCCGGGCTTGCCCGGCATCAACACGGCGCTCGGGGGTGCCGGGCTCGAGCGCCACGATCTTCGCGACGCTCAGCGTCACCGCCGGCTCGGGTGCGGCGGCGAGCGCAAGGCCGACCGATGCGACGCTCGCGGCAACGAGCAGGAGGTGCGCGTGGCCTGCGCGCAGGCGACCAAGACCTTGGGCTGGAAAACGATTCACGGGGACTCCGGCTGAAGCGGCCCGTGGACATTCACGGGCTTGGCAAGTGTCCCGGTGAATCGGACTGAAACAGGCCCTGCTGAAGCGTCCTGCCTGTCGGGAAAATTCGATCGGCACAGCGCCGGCAGGTCGCACAGGCGCGCGGCGACGGCACGCGACGGCGTCGCAAAACGACGCACCCGCGCAGCAGGCGAAGCGGCCCGCCGTGGACCTCGATCGGTGCGCTCGTCGCGCTCAGCCGGGTGGCTGGCCCACGTCGGTGCGGGTCGCGCTCAGCGCTTCATTCAGGCGTTGCCGGGCGGCATCGTGCCAAGGTCGCTCAGCAGCTCGGCGGCTTCGGCGAAGCGCAACGCGTCGATCTGATGGTGCAGGCGAAGGAAGACCGGCTCGCCGAGCCGGCTGCGCAACGCGGGCTTCAGCCGCTCGTACACGTCGAGGCCGGCGAGATCGTTGGCGTCGAGCAACTCGACCAACCGTTTCAGCGCGGCGCCATCCCATCCAACGGCCTCGTGCGTGCCCGCATCGCATCGGCGCTGCTGCGCTGCGATCAGCGGTGCGGCAGCCTCGCGCAGCCTCAGCAGCAGCACGCGCACAGCCTCCAGCCACTCGGCGCTGTCGGTCGCATCGTCGGCCTGGAGCGCCTCCTCGGCCGCCTCGGCGGCGCCTTGCACCCCGAGCGCTCCGAGCATGCCGGCAGCGCCGCGCAGCCTGTGCATGCGCGCGGCGGTCGGATGCGACCAGAACTCGGGCACATCGAGGTGTTGCTCGAACAGCCGCGCGAGCATGCCGGCGAAGAGACCCAGGTCACCGTCCAGCCGCTCCATCACCGCCGCAAGGTCGATGCCCTCGATGTCCGGCCACCCGGTGTCGCGCAGCCTCGGTGCGGCCGGTGCGGCCGGTGCGGCGGCCGCGCGGCTCGGCGCACCGACGTGACGCCGTACCACATCGATCAGCGCACGCGGCTCGAACGGCTTGCTCAGGAAGTCGTTCATGCCGGCACTCAGCGCACGCTGGCGTTCGCTGACCAGCGCGCCCGCGGTCAAGGCCACGATCGGCAGCGCCAGCCCCAGTTCACTGCGGATGCGCCGCGTCGCTTCGATGCCGTCGAGCAAGGGCATCTGGACGTCCATCAGCACCAGGTCGATGCCCGAGGCGCCGGCGCGCAGCGCGTCGAGCGCCTCCTGACCGTTGCTCGCCAGCGAACAGGTGGTGCCGGCACGTTCGAGCATGCCACGCGCGACCTCCAGGTTGACCTCGCTGTCGTCGATGATCAGCACGTGGACACCCTCCAGCGCACGTTCGCCCGGGACGGTCGCCAGCGCGTTTTGCGGCGCGGCGTCGTCATCGCTGCCCACGCCCGGCAGCGCCATGCCGAGCTCGACCCAGAACAGGCTGCCGCGCCCGACCTCGCTGTGCAGACCGACCTTGCCGCCCATCAGCTCGACGATGCGTTTGACGATCGACAAGCCCAGCCCGGTTCCGCCGTAGCGCCGGGTGGTTGACGCATCGGCCTGCGTGAACGGCGTGAACAGGCGCGCGTGCAGCTCCTGCGGTATGCCGATGCCGGTGTCGCGCACCTCGAAGCGCACACGCACCGACGGCGGCGCCGGCTCGCAGTGCACATTCAGCCGCACCGAGCCGTCATCGGTGAACTTGATCGCGTTCGACAGCAGGTTGGTCAGTACCTGCTGGAGCCGGGTCGCATCACCGACCAGGCGCCGCGGCAGCGTGTCCGGCACGTGGACGCTCAACTCGATGCGCTTGGACAGCGCCTGCACGTCCATCACCTTGCGGACATCATCGAGCAGGCAGATTGGGTCGAATGCGACCTGCTCGATCACGAACTCGCCGGCTTCGATCTTCGACAGGTCGAGCACGTCGTTGATCACGCCCAGCAGCGACTGGCCTGCCAGCTTCATCTTCGCCAGCGTCGCCTGCTGCTCGCCGTCCAGACGGGTCTGCTCGAGCAGGTAGGACAGGCCGATGACCGCATTCATCGGCGTGCGGATCTCGTGGCTGACGTTGGCGAGGAACTGGCTCTTCGCCAGGTTGGCCTGCTCCGCCCTGCGCATCGCCTGGCGCAGCGACTCCTCCTGCCGCTTGCGCTCCGTCACGTCGTGCCCGACGCCGAGGTAGCCGGCCACACGGCCGTCGGCAGTGCGGATCGCGGTCACGGCCAGCGACATGGTCAGACGGCGGCCGTCCTTGCGCAGGTAGGTCCACTCGCGCGGCTGGCCCAGCACCGACTCGTCGACCAGCGGCGCCACCACCGGCCGGCCGAGCGCGGCGGACATCTCCGCGGCACGCGCCTGCAGTTCCTGCAGGTCGTGCAGATCGCGCGCATCCAGGCGGCCGACCACCTCGTCCGCCGCGTATCCCAGCAGCTGCTCCGCACCGCGGTTGAACAGCGTGATGCAACCCTGCCGGTCGGTCGCGATGATCGAGACCGCCGAAGCCGAGTCGAGCACGTTGCGCAGCAGCGCACCGGTCTCGCGCAGCTCAAGCTCCGCGCGCGCGCGCTCGGTGGTGTCCAGGCTGACGCCGGTCATGCGCCGGGCCGCGCCGGCCTCGTCGCGCACGACGACCGCCGCCGCCCGGACGTGGCGCACCTCGCCGTCGGGCCAGCGGATGCGGAACTCGGCGTCGAATTCCCCGCCCGGCTGCCGCGCCGCGGCCAGCGCGGATTCGACGCGCCCCCAGTCTTCCGGGTGCACCGCGGCCGACCACTCGGTGAACTGCTCGGCACCCGCGGCCGGAGTGCGCCGGAACAAGGCGTACATCTGTTCGTCGCACACCAGCGTGTTGTCGGCCAGGCCCCATTCCCAGACGCCGATCCGCACCGACTGAGAGGCGAGCCGCAAGCGCTCGTTGGTCTGGTGCAGCAGCGCCTCGGCATGCTTGGCCGCCGTGATGTCGAAGCCGATCGAGATGTACTTTTCGATCCCGCCGTCGACGTCGATGAAAGGCGCGATCAGGCTGTCGACCCAGTACCGCGAACCCTTCTTCGCGCGGTTGCAGATCACGCCACGCCAGGGCCGGCCGCTCGAGATGGTGCGCCACATCTCGTCCCAAAATTCGGGGCTCTGCTCGCCAGCGTCGACGATGCGGTGGTCCTGCCCGATCAGTTCGTCGCGGCGGAAGCCGCTGGTCCGACAAAAGCCGTCGTTGACGTCGATGACGCGCCCCGTGCGGTCGACGGCCGAAAAGATCGCGTGGATGCGCAGCGTGCCGAGCAGCGCCTCGTTGTCGCGCAACGCCGCGGCCAGCCGGGCCTTGTCGTCGGTCTGCTCGGTGATGTCCTGGAGCAGGCCGTAGAAGCCGCGCACCTCGCCGTCAAACACGTCGGGCAGGTAGTGCGTGATCACACGACGCGGCGGCCCGCCCTCGGGCCGCGGCAGGTCACGCTCGAAGCGCTGCGGCTGTCCGGCCAGTGCGGCCTCGACATGCGGTCGAATCTTTTCGTAGCGGTCTGCCAGGACCTCGCGGATCGTCATGTCGGGAAGTCGCGCGGGGTCGATGCCGAACCACTCGCAGTACGCGCGGTTCGCGAATCGCACATGCTGGCGGCTGTCCCAGTAGCCAATCACCGATGGCACCGCGTCGAGGATGTTCTGCATGTCGCGGCTGGCCGCTTGCAGCTGCACGGTGCGCTCGGCGACCAAGCGCTCGAGTTCGGCGGTGGCGCGCGATTGCGCCGCCTCGACGGCCTTGCGGTCCGAAATGTCGCGCACCGTCTTCGCATAGCCGACGAGCACGCCGTCGGCGGCACGGATGGGCGACGCGGCGATCGACACGTCGATCAGCCGGCCGTCGCGACGCCGTCGCACGGTGTCGTGCGGCGGCACCGCCTCGCCGGCGGCGAAGCGCAGTTCCTCGCCGAGGCGATCGGCCGGCATCACCAGTTCAGCGACCGAGCGCCCCACGGCCTCGGCGGCCGAGTAGCCGAACAGGTGTTCGGCGCCCGCATTCCAGTCGGTCACGACACCGTGCACGTCGGCGGCAACGATGGCATCGTGGGAACTCGCGACGATGGCGGCGCGGCGCGAGCGTTCGGCCCGCGCCTGGCGGGTGCGCCAGGCGTTGACCAGAACCATCTGCAGCAGCACCGCGACGAGCGCCGAGGCCGCGACACCGGCGAGGGCGACGGCGCGCTTGTCGGTCTGGTTCAGGGCCGCGACGAACGGCGGCAGCGCCCGCAGTTCGGCTTCCCAGCGGCGCCCGTACAGCTCGATCGGGATGCGGGCGGTCGGCGCATCCGGCGCCGCCACGGAGCGGCCGGACAACTCGAAGAAGGCGTCATCACCAGCGCTGGCGTCGTGCAGCCGCAGCGCAAACGCGTCGCCATGCAAGTCAAAGTCGGCGAGAACCTCGTCGATGACCAGCGGCGCATAGACCCAGCCGAAGGTGGCGACCTCGCGCGCCGCCTCGCTGTCGACGCTCAGGCCCGGCCGGTACACCGGCAGCAGCAGCAGGAACGAACGCTGCGGCGCGCCGCTGGCCTGGATCAGGGTGATCGGTGCGGTCAAGGTCGCACGGCCGGTGCGCATCGCCTGCTGGGCGGCGGCCCTGCGATGGGCCTCCGAGGCCACGTCCAGACCGACGGCCTGCTGGTTGCGTGCCACCGGCTCGATGTACTGGATCACATAGCGCTCGGTGGCATGCGGCTGCAGCGCACGCAGCGCAAACTCCGGCATGCCGTCGGCGCGCGCAGCGGCGATGAAAGCCGCCTCGTCCTGCACCGGGACGCGGCGGATCACGCCGAACCCGTGTGCGCCCGGGAACTCTTGCTCCACTTCACGCGATGCGGCGTACTCGCGGAAACGCTCGCGCGTGATCCGCTCGATGCCGGCGCCGATCAACGCGCCGCGCGCCCCACGCAAACCGTACTCGTAGGTCTGCATGCGCTGTCGCAAATCGGCCACCGAACGCGCGGCCAGCACGTCGAAGCGCGCCTGCGCCTGCTCCGCGTTGCGGCGCGAATGCAGCGCCGCAACCGC
>JAYUPN010000363.1:0-6355 GCA_043760065.1 Rubrivivax sp.
GGCGCCGGCTGGCGCCTGTTCCAGGCCGCGCTGCCGGCCCTGGCTGTTTCGGCCCTGTTCGCCTGGGCGCTGGGCTGGGCCCAGATGTCCGTGTTTCCCGCGCTGGCGGCGGCGCCCGTGGTGGCGGCCGTCGCGTGGCGGCTCGCCCGGCCGACGCCGCAGGCCCTGTCGTGGGACGGCCAGTGCTGGCGCCTGGACGGCCGCGACGGCATCGTCCAGGTGATGATCGACCTCGGCGGCTGGCTGCTGCTGCGCTTCGATGCCGGCCCCGCACCGCTGCGCCGCTGCTGGGTTGCGGTGTCCAGGGCCGATGCCGGACCCGCCCTGCGCGCCCTGCGTGCTGCGGTATATTGCCGCGGTCCTGAACCCTCCCCCGGCTCCCGCCCGGCCCTACCGGGCCCGCAAGCGGTTCGGCCCGATTGAATGTCCGATGCGGATGCCGACGCTCTGCTGGTCGAGCGAGTCAAGCTTGGCGACGTCCGTGCGTTCGAGATGCTGGTGGTCAAGTACCAGCGCCGCATCGAAAGGCTGATCGGCCGCATGGTGCGCGACGTCGACATCGTGCAGGACATCGCGCAGGAGACCTTCATCCGCGCCTACCGGGCGCTGCCGCAGTTCCGCGGCGAGGCCGCCTTCTACACCTGGCTGTACCGCATCGCCGTCAACACCGCCAAGAAGGCGCTGATGGACATGAAGCGCGACCCGCTGGTCTCGGACTCGGCGATGCGCGGCGACGACGAAGGTGAGGAAACTTCACGCGCCGAGAACGAACTAACCGACGGCGCGACACCCGAAGCCCTGTTGGCCAGCAAAGAGATCGCAGCGGCAGTGAACTCCGCGATCGAAGCGCTGTCTGACGACCTGCGGCAAGCGATCACGCTGCGCGAGATCGAGGGCCTGAGCTACGAAGAGATCGCCGAAGCCATGAACTGCCCCATCGGAACCGTCCGTTCCCGCATCTTCCGCGCCCGCGACGCCATTGCCGCGCGGCTCAAGCCGTTGCTCGACACCCGCGACGGTGTGCGCTGGTGATGCCCTTGCTGTCCAATCCCCCCGTCCACCCCTTCACCTGGCCTGCCCCATGAGCCTGCACTCTGCACCTGCCGCCGACGACCCTGCGGGCAAGAATCACCGGCAATGGCTGTCGGCCGCCATCGACGGCGACCGCGAGGCGATGGGCAAGGCCTGCCACGCCTGGCGCGCCGGCGCGCAGGCGCGCGCCGACTGGCACGCCTACCACCTCATCGGCGACGTCATGCGATCCGGCGAGCTCGCCGCGCCGGCGTCGCGAGACGCGGCTTTCCTCATCGGACTGCGCCAGCGCCTGGCCGCCGAGCCGGTGGTGCTGGCGCCAGAGCCGCCAGCCGGCCGGCGTGCGGCGGCCACATGGCGGCTGCCGGCTGCCCTGGCGGCGGGGTTCATGGTCGTCGCCGGCGTGCTCGTCGTCTCGCGCCTGTCGGCACCGGCTGGCGAAGTGCCGGCGCAGACCCTGGCGGCAGCGGCCCCGCGCTCCGCGGCCATCGACGCCGGCACCGGCGCCAGGCTGCAGGTGGCAGCCGCGCCGCAGACCGTCGTCATCCGCGATCCGCGGCTGGACGAGTTCCTGCGTGCCCACCAGTCCGCCAAGGGCGGCTTCGCCGCTGCCGTGCCCGGCAGTTCGCTGCGGCGGGTGGACGTCGAGATCGCGCCGGGTGCGCCGAGGTGAGTTTCGGTGGTGCGGGCCTCTGGCGTTGGCCGGCGCTGCTGGCCTGCAGCCTGCTGCCGCTGGCGGCGGCTGCGCAGGGCTCGCCGGGCGCACCAGCCGCCTCCGGGTCGTCGGGGGTCCTGACACCGGCCGAAGCGCGCGGCTGGCTGTCGCGTATGCACGCCGCAGCCCGCGGCAGCAATTTCCAGGGCACGCTGGTCTACAGCGTCGGCGGCCAGGTCTCGAGCTCGCGCGTCTGGCACTTCTCGGTCGCCGACCAGGCCTACGAGCGGCTGGAAGCGCAGGACGGGCGGCAGCAGCGCATCGTGCGCCACAACGACCTGGTGCACACGTTCTGGCCCCAGACCCTGGTGGCGGTGGTCGAGAAGCGCGAGATGCTCGCCGCCTGGTCGACCACGCCGCAGGCCGTGGACCCGCTGGCGCTGGAGCAGTACGAGCTCAAGCGCGAGGGCAGCGCGCGCGTGGCCGGGCGCGACGCGGCGGTGCTGATGCTGTCGCCGCGCGATGGCTTGCGTTACGCGCAGCGCCTGTGGGCCGACCTGGCCACCGGCTTGATGCTGCGCGCCGACGTCATGGGCGAGGCCGCGCCGGCGCGGCCGGTGCTCGAGTCCACCGCGTTCTCCGAAGTCGAGATCGGCGTCAAGCCGCAGCCCGAGAGCCTGCTGCAGATCATGCGCAAGCTCGACGGCTACCGCGTCGTGCGTCCGCTGCAGAAGCGCACGACGCTGGACGTGGAGGGCTGGACGCTGGCCCGGCCGGTGGCCGGGTTCCAGCTTGCCGGCTGCGTGCGCCGGGGCATGGAGACCGCCGGCGACGGCGAGCCGGTGCTGCAGACGGTGTTCACCGACGGCCTGACCTACGTCTCGGTGTTCCTGGAGCCCTACAAGGCCGAGCGCCACACGGCCGAGGCCCAGGCCCACCACGGCGCGACCTCGACGGTCATGATGCGGCGCGGCGAACACTGGCTGACGGCTGTCGGTGACGTGCCGCCGGCGACGTTGAAGCTGCTGGCCGGCGCTTTCGAGCGCCGGCGCCCTTGATGCGAAGACCCTGACGCCCCACTTGAATCGAGTCGGTTCGATACTGAAAGCCCCCCGCATGACTCTCCGCACGATGAATCTCACCCGCACCTGGGCACCGCGCCTGGCCCTGAGCCTGGCAATGCTGAGCTTGGCCGCGCCCGGCCTGGCGCCGCTGCCGGCGCAAGCCCAGACCGTGGCCTTGCCCGACTTCACCGAGCTCGTCGAGCGCGTGAGCCCGATGGTGGTCAACATCCGCACCACCGAGAAGCGCGGTGTCGCCACCGGCGGCGCCGAGATCGACCCCAACATCGAGGAGTTCTTCCGCCGCTTCGGCATTCCGATGCCCAACCGGCCCGACCGCCGTGGCGGACCGCGGGGCAACGAGGACGAGCCGCAGCAGCGCGGCGTCGGCTCGGGCTTCATCCTCACCGCCGACGGTTTCATCATGACCAACGCGCACGTGGTCGAGGGCGCCGAGGAGGTCATCGTCACGCTCACCGACAAACGTGAGCTCAAGGCCCGCATCATCGGCTCGGACAAGCGCACCGACGTCGCGGTGGTCAAGGTGGACGCGAGCGGCCTGCCGTTCGTGAAGATCGGCGACGTCAACCGGCTCAAGGTCGGCGAGTGGGTGATGGCCATCGGTTCGCCTTTCGGCCTGGAGAACACCGTCACCGCCGGCATCGTCAGCGCCAAGCAGCGCGACACGGGCGACTACCTGCCCTTCATCCAGACCGACGTCGCCATCAACCCCGGCAACAGCGGCGGGCCGCTGCTCAACCTGCGCGGCGAGGTGGTGGGCATCAACTCGCAGATCTACAGCCGCTCGGGTGGCTTCATGGGCATCAGCTTTGCGATCCCGATCGACGAAGCCACCCGTGTCTCCGACCAGCTGCGCAGCACGGGCCGCGTCGTGCGCGGCCGCATCGGCGTGCAGATCGGCGCCGTGACCAAGGACGTCGCCGAGTCGATCGGCCTGGGCGCCCCGCGGGGAGCGCTCGTCACCGGCGTCGAGAAGGACCAGCCAGCCGAGAAAGCCGGCGTCGAGGCCGGCGACATCATCGTCAAGGTCGACGGCAAGGCGGTCGACAAGTCGGGCGACCTGCCGCGCATCGTCGGCGGGCTCAAGCCCGGCGGCCGCGCCACGCTGCAGGTCTTCAGGCGCGGCGCGCTGCGCGACCTGACGGTGACGATTGCCGAATTCGAAGCCGAGCGGCCGACCCGTCGCGCCGCCGCCGAACCCGGCAGCGCGCCGCAGGCAACGGCCAAGACCGCGCTGGGTATCACCGTGGCCGATCTCACCGATGCCCAGAAGCGCGAGCTGCGCGTGCGCAGCGGTGTTCGGGTCGACTCGGTGGACGGCGCCGCGGCCCGCGCCGGGCTGCGCGAGGGCGATGTCGTGCTGTCGATGGACAACGTCGAGATCACCGACGCCAAGCAGTTCGCCGCTGTCTCGGCCAAAGCCGACAAGGCCAAGCCGGTGACGGTGCTGGTCCGCCGGGGCGAATGGGTGAACTACATCGTCATCCGGCCGGGGCGCTGACACGCTCGGCGCGGGACCCGCTCAAGTTGAGTAGGTTCACGGGTCTTTCCACATCGTGGAATCGCAGGCGGACAGTTTTTGACCGCCCGAAGGGCTCCCGGGCCGCTGCAAGTTAGTGACCTTTCACTTCAAACTTGAGCTGAACCGGATTCAACCTGCAGCCGACTAGAATGGCTGCTTCGAGGAGTGAATTTACCCATCGAACGACCCCTGAGCGGGCACTGACTTAGTCGTCCACGGTGCTGGTCCAAGGTTGTGATCAAACTGTGGATAACTTGTGCGTGTCGGTTACCCGCAACGGCCGGAAATCAAGCAATGACGCGGGTTCCCGGCCGATTCTTTTGGCTACAATGAACGCCCAACAAGCAGTTGCCAAACGTTCTGTTGGAAGGCGCGTCACCCACTTGGACGCGCCTTTTTTTTAGCTGTACTCAAGGCGTGTGCCGCGGTCCACCGCACACCCCTGCAGCGCAACGCGAAGTGCGCGTTTTCCGTCACCTCACACACGTTCAAGCGGCACCGCCGCGATGCCATCACGCTCGATGAATCACATCCGCAACTTCTCGATCATTGCCCACATCGACCATGGCAAGAGCACGCTGGCCGACCGGCTGATCCAGCGCTGCGGCGGTCTGTCGGACCGCGAGATGGAAGCTCAGGTGCTCGATTCGATGGACATCGAGCGCGAGCGCGGCATCACGATCAAGGCCCAGACGGTGGCGCTGAGCTACACCGCGCGCAATGGCGAGGTCTACAACCTCAACCTCATCGACACCCCGGGGCACGTCGACTTCTCTTATGAAGTGAGCCGCTCGCTGTCGGCCTGCGAGGGTGCCTTGCTGGTCGTCGACGCCTCGCAAGGTGTCGAGGCGCAGACGGTGGCCAACTGCTACACCGCGCTCGACCTCGGCGTCGAGGTCGTGCCTGTGCTCAACAAGATGGACCTGCCGCAGGCCGACCCTGACAACGCCAAGAGCGAGATCGAGGACGTCATCGGCATCGACGCCGACGACGCGATCCCGTGCAGCGCCAAGACCGGCATGGGCATCGACGAGATCCTCGAGGCCGTCATCACGCGCATGCCGGCGCCACGCGGCAACCCCAGCGGGCCGCCGCGCGCGATGGTCGTGGACAGCTGGTTCGACAACTACGTCGGCGTCGTGATGCTGGTGCGGGTGGTCGACGGCAGCCTGAACAAGGGCGAGCGCATCCGCCTGATGGCCACCGACACCGTCTTCGGCATCGAGCAGATGGGCGTCTTCACGCCCAAGTCGGTGCCCCGGGACGCCCTCAAGGCCGGCGAGGTGGGATTCGTCATCTGCGGCATCAAGGAGCTGCAGGCGGCCAAGGTCGGCGACACCATCACGCTGGAGAAGAAGCTGCCCAACAACGCCGGCGTCGCCACCGAGCCGCTGCCGGGCTTCAAGGAGATCCAGCCGCAGGTCTTCGCCGGCCTCTACCCCACCGAAGCCAGCGAGTACGACCAGCTGCGCGACGCGCTGGAGAAGCTCAAGCTCAACGACAGCAGCCTGCGCTACGAACCCGAAGTCAGCCAGGCGCTGGGCTTCGGTTTCCGCTGCGGCTTCTTGGGCCTGCTGCATATGGAGATCGTGCAGGAGCGGTTGGAGCGCGAGTTCGACCAGGACCTGGTGACGACCGCGCCGAGCGTGGTCTACGAGGTGGAACTCAACGACGGCACCGTGATGCAGGTCGAAAACCCCAGCAAGATGCCCGACCTGGGGCGCATCCGCGAGATCCGCGAGCCGATCGTCACGGTGCAGCTGTACATGCCGCAGGACAGCGTCGGCCCGGTGATGACGCTGTGCAACCAGAAGCGCGGCGTGCAGCTGAACATGGCCTACCACGGCAAGCAGGTGCACCTGAGCTACGAGCTGCCGCTGGCCGAGATCGTGCTGGACTTCTTCGACAAGTTGAAGAGCGTCAGCCGCGGCTACGCGAGCATGGACTACGAGTTCAAGGAGTACCGCGCCGCCGACGTCGTCAAGGTCGACATCATGATCAACGGCGAGCGCGTCGACCCGCTGGCGATGATCGTGCACCGCGCGCAGAGCCAGCCGCGCGGCC
>JAYUPN010000364.1:0-18804 GCA_043760065.1 Rubrivivax sp.
GTGGCGGCGCCGTACTCGGCCAAGGTCTCGCGCACCACGCCGGGGGTGCAGCGTTCGGAGGCAGTGGCGCTGGGCACGGGAGAAGTCTGCGACATTCAGGCCAGCAAGCGCACCGACAGCGTGCCGCGCGGCTGGTTGGTGCCGGCGTCGACCACCACACCGGTGTAGGTGGCGGCCGGCTGCGTGTCGGCGATGTCCAGCTGCAGCACCGCGGCGCCGCCGTCCTCGTCGGTGCCGAAGCGCACGCCGGTCAGCGGCGCCAGGGCCGGGTCGCCGGCATGCAGTGCATGAACACGCGGCACAAAGCTGCCGGCGCGGTGCGGCAGCTCGAGCGTGACTTGCGTGCGCCGGCTGCAGCGGATGTCCAGCGCGAAGCTGCTGCCGAAGGCATTGTTGTCCGGGGCCGCGCCGTTGGCGGCCGTGCGCGCCGCCGCGGGCTGCGGCGCGGCCGCCGGCGTCATGCGCGCCAGGCCCGAGCGCAGCACCGGGTGGTGCACGATCGTGTCGACGGCATCGACGCACAGCGCGCCCATGTCCTTGTACAGGTGCACCACGCGGTCGAGCAGTTCCTGCAGCTCACCCGCGGCGGCATCGCCGGGCGCTGCCGAAGCCGACGACGCGCCCGCGGCCTTGCCGGTCACCGACGCCGCCGCCTGGCCGGCAGCGCGCCCGAGGCGCTGCGCGAGCTTCTGTCCTTGCAGGATCTGCTCCTCGATCACCTGGTAGCCCAGCCGCACGCCGCGTGCCACCGGGCTTTCGCTGGCGTCGGCGGCCGCGGCGGGATGGCTGGCGGCGGTCTCGGGCGGCGGCACGCTGTCGCGCAGCAGCGTCGCGGCGTGGCGCAGCGGCGCGGTCCGCGCAGGATCGGGCCGGCGCCGCCTGGGCGTGGCGGCTGGTGCGACGGACGGATCGTTGGTTTCGGCCCTGGCCGGTTGTTCAGCGTTCATGGGTGGTCGTATCCAATGATGTCCGCCAGCGGCGGACAAAGCGAGATCGCGTGCGCCGCCAGCCGGCCCGACATCACGGCGGCCTCGACGCAACCTTCGTTGAAGCCGCAGTCGGTCCAGTCACCGGCGATGGTGAGGTTGTCGTAGCTGTTGTCCAGCGGCGAGATGCGGTGCTGCAGGCTGCCGGGCAGGGCCAGCACGTAGCGGTCGGTGGGGTTGACGTTGGCGGCCCAGTACTGGCTGCAGAAGCGCTCCTCGCCGGCAGGCGCCGGCTCGCCCGTCGGCGCTGCATCGGCCAGCAGCTCCCAGCGGAAGCGCCCCGGCGCCTGCACCGCCCGCGGCCACAGATGGTGGATGTGCTGGTCGAGAAACTGCACCGCGTGGCGCCGCACCTCGTCTCGCCGCCGCTCGGGATAGGCCTCGTCGTCGCGGTCGGGCCCGTGCGGCGGGTCGGCCAGCACGTTGCAGAAGTAGGCCACTGCCTGGGGCGGCTGCTGCCAGTCTTCCAGCGGCACCACGTGCCGCATGTCGGCCCAGGTGTCGAAGGGCTTGACGAAGGCCGACAGCGTGACCGCCGGCCCCGGCCAGCCGAGCTGCGCCATGTCCTCGTTGAGCCAGACCTGGAAAGCCTGCGTGGCGACGGTCTTGACGTGCTCGACCATCGAGCGCCAGCGCACGTCGCGCGCCAGGATTTCGCGGCACACGAAAGGGATGGCGCCGACGCTGACGCCGAGCACGACGAAGTCGAAATCGCGCCCGACCTGCAGCGTGGCCGTGGCGACGCGGCGGCGGTCCCAGTGCGACTCGAAGGCCACGCCATCGGCCTGCAGCCGCGCGCCGTCGACGAGCTGCGCGTGGTCGGCGCCGGCGGGCCAGCAGGGCACGCCCTTGACGTCGATCAGCGGCCGGTACTCGCCGCCGCCCACCACCTGCGCCTGGACGTCGAACTCGAGCCCCTGCACGTAGGGCTTCTCGCCCGCTGCCAATGTGTCCTCGGGCGCGAGCTGGACGTTCTCCAGGCGGTGGAAGAAGCGGAACTGCACGCCGCGCCTCTTGAGCACTTCGTAGAACGGCGCGAAGACGACATCGCCCATGCCGGCCTTCATCTTCCAGAACATCGCGCCGCGGTAGGTGAAGAACAGACGCAGCGAGCCGCGCAGCGCCTGACCGGCGGCCAGACCGGGCCGTGCCGGGTCGCCGTCCTCGTAGGCCAGCGCGAGGTCGTAGAGGCCGCGCACGAAGGCCGAGTCGAGCGAGCGTTCGGACGCGCCGTTCATGCGCAGCCATTCGCGGCACTCGTACTGGTCAATGGCTTCCAGGCCGCGCGGCGCGAGCAGCAGGCGGTGCCGCACCGAGCCGACCAGGATCGCCAGCACGAGGTCGATGATCTGCCACTTGCAGCGCACGCTGTCGTCGGCGCAGACGACGTTCTCGAACTGCTGGCGCACGATGCCGGCCATCGTGTGCAGCAGCCGCAGCGCGACGTTTTCGGGGTAGCTGGGCAGCGCACGGACGACGACCTCGACCAGCGCCGCGGCTTCGATCAACGCGGCTGCGGCGGCGTACGCGCCAAGCTGCAGCCACTCGCCGAGCTGCGCCGCCAGCGTTTCGCCGAGGCCCGGGGGCGGCTCGCCGTCCACGCTGCTCACGGCCCCCGCTGGCGGCGTGCCCGAGCGCGTCTGCAGGCCCATCAGCAGCGTGCGCAGCAGCGACGCGACGTGCGCCAGGTAGCTTCGCATCGTGAACGGGTTGCTGGCGTCCAGCGGGTCTCCCGGCAGCCCCGGGGCGGGCGGGAAGTACGAGCTCCAGCGCACCCAGCTGCCGTCGGCCGCCGGGTCGACGATGCCGACGTGGGCTTCCTCGAAGAAGGCATCGCGCCAACTGGCCAGAGGGCAGGTCGCGGGGTCGCGCCCCAGTTCGGCGTAGCACTCGCGCATCAGCCGGAAGGCGTTTTCATAGAAGCCGAGCCAGACGTGCAGCCCATGCTCCTCGATGCGTCCCGAAGGGCCGCGCCCCGAAGCCCCCTTGCCGCCCATGCGCCAGCCGGTCTGGTGGATCGTGACCTGGTATTTGCCGCCGTGCTCGGGCCGCGTCAGCTCGAAGGCCGCGGTCACCGAGGCGCAGCCGCTGCCGATGACGGCGACGCGGATCGCGCTGCCGTCGTTCATGTGCTGGCGCCGCTCGCCTGTGCTTCGGCCACGGCCGCGTCTGCGACCCCGCCCGCTGCCCGGCGCGGCAGGCCGAAGACGATGTGCTCGGCCGCGCCGAACTCCTCGACGCTGCTGCCGGGCCACCAGCCGCGCAGCCGCGCGATCAGCTCCTGCATCAGCACCTCGGGCACCGACGCGCCGGACGTCAGGCCCACGGTGTCGACGCCCGTGAACCAGGCCTCTTCCACTTCGGCGGCGCTGTCCACGCGGTGCACCGGCCGCCCGCACTGGGCGACGAGTTCCTGCAGCCGCACGGTGTTGGAGCTGTGCGCCGCGCCGACGACGATCACCACCTGCGAGCGTGCCGCCAGCTCGCGCGCCGCCGTCTGCCGGTTCTGCGTCGCGTAGCAGATGTCGTCCTGCTTCGGCCCCTGGATCGCCGGATAGCGGCGCTGCAGCGCGGCGACGATGCGCGCGGTGTCGTCGACCGACAGCGTGGTCTGCGTGGCGTAGGCCAGCTGCCGGGGGTCGGCGACCTGCAGCGCTTCGGCCTCGGCGACGCTGCTGACGAGGTGGATCTGCGCTACGCCCAAGGGCGTGAAGTGGCCCAGCGTGCCGTCGATTTCCGGGTGACCCGGATGGCCGATCAGCACCACGCTGCGGCCGGCGCGACCGTGGCGTGCGACCTCCTGGTGCACCTTGGTCACCAGGGGGCAGGTGGCGTCCAGCACCTGCAGGCGGCGGCTGCGCGCCTCGTCGCCGACGGCGGGCGAGACGCCGTGGGCGCTGAAGACGGCACGTGCACCCGTCGGGATCTCCGACAGCTCGTCGACGAAGATCGCGCCCCGCGCACGCAGCGCATCGACGACGTGGCGGTTGTGCACGATCTCGTGGCGCACATACAGGGGCTGCGGCGCGTCGTCGAGTGCACGTTCGACGATGCGGATCGCGCGGTCGACCCCGGCACAGAACCCTCTCGGGTTGGCGACCACGATGTGCATGCTCCACCCCCCTGTGGCGCAAGCATCTTTTGCGGCTGTTTCGCCGCGCCGTGCCCGTGCGCCTGAGTTGATCCGTCGGTCCGCTTTGCCGACGGCTGACCCTATCACGGGGTCTGGCAAGACTCAAGGCGGGGCTGCCCCGAGGGGGGGCGGCGCCGCGGCAATCGCGGCCGCCGCGCGGCTCACATCGGGGCTTCGTCGGCTTCCGGTGCGACGCCCGGCGCCGCCTTGCGGATGCGCAGCGCCGGCTTGCGCGGCGGCTCGGCGGCGGCCTGCATGAAGGCCTGCGTGGCGTCGGGCGCGGGCGCGGCGGCGGCTTCGTCGGCCGCGGCGTCGGCCTTGATGACGCGCGTGTACGGGGCGAGGATCTGCACCAGTTGCCCGTAGATCTTCGGGTTGCCGGCCACCACCTCGCGCTGGTAGAGGTAGTCGCTCTCGCCGGTGAAGTTGCCGATCAGGCCGCCGGCCTCGGTGATGATCAGCGAGCCTGCGGCCACGTCCCAGGGGTTGAGGCCGGTCTCGAAGAAGCCGTCGAAGTAGCCGGCGGCCACGTAGCACAGGTCGAGCGCGGCGGCGCCGGGGCGGCGCAGGCCGGCGCAGCTTTGCATGACCTCCTCGAACATCTTCACATAACGCTTGAAGTTGTCGCCCTTGCGGAACGGGAAACCGGTGCCGATGAGCGCGTCGCCGATGCGCGTGCGCTTGCTCACGCGCAGGCGGCGGTCGTTCAGGAAGGCGCCGCGGCCCTTGCTGGCGAAGAAGAGGTCGTTGCGCGTCGGGTCGTAGACGACGGCCTGCTGCACCTGGCCGCGGAATGCCAGGCCGATCGACACTGCGTAGACGGGGAAGCCGTGCAGGAAGTTGGTGGTGCCGTCCAGCGGGTCGATGATCCAGACGTAGTCGCTGTGCTGCGCGCCGTGCTCGCGGCCGGATTCCTCGGCCAGGATGGCGTGGCCGGGGTAGGCCTCCAGCAGGGTCTGGATGATGACCTCCTCGGCCTTGCGGTCGACCTCGGAGACGAAGTCGTTGGGGCCCTTGGAGCCGACCTTGATGACCTCCAGATCCAGCGCCGCGCGGTTGATGATCGCCCCCGCCGCGCGGGCCGCCTTGACGGCGATGTTGAGCATGGGATGGAGCGCTTGCGACATGGGCGGCCTGGAGGTGGGATCGTCTGAAGGGGGTAAAGAGCGGCGCAGTGACAATGCAGGTCACGCGAGGAAGGCCGGCATTTTAGCCGGCCACACCGCGTGCACGCCTTGCAGCACCGCCGCGCCATGCCCGATCCGACCCGTTTTGTGCTCCTGCACACCAGCCACGCCGGCAACGTGGGCGCCGCCGCGCGCGCCATCAAGGTCATGGGCTTCACCGATCTGGTGCTCGTGCAGCCCCGTTTCGCCGACGTGCTGGTGCGCGACGAGACGCTGGCGCTGGCCAGCGGCGCGGCCGACGTGCTGGCTGGCGCGCGCGTTGTGCCGACGCTGGCCGAGGCGCTGCACGGCGTCACCTGGGCCTGCGCGACGGCGATGACGCCGCGCGACTTCGGCCCGCCGACCTTTGCGCCGCGGCAGCACCTGACTTCGCTGGCGGCATCGCCGCACCAGGTGGCTTTCGTTTTCGGCGCCGAGCGCACCGGCATGGCCAACGACGACGTCTACCGCTGCCACGCCTGCGTGTCGATCCCGGCCCATCCTGACTACGGATCGCTGAACCTGGCGCAGGCGGTGCAGGTCATCGCCTACGAATGGCGACAGGCGCTGGGTGGGTTCGAGGTGCAGCCCCGCACCGCCAACCCGCAACTCGCCGATGGCGCCGCCGTGCACGGCCTGCTCGAACACTGGCGCGTCATGCTCGAAGGCATCGGCTTCCTCGACCCTGCGGCGCCCAAGAAGCTGATGCCGCGCCTGAACCAGTTGCTCAACCGCGCGCAGTTGACGCAGGAGGAAGTGCATATCCTGCGCGGCATAGCCCGCAAGATGGGGTATCCCGGCGCCGGCGCGCAGGATTGACCGGCGCTGGATACACTGGCTGGGCCTGAAAGGTTCATCCATGTTCGCCCGCCTGCACGAAGACATCGCCTGCATCCTCGAACGCGACCCCGCCGCGCGCTCGACGTGGGAGGTGCTGAGCTGCTACCCCGGCCTGCACGCGCTGGTGCTGCACCGCCGTGCGCACTGGTTCTGGCAGCGCGGCTGGCGCTGGCTGGCGCGTTTCACCTCGTTCATCAACCGCTTCCTGACCGGCATCGAGATCCACCCCGGCGCCACCATCGGACGCCGCGTCTTCATCGACCACGGCATGGGCGTCGTCGTCGGCGAGACGGCCGAGATCGGCGACGACTGCACCATCTACCAGGGCGTGACGCTGGGCGGCACCTCGCTGTCCAAAGGCGCCAAGCGCCACCCGACGCTGGGGCGCGGCGTCATCGTCGGCGCCAACTCGCAGGTGCTGGGTGGGTTCACGGTCGGCGACGGCTCGCGCATCGGCAGCAGCGCCGTCGTCGTCAAGCCGGTGCCGCCGGGGGCCACCGCGGTGGGCAACCCGGCCCGCATCATCCAGGCCGACCGCGACGCGGCGCGCGAAGAGACGGCGGCCAAGATGGGCTTCTCGGCCTATGGCGTGACGCAGGGCGACGACCCGGTGTCGCAGGCGATGAAGGGCCTGATCGACAACGCCTCGGGCCACGAACACCAGATCGCGCTGCTGTGGCAGGCGATCGAGAAGCTGTCGGCGCGCTCGCGCGAACTGCCCGCCGGCGACTGCGTGCCGCAGGACGCGCAGACGACCGAGATCTTCGACGCCGAGCGGCTGAACCGGCTGGTGAAGTAGGGCGCTTGCGCCAGCGCTTCGGGCCGCAGCTCAGGCCGGGCGTGGCCGCTGCGCCGACTTGGGCCTGAAGGCCTTGCACAGCGCCTCGTCGGTCTCGATGTACGGCCCGCCGATGAGGTCGACGCAGTACGGCACGGCGGCGAAGATGCCGTGCACTGGCGGCGAGGCCTGCGGCAGGCCCTGCAGCGTCTCGGCGATCGACTTCGGCTGTCCGGGCAGGTTGATGATCAGCGCGCGGCCGCGGATCACGGCCACCTGGCGCGACAGGATCGCCGTCGGCACGAAGGCCAGGCTGATCTGCCGCATCTGCTCGCCGAAACCCGGCATCACCTTGTGCGCCACGGCCAGCGTCGCTTCCGGCGTGACGTCGCGCGGCGCCGGGCCGGTGCCGCCGGTGGTCAGCACCAGGTCGCACCTCGCTTCGTCGGCCAGCTCGCACAACGCGGCGCTGATGCGCTCCTGCTCGTCGGGGATCAGCCGCTGCTGCCACTCGATCGGGTTGCGCAGCGCGCGGCTCAGCCAGTCCTTCAGCGCCGGGATGCCCTGGTCGGCGTAGACGCCGGCGGACGCGCGGTCGCTGACCGAGATGAGGCCGATGCGCACGGGGTCGAAGATGGTGCTCATGCCTGCACCAGAGGTCTGATGAGCTGGAACAGCTCGCGGTGGCTCTTGGGCTGCCGCGACTCGGGCGTCAGCCCGGTGCTGTCGCGCCGCGCCGCGCGCACCAGGCTGCGCAGCTGCTGGCTGTCGGTGTCGGGGTGCTGCTGCATCCAGCGCGTCAGCGCCTCGTCGTCGGCGATCAGCTCGGCGCGCCAGCGTTCGGCCTCGTGCAGCGCCAGCGTGTCTTTGGCGCTGCCCAGCGTGGCCGCGGCCACGGCCTCGCGCAGCGCTTCTTCGTCGGCACTGCGCATCAGCTTGCCGACGTACTGCATCTGGCGGCGCCGGCCCTCGAAGCTGCGGGTGCGGCGGAACTGCTCGATGGCCTCGCGCAGCGCGTCGGGCATCTCGATGGCGGCCAGGCGGTCGGCCGACAGTTCGGCCACCGCCACGCCCAGCGCCTGCAGGTCCTGCGACTGCTGCTTCAGGCGCGTCTTGCTCGGGCGCGTGATGGCGCCGTCCTCGTCGAAGGCGAGCGGCTCGCCGTAGTGAACGTCGATGCCGCGGTGCGGTGCGGCTCTGCGAGGCATGGGGCGGTGTCTTCCTGGGTGCGGTCGGGGGTGGCCGGTATCATAAGTGCGCATTCCCGCTGCTCCCCTGCGCACCCGCGCCACGCTGAAGGCCCTGCCGCTGATGACCACCTCTTCCCGCGCCGACACCGGCTTTGCCTACCGCCAGGACCAGTTCCGGCAGATCGTCGAGGACACCCTGAAGCTGGCGCGCGAGCTCGGTGCCAGCGACGCCGGCGCCGAAGTCTCCGAAGGCGTCGGCCTGTCGGTGTCGGTGCGCAAGGGCGAGCTCGAGAACGTCGAGCGCAACCGCGACAAGTCGCTCGGCGTCAGCGTCTACCTGGGCCAGCGTCGCGGCAACGCCAGCACCTCCGACTTCTCCCACGCCGCGCTGCGCCAGACCGTGCAGGCGGCCTACGACATCGCGCGCTTCACGGCCGAAGATCCCGCCGCCGGCCTGCCCGACGCCGAAGACCTGGCGACGCCGGCCGAAGTCGCACGCGAGCTCGACCTGTTCCACCCCTGGGGCGTGGACGCTGCGCAGGCGGCCGAGATCGCCCGCCGCTGCGAGGACGCGGCAATGTCGGTCGACCGCCGCATCACCAACTCCGAAGGCGCCGGCGTGTCGGCGCAGCAGGCGCACTTCTGGGCCGGCAACACACGCGGGTTCCGCGGCGGTTATGCCAGCTCGCGCCACTACCTGTCGGTGTCGCCGATCGCCGGCAAGGGCAGGGACATGCAGCGCGACGGCTGGTACACGAGCATGCGCGACGCCGCCGACCTGGCCAGCCCCGAAGCCGTGGGCCGCTACGCCGCGGCGCGCGCGCTGTCGCGGCTGAAGTCGCGCCGCGTGCCCACCGCGCAGGTGCCGGTGCTCTTCGAATCGACGGTGGCCGCCGGGCTGCTGGGCGCCTACGTGCAGGCCACCTCGGGCGGCAGCCTGTACCGCAAGGCCAGCTTCTTGCTCGACAGCCTGGGCACGCAGGTGCTGGCCAAGCATGTCGACGTCTCCGAGGACCCGCACCTGCCCAAGGGCAAGGGCAGTGCGCCCTTCGACGACGAAGGCGTGCGCACGCAGGCGCGCCGCATCGTCGACGGCGGTGTCGTGCAGAGCTACTTCCTGTCGAGCTACTCGGCGCGCAAGCTGGGCATGAAGACGACCGGCCACGCCGGCGGCTCGCAGAACCTGATCATGACCAGCCGCCGCACCAGGCCCGGCGACACGCTGGACAAGATGCTGGCCAAGCTCGGCCGGGGACTCTTCGTCACCGAGCTGATGGGACAGGGCGTCAACTACGTCACCGGCGACTACTCGCGCGGCGCCGCCGGCTTCTGGGTCGAGGACGGCCGCATCGCTTACCCGGTGCACGAAGTGACGATCGCAGGCCACCTGCGCCAGATGTTCCGCGACATCGTGGCCATCGGCGCCGACGCCTACAACCAAGGCAGCAAGACGGTGGGCTCGGTGCTGGTGTCGCGCATGAAGCTGGCCGGGTCCTGATCGCAGCAAGGCGGCTGCGACAGCAGGGGTCGGCCGCAGCGGCATCTCTCGCACGGTTGACAGGGCAAGCCACGAGGGCCGGGGCGGGTTTCGAGCGGGTAAACCCGTCTCGGTCGGCAGGCAGCGACCTCCTAAAATTTTTGGGTAGGTGTCTCGTCCACTTCCGTTCAATCTGGAGAATCAACAATGGAACGTCGTTCCTTCGTCAGTGGTGCCGGCCTGGCTGGCGTGCTCGCCACCGGTATGGCACCGGCCATCGTCCACGCGCAAGCCAACATCCGCTGGCGCCTGGCCTCGAGCTTCCCCAAGGCGCTCGACACGATCTTCGGCGCCGCCGATGAATTCGCCAAGCAGGTCAGCGCGATGACTGGTGGCAAGTTCCAGATCTCCACCCACGCCGGTGGCGAGTTGATGCCGGCGTTCGGCGTGCTCGACGGCGTCGGCAACGGCACCGTGGAGTGCGGCCACACGGCGCCGTACTACTTCTTCGGCAAGGACCCGACTTACGCGCTGGATTGCGCCATCCCCTTCGGCCTGAACAGCCGCCAGATGACGGCCTGGATGTTCGAAGGCAACGGCCTGAAGCTGATGCGCGAGTTCTACGCCAAGGTCAACATCGTCAACTTTCCGATGGGCAACACCGGCGCGCAGATGGGCGGCTTCTTCCGCAAGGAGATCAAGTCGGTCGCCGACATGAAGGGCCTGAAGATGCGCATCGGCGGCTTCGGCGGCAAGGTGCTCGAAAGGATCGGCTCGATCCCGCAGAACATCCCCGGCGGCGAGATCTACCAGGCGCTGGAGAAGGGCACGATCGACGCCGCCGAATGGGTCGGCCCCTACGACGACTTCAAGCTCGGTCTGCACAAGGTGGCCCCGCACTACCACTACCCGGGCTGGTGGGAAGGTGGCCCGCAGCTGTCGCTGTACGTCAACCAGAAGGCCTACGACGCGCTGACGCCTGAGTACAAGGCGATCATCAACAACGCCGCGGCCATGTCCCACATCGACATGCAGGCCAAGTACGACGGGCGCAACCCGGCGGCCCTGAAGCAACTGGTGGCCGCGGGCACCAAGCTGCACGCGTTCCCGAAGGACGTGATGGAGGCCTCGTTCAAGGCCGCGATGGAGGTCTACGCCGAGTTGAACACCAGCAACCCGGCCTGGAAGAAGATCTACGAGGACTACTCGGCCTTCCGCCGCGACCAGAACCTGTGGTTCCGCTTCACCGAAAACCGCTTCGACGACTTCATGCAGTCGCAAAAGCTCTGATCACGGCTCGCGCGCAACTCGCGCGATGGCCAGACCAGAACCCCGCTTCGGCGGGGTTTTTTGTGCCCGTGCCGTGGCGGGGTGGCGCGACCGCCCCGCGTACCGAAGGCACCGGGGCGGGAAGTCGCGCAGACCCGGCCCGCGCCCGGCGCCGCGTCAAGGCTTCTTGGCCTCGTCCTTCTTCATCGAGTCGAGCAGGCCCTTCATCGGGTCTTCTCGTTCGCTGCGGGCACCTGCGCCGTCGCCGGCGGCCGATCCTGCCGACCCCGGCGCCGCCGGGATCTGCAGCGGCGCATCCGATCGCGAGCCGCGGTCGGCGTTCGACTTGTCCTGCATCATCTGCAAGGCCTTGTCGGCGTCGATGTCGGGGCCCTTCTCGATGCCCCCGGTCACCAGCGTCGGGAAGTAGATGAGGACCGCCACCATGACGAGTTGCACGCAAATGAAGGCGATCGAGCCCTTGTAGATCTGGCTCGTCTGCACGGCCGGGATGCGTTCGCGCGTGACGGCGTCCGTGTAGTCCGCCTTCGCCGCGACGCTGCGCAGGTAGAACAACGCAAAGCCGAAGGGCGGGGTCAGGAACGAGGTCTGCAGGTTCATGGCCACGATGACGCCGAACCAGATCAGCGTCATCTCCGGCGGCGTGCCCGGCGGCAGCAGCCCGGGCAGGATCTTGTCGGCCACCGGCGCCAGGATCGGGATCACGATGAACGCGATCTCGAAGAAGTCGATGAAGCAGCCGAGGATGAAGATCAGCACGTTGACGACGATCAGGAAGCCCATCGCGCCGCCCGGCATGTCCTTGAACAGGTGCTCGACCCAGATGTGGCCGTCGGCGGCGTTGAAGGTGAAGCTGAACACCGTCGACCCGACCAGGATGAAGAGCACGAAGCACGACAACTTGGCGGTGTTGTCCAGCGCCTGGATCAGCAGCGACTTGCTCAGCTTGCCGCGGCCCGCCGCCATCAGCAGCGCGCCCAGCGCGCCCATCGCGCCGCCCTCGGTCGGCGTGGCGATGCCCAGGAAGATGGTGCCCAGCACCAGGAAGATCAGCACCAGCGGAGGGATCAGCACAAAGGTGACCTGCTCGGTCAGCCGCGACAGCAGGCCGATCCTGAAGGTCTTGTTGACCAGCGCCAGCGCCAGCGCCAGCAGCGACGCCACCGTCATCGACATGATGAAGATCTCGTCGCCCGGCGCCGGCAATTCGCGGCCGACCAGCGGATTGATCACACTCTGGTGGACTCGCGACCAGGCATAGCCCGCCGCACCGCACAGCGCAAACAGCACCAGCAGCGAGCGGTGTCCGCTGGAGCCGTTGGGCTCGCGGTAGATGCGCGCTTCCACCGGCAGCGCCGGCACCCAGCCCGGTTTGAACATCGCCACCAGCGCGATGAAGGCCAGGTACAGGCCGACCAGCATCAGCCCCGGCAACAGCGCGCCGGCGTACATGTCGCCCACCGAGCGGCCGAGCTGGTCGGCCAGCACGATCAGCACCAGCGACGGCGGAATGGCCTGCGCCAGCGTGCCCGAGGCTGTGATGGTGCCGGTGGCGATGGTGCGGTTGTAGCCGTAGCGCAGCATGATGGGCAGCGAGATCAGGCCCATCGAGATCACCGCCGCTGCCACCACGCCCGTGGTCGCCGCCAACAGGGCGCCGACCAGGATCACCGCGAAGGCAAGGCCCCCGCGCACCGGGCCGAAGACCTGGCCCACGGTTTCGAGCAGGGCCTCGGCCATGCCCGAGCGTTCCAGGATGATGCCCATCAGCGTGAAGAACGGGATCGCCAGCAGCGTGTCGTTCTGCATGATGCCGAACACGCGCAGCGGCAAGGCCTGGAACAGGTTGCTGCCGAAGAGGCCGGCCTCCATGCCGATGAAGCCCATGAACAGGCCCGTGGCGGCCAGGCCGAAGGCCACCGGAATGCCCGACAGCAGGAAGATGAAGAGCGCCGCGAACATCAGCGGCACGAACTGCTGGGCGAGAAAAGAGGCTTCCATGGGTTCAGGCTCCGGACTGCTTCTTGGCGGCTTCGGCGGCGAGTTCCTCGGCGAGGATCTCCTCGTCGCTCTTGCCGGGCTCGATGCTCATCGGTTCAGCGCGCAGGCCCAGGAGGAATGCTGCGCGCTTGACCAGTTCCGACAGGGCTTGCAGCAGCAGCAGGCCGAAACCCAGCGGCATCAGCAGGTAGGCCGGCCAGCGGATCAGGCCGCCCGCGTTCTGCGACATCTCGCCCGAGACCCAGGCGCTGGCGAACAGCGGCCAGCTGAGCCAGACCATGATCACGCACAGCGGAATCACGAACGCGACGATGCCGACCACGTCGATGATCGTGTTGGTGCGCTTGGACAGCTTGCTCGAGATGAAGTCGATGCGCACGTGCACGTTGCGCATGAAGGCGAAGCCCGCCCCGAGCAGGAACACGCCGGCGAACAGGTACCACTGGATCTCGAGGAAGGAGTTCGAGCTGACGTTGAAGACCTTGCGGATGATGGCGTTGCCGGCACTGATCAGCACCGACCCCAGCACCAGCCAGCGGATGATGCGTCCGATCTGGGTTCCGAGCGCGTCGACGCCGTCGGAGAGTTTCAGTAGAGCTTGCAAGGCGGAACTCCGTTGGATTTCAAGTCAGATGCTGCGCGTCGGCCCTGGCTTGCCCGAGGCCTGAATGCAAACGGACCCGACTGTACGGAGTGCGGCGCGCGTTCCTGCGGCCAGCGGCGTCTGCCTAGGGAAAGCACGGGGCCGCAGGCGAGGGCCGCAGCGCGCCCGGATCAGGCCTGCTGCGCCAGCCGGTACAGCTTGTCGGAGCGCGTGCCGCTGCGGCAGAACATCAACAGCGGCCGCGGCAGTTCGGCCAGCAGGCGCGCCATTGCGGCGGCGTCTTCGGGCGATTGGTAGGCCGGGCCGACGGGCAGGTGGCGGTACTCGAGACCCGCAGCGCGTGCGGCCGCTTCGATCTGTGCCGAGGTCGGCTGCTGGGGACCTTCTTCGAAGTCGGGCCGGTTGTTGACGACGCTGCGAAAACCCGCCCGCGCCACCTCGACCATCGACTCGGGGCGCAGTTGCGGCGCGACGCAGACGTCGGCAGCGATCGCGCGCGTCGACAGGGTGCTCATGGCCGTCATTTGGCCAGCGCCTGCTTCACCGCCGCCGACACCAGGCCCATCTCGGCCTTGCCCGCCAGCCGTGCCTTGGCCGCCGCCATGACCTTGCCCATGTCCGCCGGCCCGGACGCACCCAGCTCCGTCACCAGCGCGGCAATGGCCGCCGTCACTTCGTCGGCGCCGAGCCTTTGTGGCAGGTAGGCCTGCAGCACCTGCAACTCAGCGCTCTCCTTGTCCACCAGGTCGGTGCGGCCGGCCTGCGTGAAGGCGGCGATGGAGTCCTTGCGCTGCTTGATCTGCTTGTCGACGATGGCCACCACCGCGGCGTCGTCGAGCACGATGCGCTCGTCGACCTCGCGCTGCTTGCAGGCGGCCAGCAGCATGCGGATCGCGCCCAGGCGTTCGGCGTCCTTGGCGCGCATGGCGGCCTTCATGTCGTCGGTGATGCGGTCTTTGAGGGTGTTCATGTCAGTTCCGCGCGGCCGTCCGAAGGAACTGACGCGCCCCTCGGGGGGCTGCGAACGAAGTGAGCTTGGGGCAGTTTCATTTGGCATGCTCCAGGAAATGAAACAAGCCCGCTGCGGCGTCCCGCGCGGGCTTGCTGTTGTCAGACGTGAACCCGGTTCAGTAGAGCTTCTTGGGCAACTGCATGCTGCGCACGCGCTTGAAGTGGCGCTTGACGGCCGCGGCCTTCTTGCGCTTGCGCTCGGCGGTGGGCTTTTCGTAGAACTCGCGCGCGCGCAGTTCGGTCAGCAGGCCGATCTTCTCGATGGTGCGCTTGAAGCGGCGCAGGGCGACATCGAAAGGCTCGTTCTCTTTGACGCGGATCGTGGTCATGTAGGTCGGGGTCCCGAAAAAATTGGAGTGCGCTCGGTGTCTTGCCAGGCGATGCGGGGTTTCTGGTGGCCACCGTCCACGCTTTTGGGAAGCGCCTGACGGCTCGGGCCGGCCTTGCAGGATCGACACGCTGGTTTGCCAGCAAAGCCCGAAATTATAGACCGGGAATGGCCTGCTGGCGCCAGCGCCGGTTCATGCCGCCTGCAACAGAGGCTCGGCCCCTTTTTGGTGCATCGACTGGTGGGCCTGCAGCACGTCACCGACCAGCACGATGGCCGGGCTGCCCAGGCCGTGGCGGCGCGCGTCGCCGGCCAGGTTGCCCAGGGTGGTGATCAGTTGGCGTTCGTGCGCCAGCCCGGCGTGCTGCACGACAGCGGCTGGCGTTTCGGCGCCCAGCGCGGGGACCAGCGCGGCCTGCACCTCGGCCAGCCGCGCCATGCCCATGTAGATGACCAGCGTCAGCCCCTGCGCTGCGGCCGCGCCCAGCACCGCCCAGTCGGGGCCCGGCGCGCCGTCCTGCGCGTGCGCGGTGACGAGCATCACGCCGTGGGCGTGGTGGCGGTGTGTCCAGGGTACGCCCAGCGCCGTGGCGGCGGCGAGGCCGGCGGTGATGCCGTTGATGACCTCGACTTCGATGCCGTGCGCGCGCAGGGCATCGGCCTCTTCGCCGCCGCGGCCGAAGACGAAAGGGTCGCCGCCCTTGAGGCGCACGACACGTTCGCCGGCCAGCGCTTCGCTGACCATCAACCGCTCGATGAAGGCCTGCGGCGTGCTGCGGCAGCCACCTCGCTTGCCCACGTGCACGACGCGCGGCGGGCGGCGGCGGCCGCGCAGCGTTGCGGCCAGCACGGCGTCGCTGACGAGGTCGTCGACCAGCAGCACGGTGGCGCGGCGCGCCGTGCGCAGCGCCTTGACCGTCAGCAGTTCGGGGTCGCCGGGGCCGGCACCGACGAGCGCGCACCAGGGCCGGCGCTTCATGCCGACTTCCCCAGCGGCTGGCGTTGCTGCAGCAGTTGCACCGCGGCCACGATCTGCGCCGCCTGGTGCGCCAGCGGCGGCGGTACCGGGCGCGTGCCGCTGAGCACCTCCTGCACGTAATCGGCGGTGCTGGCAGCGTCAACCTCGCGCGGCAGGATCGGCAACTCGCCGAGCACGCCGTCCTGCGCCCTCAGCGACAGTTCGGGGTGGTGCTGGCCGGCCAGCCAGGTGTCGACGCGCGGCTGCCGGCGCGGGTCGGCCACCGGTTCGCCTTCGGTGCCGCGCAGCAGCATCGCGTCGGCGCCGCTGCGCGCGGCCCAGGCGCTCATCAGCGCGCCGAACTCGGGGTGGGTGTGGTTGACCAGGCGCAGCGCCGGCGCGCCGACCACCGGGTTCATCATCTTGGCCACCGTGTGGCCGGGTCCGCGCAGGCCCAGCGCGTGGCGCAGGTCCATCAGCGACTGCAGCGAAGGGCACAGCAGCCGCGTCGGCACGAAAGCCGGCTCGCGCCGCGCCCAGGCCTGTGCAATGTCCAGCGGCTGCAGCGCCGGTGGCAGGCCGAGGTCGTGCAGGATCTGCGCGCTCGTCACGCGCGTCGGGTCGGCCAGCGGGCCGTGCACCAGCACGCGCAGGCCCTCGCGCGCCAGCCACAGCGCCAGCAGCGGTGTCAGGTTGGGCAGCTTGCGCGAGCCGTTGTAAGAAGGGATCAGCACCACCGGCTGCGTGCTGGGCACGGCCACGCAGCGTTCGTGCACGGCATCGAGGAATCCCGTCAGTTCGTCCAGCGTCTCGCCCTTCATGCGCATGGCCATCACAAAAGCACCGGCCTGCGCCGGCGAGGCGTGGCCGTCGAGCACTTCGCGCATCAGCGTGCGCGCAGACTCGACGCCCAGCGATCGCGCGCCGGCGGCGCCGCGGCCGATGTCCTTGAGGTAGACCGAAATGCTCATGCGCGGGGTGACTCCTGCTGAAGCGGTTGCAAGATGCGGGCCCATGCGCGGTCTCGAAGCCCCGGCCACAGGTTACGCCGCCACCGGCTGCGCTGCCACCATGCGGCGCAGCTGCGGCAGACACGAGCCGCACTGCGTGCCGCAGCCCAGCGCCGCCTGCAGCGCGCCCAGGCGGCTTTCGGCGTTGCCGCTGCACGCCGACAGCGTCTGCCCGATGCGTGCTTCGTTGACGTCCAGGCAGCTGCAAACCTGGGGGCTGGCCACCGGCGCCGGGCCGGGCGGCAAGGCGGTGCCGGCCAGCAGCTGGCGGCCATAGGCCTGTGCCGGCAGCTGCTGCTGCAGCAGCGGCGCGATCCAGGCCTCGGCGCGGGTGTCGCCGGCCAGCAGCACGGCCTCGAGCTGCTGCGTGGCGCCGACCCCGCGCAGCCGCACGCTGCGGCGCTGGCCGCGTCGAGCGTCTTCGTAGTGCAGGGCGCGCACGCCCTGCACGTCGAACAGCGCCGCCAGGCGGTCCACCAGCGCAGCGTCGGCCGGTACGGCTGCGGCGGCGCGAAAGAGCACGCCGCTGCGATCGCGGCCGAAGGGCACGCAGGCGGCGTAGGCGAAGTCATCGAACAGCGCCCGCAGGGCCTGGCGCAAGGCCGTCGCCTGGTCCTCGTCGCACCAGGCCAGGGCGACCAGGCGCCACGGCAGGTCGGCGCGCTCGATGCGCACGGCCGCGTGCTTGAGCTCGGGCTGGCGGCTCTGCGGGCACAGCGCCGCGCTGGCCAGCAGGTTGACGCCTCCCTTGACGAACTCCGGCCCCCAGTGCATCGGCACGAAGGCTTGGGTGGGCGCGACGCTGTCGCTGCCGCGCACCGGCAGCAGCAGCCGGCCGCGCCGCGAGGTCACGCTGACCAGTTCGCCGTCGTGCAGGCGCAGCCGCGCCATGTCCTGCGGGTGCAGGTCGAGCGCCGGTTCGCTGGCGTGGCCGAACAGGCGGCCGCTGCTGCCGGTGCGGCTCATGCCGTGCCACTGGTCACGCAGGCGGCCGGTGTTGAGCGCAAAAGGGAAGCGCGCGTCGCGCGGCTCGGCGACGGCGCGGAACGGTACCGCGGCGAAGCGTGCGCGGCCGTCGTCGGTGGCGTAGCGGCCGTCGGTGTACAGGCGTTGCCGGCCCTGCGTCGCGCCCTGCGGGAAGGGCCAGCACTGCGGTGAGCGCTCGAGCTGCGCCCAGGTGAGGCCGGTGATGTCGAGGTCGCGGCCGCGTGTGCTTTCGCGGTGTTCGTTCCACAGCGCCTCGGGTGTGTCGTAGGGCAGCAGGGTTGGCTGTCCGGGGCGCAGCCGCTGCTCGAGCCGGCGGCCGAAGTCGCAGGCGATGGCCCAGTCCGCGCGCGCCGCGCCGGGCGGCGGCACGACCGCGCGCACGCGGCTGATGCGCCTTTCGCTGTTGGTGACGGTGCCTTCCTTCTCGCCCCAGCTGCTGGCCGGCAGCAGCAGGTGCGCGTAGCGCGCCGTGGCGGTGTGGTCGAAGGCTTCCTGCAGCACCACGAACTCGGCACGCTGCAGCCCGCGCTGCACGGTGGCCTGGTCGGGCAGGCTCTGCGCCGGGTTGGTGCAGGCGATCCACAACGCCTTGATCTCGCCGTCGGCGGCGGCCTGGAACATCTCCACCGCGGTCTTGCCAGGTTTTTCGGGCACGCTCGGCAGACCCCACAGCCGCGCGACCTCGGCCCGGTGCGCGGGATTCGCCAGGTCGCGGTGCGCCGACAGCAGGTTAGCCATGCCGCCGACCTCGCGCCCGCCCATCGCATTGGGCTGGCCGGTCAGGCTGAAGGGGCCGGCGCCAGGCTTGCCGATCTGCCCCGTGGCCAGGTGCAGGTTGATCAACGCGGCGTTCTTGGCCGTGCCGCTGCTGCTCTGGTTCAGGCCCTGGCAGTACAGCGACAGCACCGGCTGACGCACCGCGCCGGGTTGGTCGAGGCCGGCGAACCAGCGCGCCGCCTGCACCAGATCGGCCTCGCGAATGCCGCACAGGGTGGCGACTTCCTTCGGCGTGAAGTCGCGCACCCGCGTTTTCAGCGCGTCGAAA